>JAWDMO010000055.1:0-8802 GCA_046536535.1 Nitrososphaeria archaeon
GAGCAAGTATTCATTAATAATAGTCCCACAGCAGCTTAGACCGTATGTGTGGCTCACTTTAACAATTTCAAACTTTGCATATTCCCCGACGTTTGGTCTGATGCTGATGTTTACAGCTGCAGCAATACTTTGGCCGAGCGTTTATGCGCTGGGGGCAGAGATATTGCCCTTGGAGCCGGATGAAAAGGCTAAACATCTCTGGATATTTAGGTGAATTATGTTGAAAAATGAAAGCTATTTTAATCAAAAAATTAATGTGGGAGTAATAAGGCACGCTTGCCTGCCAGCAATGCGAAGATGCTCCGTGCGTTAAAGTTTGCCCTGTAAGCGCAAGGATATTTGGTGACCTTGACATCCCAACAGTGAAGTATCACAGGTAATAAGGAATGGAAATGCTGAACAGCTGCTCCCAGAGCTCGGAACCGACCCCCAGGTATTCTATGTGCCTCCATACAGATCGGTTCGCGCAATGCTTAAGTAAGACAGGGGTAATCGCAAGTATGATGGAGGTGGAAAGGTCAATTGCTAGGTAGCGCTACGGATATAATCATAATCATAATAGTAGCGGTAGTGCTGTTCGCCGGCGCTAGCAAGATACCGGAGCTGTTTCACTCCATGGGCAGGGCCGTGGGGGAGTACAAGAAGGGGAAGGTGGAGTCGGAGATGGAGCTCAGCAAAATGGTGCAGGAATCCCCGACCTCGACCTCGACTTCGACCCAGTCGGCTTCATCGCCCGCGGCCCAGAGGGACGATAAGTCAAAGCAGCTGGAATCCCAGATAGCGGAGCTCCAGAGGCAGCTGGAGGAGCTGAAGAAGGGGAGCGGAAAGTAGAAGCGCCGGTGGGGTGGGCCGATGATAGGGAGCCTCACCGACGTCCTGATAGTGGTAGTCGTGGCCATACTGCTGCTCGGAGGGGAGCGTGACGTCTCCGGCCAGGTGAAGGAGCTGGGGAAATTCGTGGGGAACCTGAGGAAGTCGGAACAGGAGTTCAGGAAGGAGATAACGAGGGAGCTGAACATGGAGGAGCTGACGGGGATCGGGGACGAGGTCGCGAGGGGCGTGGCCGGGGACGTCGGGGCGGAGGCGAGGGCCGGGCCCGCCCGTGCGCGTCCATACGCCAGGCAGCCCACGGCGCCGGACGACCCGCATGTGAGGGAGCTCGAGGAAGAGGTGAGGCGTCTCAGGGAGGAGATAGAGGAGCTGAAGTCGGGGCGGGTGCGGGGCGGGGATGGCCAGGGCTGAGGTCAGGGAGGAGCGCCGGGGGGCCGAGCGCAGGCCCCTCCTCTCGCACATAAGCGAGCTCCTGCGCAGGCTCAGGAGGATACTGGTGGCGCTGGGCGTCACGTTCTTCCTAACGGCGGCGTTCGACGTCAGGGATGTGTCGCTCTACGGCGTCACGATACCGGTGCCCTACCCCAGCATATACGATAGCGTTTCCAGCCGCCTGATAAGGGCGTTCATATACAACGAGCTGCCGCCGGGGCTCCACCTGATAAACATAAACCCGTTCGATCCGCTGTTCGCGTCGCTCTACGTATCGTTCTTCCTCTCCCTCTTCGTGGCGATACCCGTGGCGGTCCGCGAGCTCTGGGCATTCGTGTCCCCGGGGCTGTACAAACACGAGAGAAATGCAATAAAGTACGCAGTGCTGCCGGCGTTCGGGCTCTTCGCCGCAGGCTCCGCGTTCGCGTACCTGGTCGTGGTCCCCCTGATGATGGATTTCGTGTTGCACTACACGCAGGTGCTCGGCGTGGAGCCCACGCTGAGCCTCAGGGCATTCGTGAGCATGGTCATCTCGCTCACCGTGGCGACGGGCGTCGCCTTCGAGTACCCCCTGGTCATGGGCGTGCTCACGTTCCTCGGCGTCGTCGGCGCGCGGACGTGGAGGAGGAACTGGAGGTGGGGCGTGCTCGGGGCATTCATAATTGCGTGGATAATATCGCCCGGGACCACCGGCGGGATAATGGAGACGGTGATAGGGATCATACTCTCTGCGCTCTACTTCGTCGGGGTGGCCGCCGCCTACACCATTGAGAGGAGGCGCTCCCATGGGGTGAGCTATGGATATGAGGACCTCCGGTAGAATATCGTTTCATTGAGCCCACCCCCTGGCCCGAGGGTGTATAAGACCCAAGAGAAGCGCGTTCAACACAGTCCATCCCCATCCGAGGATCAAGGAAGTTCCCCACCTGTGGTTGGATGGATACTTTTCCGATCCCCTCCTACTCTAAAGGGCGAGATTTGTCGCCATTATCTCATTGGGGTTTTTGGGGCGGAAGATCCCTCCCGCGAGGGGGGATGAGGCTCTCCGACCGCGTCTTCGTCCGTCCCGGGTGCGGCCGGGCCGCGGATCGCGACCACAACGCATCCCTCAATATCCTGAGGGGATCGGGGTGGAAACCGCCCCTGGAGCCCGTGGAGCTCCGCCCTCTACCCGCTTTCAGCGGGCAAGGCGGGGCCTTGAAGCGGGAAGCCCTGCCGTGAGGGCGGGGTAGTTCACCATCATCGTAACGGCGAGCGCGCCGCTCAGCGCTATGAATGCCGAGGAAAGCCAGTAGGCCAGCGCCCTGAATCCCCTCAGCCTGTGCTGGCCCATGATCTCCTCCGAGGCCACGCGCCCCAGCAGGTAGAGCTGCGGCAGCAGTATCAGGGTCACGGCCACCATGAGGTCCACCATGAGGTCGATCGGATTCCCTGCGATGACGACCACCGCCATGGCCGCTCCTCCCTCGATTACCGGCGTCAGCTCGAACACCGCCGCCCCCCTCCTGGCCCCGAGGACCCCTATGGTCCTCCACGTGGATGACATCGATATTGCGGCGAGCGCCAGCAGACTTCCTCCGATGAACCCGGCGCCGAGCACGTATGGCGCCATATGACCGAGCGGTCTGAGGGCGTCGGCGAGGTTCCCGAGCGACAATGTTCCGCCGAGGGCAACGCCGGTGATGATCGCCATGGCTATTATCGCCTGGGACGCCAGGGACCCGGCCAGCACCTCCGTCCTCAGGGCGCGCGTCTCCGCGCGGATCCTCCGGGCTCCGGAGTGAAACGCAATTGACCACGGCGATATCGTCGCCCCGGCCAAGGCCGCCAGCATGAAGTAGAACTGCGCGCCCGGCCGTGGCCCTCCCGATGTGCAGGAGCGCGCTAGAAGGGTAGAGGAGCCGGCCGCCGACGCTATCACCGTGCCGACCAGGAACATGCTCAGCACAAGCAGTGCCGCCCTCAGATGCCAGCTGCCGGACCGCCGCGCTATTGCCACGGTGGCCAGCAGCGCAGCCAGGAGTCCGGGGACGACCGGTAGCCCCATTATGCGCAGCGCGAGGGCTATGCCCGCGTACTGCGCCGCGTAGCCCACGACATCCGATAACGACATCAGGAGCGCGAATGCGGACGCGGCCCTCACCCCGAAGAGCTTCCTGACGGCACCCCCCATACCCATCCCGGACGCCGGACCCATGGAACCCGCCACCTCGTGCACGAAGAAGAGCGGTACGGTCAGCGCGAGCGCGGCAAGCGCCATCAGGCAACCCTGCGCAGCCCCCACCTGCAGCCCGGTCACGATCGATGCCGTATCGACCTCCGTCAGGAGCGCTATCCACGACGGCCCGAAGGAGACCCGGGGTCCTCCACGCTTGCCCACATACAGGCAGCGGATTCCATGCTAATAATTATTTACAGAGACGCCGGGGTCCGTTACAGCGCGGACTGCTGGAGCCCGGCATCCATTCTGCTCGATGACGATAGAACTTAATAAGGATCGCCCTCACGTATCGAGACGATGTTCAGCAAACTGCTCCTGGCATACGATGGATCGGAGAACTCCAAGAGGGCGCTCGACGTCGCCGTGGAAATCGCCGCAAGCAGCGGCGCCCACCTGCACGTGATCAAGGTCGTGGACACTGCAACCCTGGTCGGGCTTGAACTCGATGACAGGCTGATCGAGGAACTGAGGGGACGCGCCGAGCGCGACGTGCGCGAAGCGGTCGACGTAGCAGGATCCAGGGGGGTGAAGGCCGAGGGATCCGTACTGGTGGGGGATCCCGTGGAATCCGTGCTCCAACAAGCGGATGCGATCGGCGCGGACCTGATCGTGACCGGCAGCAGGGGGCTCTCGACCCTGAAGAGGGTGCTCCTGGGCAGCGTATCGATGGGTATAGTGACGGGCTCCAGGAGGCCGGTCCTGGTCGTCAAGTGAAGCGATCTCCATAAGCATGCGCGGAGCGCATGATGCCCATCGCTGGGTTTATCAATATCCGCGATATTTCATAACTGTGGATTCCAGGAGGCTCGCCGGCTACTTCGCCCTGATCGGCACGCTTCAGTTCCTGATCTCGATGGCGATCGCCGAGTCGCTGTATCCGGGGTATAGCGTCCACTCGAACTACATAAGCGACCTGGGCGTCGGGTCCACCGCCCCGATATTCAACTCGTCGATAGTGATCTTCGGCGTACTCGTGCTCATCGCCGGGGCGCTCCTGCTGAGGGCGCTCAGGATGCCCTTCACGGTCGCGATGATACTGGCCGGGATGGGCGCGATCGGCGTCGGCATGTTCCCGGAGGGATCACCGCACGGGCTCCACACAATATTCTCCCTCATCACGTTCCTGTTCGGGGGCATAACCGCGATCTTCTCCTACAGGATCCAGCCGCGCGCACTGGCCATAACGTCCGTGGTCCTCGGGGCGGTGGCCCTCATAGCCCTCGCGATGTACGTCGGCGAGTACTATGCATCCCTGGGGTGGGGCGGGATGGAGAGGATGATAGCCTATCCGATCCTCTTCTGGGCGCTCGTGTTCGGCGGATACCTGGCTGGGAAGTACAGCGGATAGGGGCTGACCTCGACAACGCACGTCACATGGCGTTGCCGCGGATGATGATTGAATACCGGTGGATCGCTGTTATGATATTAGCACCATAGCTGGGTAAAAATTTATATTGAAGTTAACATGTATCGGTACAATGGCCAAGATATTCGTGATATGCACGAGCGGGAGGGATGATATAAACAACACAAATATGGCCATCTCATTTGCGCTGGGCGCGAGGAGGAACGCCGGCGCAGACGTTTCATTCATGTTCCTGGGCAGGGGCGTTGAAAATCTCCTGAAGGACGCGGCCACGGCTCAGCAGATGGAGGGGTTGATCAGGGGCATGAAGGACGCGGGCATAGACGTTTCATACTGCGGTGTTTCGCTCAAAAACCTGGGCTTCAACGACGGGATGGTCATGCCGATCGCGGACGAGGTCATGGGCGGCGTGCAGTCCGCGAGGAAGATCGATGACGGCTATCAGGTTATCGCGTTCTGACGTAGGCGCGCAGTTACGGTAAAAAGGGAGCGGTTCCATCCACCGACGATGTTCCTCAGAGGATTGCCGAAGTCCCCGACGCTCGAGATGATGTACAGGACGATAGAGATGAAGTCGAGGGGTCTCGAGGTGTACTCGCTCGCCCCGGGCGAGCCCTACTTTCCCACGCCCGCCGAGATCGTGGAGGCCGCGCACCGCGCTATGGTGGAGGGCCAGACCCACTACGTGGAGGCGCTCGGGACCAGGGCTGTGAGGAACGCCATAGCTGGAAAGGTCAGGAGGCTGAACGGCATACATGCGGAACCCGGTGATGTCGCGTTCATGCCCAACAAGTATGCGCTGGCGGCGGCGCTCCAGGCGGTGGTCAACAGGGGAGGGGAGGTCCTCGTCCCGGATCCCGGGTATTTCTACTCCGAGGCTGTGACCCTCGCCGGCGGAAGGCCCATCAGATACAGGCTCTCCGACGATTTCTCGCTGGACATCGATGAGATCAGGAGGAGGACCGGCGATAGGACCCGGGCTATCGTGGTCAACACGCCGTCCAACCCCACGGCCAGGGTATTCGAAAGGAGCGCCCTGGAGGAGCTCTACGAATTCGCGCACGACAGGGGCATCCGCGTGCTGAGCGACGAGGCATATGAGGACGTGATATTCGAGGGCACGCACTTCTCGGTGGGATCCCTGGAGGACTCCCCGGACACGGTGATATCGATCTTCAGCCTATCCAAGAGCTTCTCAATGACAGGGTGGCGGGCCGGATATGTGGTGGCGGGCCGCGGGATACTCTCGCTTATCAACAAATACGTTGAACATACCATGAGCTGCTTCCCTCCGTTCATACAGGCGGCGGCCGCTTACGCGCTGGACAATCAGGAGAGGCTCGTCGCGCCGATGAAGGACGAGTGCGCCAGGAGGAGGAAGATCGTCGTGGAAGCCCTGGAGGGCATCGATGGACTCGACGTCAATCGCATAGAGGGCACGTTCTACGCGTTCCCGAGATATGGCCTCCAGGTCGGCTCCGTGAAGCTCGCCGAGATGCTGCTGAGGGAGCAGCGCGTCGCGGTCGTCCCGGGCATCGGGTTCGGCCCATCCGGGGAGGGTCGGTTCAGGATATCGTTCTGCCAGCGCGAGGAGGAGCTGCTCAGGGGGCTGGAGGGGCTCCGCGCGTTCTTTCGCCGATCGAACAGCGGAAGTTCAAGCCGAGGGCGTGGTCGGGAATCCATGGATTCGGATAATATATAGATGGACGGTCGAAGGGGCATTCGACGCAGTGTCGACACATTCCATGGATGCGCATACCTAGATGAATCGATTGTATACCGAGCGTCGACCCTACAGCGGCCCCTTGAGCGAGCCGTATCCGCGCCGCGCGGCCTCCACGTTCAGCTCCACGATCTCTGGAGGTCTGCCCGCCAGCGCCACCCTCACGGGGCCCTCCACATAGGCATCGCCGCCCAGCGCCGCCAGGAATACGCCAAAGAGGGCGGCGCTGGTGAGCACCCTGGGCTCTCTGAGCTTTCCCGCGCCCAGTTCCTCGGCTATCCGGGTGCCCTCCGCCGAAAACGCGCGGACGCGCCCGTTGTGCGCGGCCTCCACCAGCGGTTCGTTGTAGATGATGAAGCCGCCTTCAGTCAACCTTTCGAGGGATTCGAGCGCCGGCGAGTCCACAGCTATCAGCGCGTCGAACGATGTCGGGATCGGGTTATCGACCGATCCCGCGGCCCCGACGACCATGACCTCGACCTTGCCGCCCCTCGTCTGGGGGCCGTAGACCGGGACCACCGATGCGCGCTTTCCCCCGGCCATCATGTAGTATGCTATGAAGTTGCCGAGCTCTATGACGCCCAGGCCCCCCCTGCCGGAGGCCAGCACCCTAAACTTTCCCCCTTCCCTCGAGGCCATAGACATCCCTGCACAGCCCAGGCGGGAAATACTTTGCCCCGACCTCGTGGACGAACGCCTTGGATTCGTCGACGCCCATCCTCCAGTTCACGTTGCATGTGCCGACGAACTCGACGAACGAAAATCCGCCCTTGAGCTGTGCCCTGAACGCGTTCAGCACTATCCTGTAAGCCTCCAGCGCCTCCCTGGTGGAGTAGAATATCTTGCCCTTGACGCGGAGCGGCCTGGGCGCCAGGATTGCCCTCCTGATGTACGCGGGGCCATCGACCGCCGATAGGAGCCGGCAAGCGTCGATGGGGCTTCCGGAGAGCTTTACGTCCCTCCCCCTCGGCGTGGTAGTTGTCCTCATGCCCGGGATGGTCGTGGGGGCCATCTGTCCCCCCGTCATGCCGAACGTCATATTGTTGTACATGAAGACGGTCATGGGGATCCCCCTGTCCGCCGCGTAGAGGAGCTCCTGCAGCCCTATGGACAGCGCGTCGCCGTCGCCCTGGACGGCGAAGACGACCGCGTCCGGCTCCACGAGCTTGATCCCGGCCATGACCGCCGGTGCCCTGCCGTGCGGCGCCTGGACGAAGTCCGAGTCGAACAGTAGGTACCCCAGGGATGAGCAGCCCACAGTGCCCACCGTGACGGCCCTGTCCGCCACCCCCAGCTCCTCCAGCGCCCTGGCTATCAGCTTCAGGAGCAGGCCCTGTTCACATCCCGGGCAGAAAGTGCTCGCCTTCCCATCGTAGAGCAGACCGATCCTCGTGGCCTGTCTGACCTCTGCGCCCATCTATCAGGACACCTCCGACCGCGTGATGATGCCGCCCATCATGGGAATCGACTCGACGCCCTCGTCGGGACCCAGGACCTCCCGGACGTCGCGATACATCTGCCCCTCGTTCATCTCCATCACCACGAACCTGATCCCCTTCCCGCGGAGCCCGGCCAGGGCGCCCGACGGGAACGGCGCCAGAGTTATGGGCCTGAAGAGCCCCGCCGCGGTGCCCCTCCCGCGGAGCTCCCGCACGGCCTCCGCCGCGACGCGCGCCGATATCCCGAACGCGACGTATATGACCTCGGCGTCATCGCACATGCGACACTCGTACGATGCCTCGCGCTCCGAGATCCTCCTCCACTTGCGCTCGAGCCCCTCCTTGAATGCCTTGAGCTCCCGGGAATCCAGGAATCCGGTCGTGAGGGCGTTCCTCGTCCCCCTGTCGCGCTTCCCCCTCACGGCCCAGGGCGGGACCCCATCCTGGACGGGGCGCAGCTCGGGCGCATCCACGGTCTCCCTCATGTGCACGACTATCGCGTCCGTCAGGATGACCACCGGTATCCGGTACTCGAACGCCAGGCGGAATCCCCTGTTGACGAGCTCCATGGCCTCTCCGACGCTCTCCGGCGCTAGCACTATCGCCCTGGATCCCCCGTGCCCCAGGGACCTAGTGACGAACAGGTAATCGCTCTGCTCCGGCTCGGTGGTTCCCAGGCCGGGCCCTCCCCTGTTCACGTCGACTATGAGGAAGGGTATCTCAGCCACGTACGCGTGGGAGATTCCTTCGGCCATCAGGCTCAGCCCGGGACCCGAGGTGGCGGTCATCG
>JAWDMO010000056.1:0-8477 GCA_046536535.1 Nitrososphaeria archaeon
CGGCTATCAGCACGTCCGCGCCGACGACCGCCTCATCCAGGCCGCCCTCGATCCTTTCGCCATTGGTCTTGAGCGCCAGCTCGTACTTCCACGGGTGGATGAACTGCAGTTTATCCATATCGCTCCTCTCGGGGTGCAGCGCGCCCTTGCTGTCTATCAGGATGATCTTCTTAGGGTCCGCACCGGCGGCTATGAGGAGCCTGGCGCCCGCTATATTGGCGGCCCCGGCGCCGAACATAACTATCTTCACGTCGCTGAGTTTCTTGCCCACCACCTTCAGCGCTCCCAGGAGCCCGGCGAGCGTTGCGGCGGCCGTACCTAGCTGATCGTCGTGCCATACCGGTATATCCAGCGTCTCCCTGAGCCTGTCCAGCAGGTAGAAGCAGTCGGGCTGCGCTATATCCTCGAGGTTGATCCCTCCGAATGCGGGGGAGACGCGCTCCGCCACCTCCGCTAGCTCCTCCTTCGTCTTAGCCCTAACGACCAGCGGAAATGCGTCCACACCGCCCAAGTACTTGAATATCATGGCCTTGCCCTCCATCACCGGCAGCGCGGCCTCGGGGCCGATGTTGCCGAGCCCCAGCACCCTGGTGCCGTTGGTGACTATGGCTATGGTGTTCCACCTGCTCGTGAGCTCAAAGCTCTTATCGGGATCCTTCGCTATGGTATTTGAGACCCCGGCGACACCCGGCGTGTACCAGATGGAGAAGTCGTCCAGGGATCTCACGGGCACCTTTGGGACCACCTGTATCTTCCCGCCGTAGAACTTGCTGAGTGATAGCGCCATATCATAATACTCCGCAGTCTTCTCGCTCATCGTATAGGGTCACCACTCCTCATTTTTACGTTTAGCGTCTCACAACTAGTTCGCTCATTGACTATATCTATATACTGTGTATATGATTGCGGGCCCGACGGGATTCGAACCCGCGGCCGACCGGTTAAGAGCCGGTCGCTCTACCTGGCTGAGCTACGGGCCCCTACGGGCACACTGCCGACGTTTATTTAAGCTTAACAACGGGCGCGACTCAGCGAGAGCCCCGAGAAATGGGGGTAAATCGCACATGCCCTACGGGACGGGGAGTCCTCCTGATCGGGATCTAATTTATGTTCATCGGGAACCGGGCGGGGGCTCCTCCTCCGAATCAGGCTCATCGGACCGGTCAGCCTAAGGTAACGGAGCCCCCCTCCGTTAAGTTAAATTAACGTCGGGATTTCCCGATGCGCATGGCAGTTGTATTTGTGGGAATGGGCGTCCACGGGGTCAAGGGGATCCCCGTGGGCGCTGTCGAGGAGCTGAGGACATGCGGGCGTGTATTGCTGGATACATACACAACTCCCATCGACGCCTCCCGAGCGATCGAGGAGCTGCGCGCGGTCCTGGGAATCAACGCGGTGGAGGCTGACAGGGACGCGCTGGAGGACATCCCAGGGATTCTGAGGGAAGCGGCCGACGGCTGCCTGGGAATACTGATCCCGGGCGACGTCTTCGTGGCGACGACCCATGACGCGATAAGACAGGAGGCGATGAAGTCGGGCGTGGATGTCAGGGTATGGCATTCGTCCAGCATAGTGAGCTCGGCGTTGAGCAGGCTTGGATTGCATATATACAAGCTGGGGTTCATCGGCACTCTGGTGGAGGGCCCGCCTCAGACCGCCTACAGGGTGTACTTCGGCGTTGCGGCCGCGCTCAGGAGTTCGCAGCACTCGATACTGCTCCTGCAGTACGACCCGGCGGGCGGCGAGGGCATCGATGTGCGCCGCGCGCTGGAGCAGTTGAGCGCGGCCGAGAGCTCCTGGCGCATGGGCGTTTTCGGCCGGGACAGGGTCATCGCGGTGGCCTCAAGGCTCTACTCGGAATCGGAGGCCATCAGGGTGATCAGGCTGGGCGACGCGCTCGACGAGGACTTCGGCGGACATCCGCATACGATAATAGTCCCGGGGCGGCTGCACTACACGGAGGCGGAGGCCATCGGGCTTATCTCGGGCGCGCCGGAGGAGCTCCTGAATTCCATCGGCGCGGTGCCGCTATCCCTGGGCACGAGGCTGGCGAACACGGCGATGGAGAAGACCCGGAGGGCGCTGCCCAGATTCAGGGGACTTCTCCGGGCCGTCCCCAGCGCCAATCCAGTGCTGGAGAACGTCGACAGCTATCTGTCGGATGCCGAGAGATTCCTGCGCGAGGGCAACGTGGAGCTGGCGCTGGCGGAGGCGGGCTACGCCGAGGGTCTGCTGGACTCGCTAAGGCTCCTCGGATACGCCGACGTGGACTGGTGACGGCGCCGGGTTAACTGCCCCGGCCGCGGCATGTCAGGTGGCCAGTCCGGCCGAGACCGGATCCTCCGGCTTCAGAATCTCCCTTAGCAACACGGTGGCGTAGCTGCCGCGCTGTAACAATAAGTTCAACATCATGTCCGGGGGATCCTCGCGATGATCCATCCTGCCCAGGACGACGGCGGGCCTCCAGCCCCCCTCGGCGCTCACTTCCGGCATATCGTCCACGTAGAAATCCCGCGGCCTGACGCCCTCCGCGGCCATTACCTCATCGAGCGCCCTAGAGTATACATCTCCCCTGGCCCTATAGGAGTAGCCCGGTACAGGCGCCGATGGAACCGTGCCCTCATATGAGGCTGGATTGGCGAGCGGCTCCTCCATCGCCCTCCTGAAAGGCCTTTCGGCTAGGCGATGGACAACCGACGCGCGCGCCGGGAGTTCACCCTCCGTCGATAGGACGCGGCTCAGCGCCATGTTGAATAGATATGATTGGTATGCATTCACCAGCAGCGCCCTTATGCGCCTCGGCGCGGATTTCAGGCTGGCCCTCCCGGGGCATCCCGCGGCGTTCCTCATAACTATACATCTGCCGATCATGTGGTTCTGGTTCACCGCGCCGAACCTCTGATATCCGAAGAAATTCGCGATGCCTCCGGATTTCACAGCATCCGATACCTCTTCCACGGCGCCGCTGAAGTTCCTCAGCCTTATCCTGAACGCGTTGCCCGCGAAGTATGCTGGTCCGAGCTCATCCCAGAGTCCCACGGACGTCGCGCTCCATCCCCTGCCGGATATCACGGAGCGCGTCGCGCGCCCGCCTCCGGCGCATTGCATGAACTGCGTTGAGATCGACCGCTTATCCTTCATGCCCCAGAATTTGATCTTACATCCGACGCGTTTCCCGAGTTCCTCAGCCACGTCCAGGGTGTTTCTATCAATCTTGGTCACTGTGAACGTGCGCATGCCCCCTGTGCCGGGCATCTCCGAGAGGACCTCGGACACTACGAAGTCCTCCGGGCGATCCTTGATGACGCCCCCTGCGCCGGGCGCGCGCGTGGAGTATACCAGCATTCCCAGTTGTACGTCCAGGGCGGGGGGAGTTCCGCCTCCCGCGTCAGAGAAGCCTGAGATCTCCCGTCACCTTGTCCACATCGTACACCGGCGCGGGCCCTATGCCGATACATGTGACGGTTCCGGGCTCAAGCTGGGTTAATCCCCTGTCCGTTATTATCGCGGCCGGAAGGCCCATGGCGCGGGCCCTTTCGTACCGGAGTGTGAGCTCCTCTAGGCTGCGGACCTTCGTGACTATCTTCGGTTGTCCCTCGGAGAGCCACTCCGCCGCCCACGTCGGTTTTCTGGCCTCGGCATCCTTCAGGGCGGCGACCGCTGCGTGCGCTACCTGCGCTGCCAGCTTACCCTTGCCCATGGCGATGTCGGTGCGGGCCACCATCACCTGTTTGTACCTGTAGCTGTACGGCTCCATGCGTACCCATGGTCCAAATGGCCAATATAACGATAGCACCTGCCTCCTCTCAGCGCTGACGGGTCTGGACGCCGCCCATGTCCATCGGACAGATAACCATCCCTCTCTCTGGTTTCCCGTCGCCTTAATATTCACGGGTTTTGAGATAACTTCATGGATCGCGATGTGATGCCGCGTTGAAAAATATGAACAATTGATTGCGCGGCGCGGGCGTCCCGGGTTCCAGGACAAAGACAAATAGAGGCCACGTGATCGGGTCCATGTGGGATACGAAGTCGTGGTCGTCGGCGGCGGCCCAGCTGGCCTCTCGGCGGCGGCCCAGCTGGCCTCCCGGGGGCATTCGGTGCTCCTGGTCGAGGACGATTCCGAGATAGGCTATCCCGTCAAATGTGCCGGAATAGTATCGGGGGAGGGCCTCGAGGTGCTCGGCCGCGCCTGCGGCCGCAGGATCGACGGAGTGCGCCTGAACCGGGGTGAAGTGGAGGTCAGAGGCAGGGGACGCCTTGAGCTCGACATAGGCGGAATCGGCGCGCTCGCCGTGGACAGGCGCGCGGTTGAGAGGTGCCTGTTCGATGCCGCCGCCTCCCGCGGCGTCGACTTCAGGCTCTCCGAAAGGGCGCTTGAGATCGGTCCCCGCGGCGTCGTTACGAGGGTCGGCCGCTATGCCGCCGACGTCGTGGTGGACGCCAGGGGCGCGGCCGCATATCCCAGGCGCGACCGCCTGATCTACGCGACGCAGTATACGTGCCGTGCACGGCACATGCCGCAGGACGGATACATCAGGATATTGGTGGATAAGGCGGCGTCCCGCGAGTATTTCTTCTGGGAGGTATCGCTGGAGGGGGACGTGCTGGTCGGGGGCGCCGGATCATCGCCAGCATCTGTCGACACAGCCGTTAATGCCATCGCGTCCGGGATTGACTGCGCGCCCTACAGGATCATAAGGTCGCCGATAGTCGTCGGGGGATTCTCGGGCCCGGGATCCGGGGGCATATTCAGGGTCGGGGATTCCGCGGGGAACGCGAAGCCGATGACCGGAGGAGGCGATGTGTTGAGCGTCATGGCGTCGGAGATGGCGTCGCCCGCGATCTCCGGCTATCTGACGAACGCCATCGGGCTCGCCGATGCCTACAGGCTCTACGAGCGCACGTGGAGGAGCTCATACGGCAAGGAGGAGTCCGCGCAGAGGATCCTGCGCGAACTCTACGAGCACCTCGACGACGACGATGTATGGGATATATTGATGCAGCTGAACAGCGCGGGGGCTCTGGAGGGCGTCAGCGCGGACTTCGACAGGCTGGGTGGCTGGCTGCTGGCTTCGCTCGGCGTCAAGGTGCTGGCCGGCATGGTGTCGAGGCGCGTGCGCGGCGCGCTGGGGATGCGCGGCCCATCCCGGGAAAGGAATTTATAGGGCTATCATGGCCTCCCCCCGTTATAGGGTGTCTTCGTGGATTGAGCGAGCTGATAGATAGCGTCAAGGCGACGTACAAGCCGCCGCGTTGCACGTCGTGCCACAAGCCGATCCTTCCGAACGACAGCGCAGCCAGTTTTTACTGTCCGCAATGCGGCCAAGTCCTGATATGGAGATGCAGCAAGTGCAGAAAGGGCGGCATAAGGTACAAATGCCCTCACTGTGGATTCGAGGGTCCATGAGGTGCGGGCGATGTCGAAGGTACTTGTCAGAATAAGGGTGCTTCCGGTGGACGTATCGATCGATCTGAAGGAGCTCGGCAAGCGGATATCGGATTCGCTTAAGGGGATAGCGGACGTCGTCAGGACGCTGGAGGAACCGATAGCATTCGGCCTCAACGCTTTGATAGTAGACCTGGTGATGGATGAGAGGGAGGGGGGGACTTACGATCTGGAGCAGGTACTGTCATCGGTCGATGGCATCGGCGAGCTCGACATAGTCAGGGTCAGCCTGCTCTCGGGCGCCTGAGAGGCCGCAGATAACACGCTATAGCTCGTAAAAGGCCCCTAACTTAAAATAATCCCCATCCCGGCACGATATCCAGGTTTTGTCCCAGAAGTCGCTTCGGCTGATCGTCAAGGAGGCCGCCCCGAAGGACGTCGGCAAGTCCAGGGCTAGGCTCAACCCGAAGGCGTTCGACGAATTGAACATAAAATCGGGCGATATACTGGAGATAACCGGCAAGACGCCCACGGCGGCTCAGGCGTGGCCATCCGAGGAGACGCCCGCCGATTCCATACGGATAGACGGCATCACGAGGAGGAACGCCGGCGTATCGCTGAACGACTACGTCGAGGTTCGTAAGGTCAAGCGCCGCGTCGCGGAGAAGGTAGTCCTGTCCTCGGTCGGGGAGGAACTCAAGGTGGACGAGGATTTCCTGTCGTTCCTGAAGAACCGGCTCATAGGGATGCCCCTGCACCAGGACAACCTGGCCGCGGTGGTCCTGCTCGGCAATCCCGTGAGGTTCAAGGTGATATCGGTGAAGCCCGGCACGATAGCGGTGGTCGATGAGTCGACCGAGATCGTGATAGAGAGATCCCTGCCCGCGGCGGAGGGGGAGCGCGTCACGTACGACGACATAGGGGGGCTCAACGAGCAGCTCACCAAGTTGAGGGAGATGGTGGAGTTGCCTCTGCGCCATCCCGAGTTCTTCAGGAGACTCGGGATAGATCCCCCCAGGGGGGTACTGCTCTACGGTCCCCCGGGCTGCGGGAAGACGCTGATAGCGAAGGCCCTGGCGAACGAGTCGGGCGCCAAGTTCTTCGTCATAAGCGGCCCCGAGATAATGAGCAAGTTCTACGGCGAGTCCGAGGCCAGGCTCAGGGAGATATTCCGCGAGGCGAAGGAGAATGCGCCGTCGATCGTATTCATAGACGAGATAGACGCGATAGCGCCGAAGAGGGAGGAGGTCACGGGGGAGGTCGAGAAGAGGGTCGTAGCGCAGCTGCTGGCCCTCATGGACGGTATGGAGGCCATGAGCAACATAATAGTCATCGGCGCCACAAACCGCATAGACGACATAGATCCGGCGCTCAGGAGGCCCGGCAGGTTCGACAGGGAGATAGAGATAGGCGTACCCAATCAGCACGGGAGGCTCGAGATACTGCAGATACACACCAGGGGCATGCCCCTCGCGAAGGGTGTGGATATGAAGGAGGTCGCCAGGATCACACATGGATACACCGGCGCCGATCTGAAGGCGCTCTGCAGGGAGGCGGCCATGAACGCGCTCAGGAGGACCCTTCCGAAGGATTATCTTGAGATGGGCGAGATACCGGCCACGATCCTCGAGAAGATAAGGGTCACCCAAGACGATTTCTCCGAGGCCATGAAGATGGTCGGCCCATCCGCGCTGCGCGAGTTCTACGCGGAGAGGTCACCCACCTCATTCTGCGATATAGGCGGCGCCGCGCAGATAAAGGCGAAGCTGGCCGAGAACCTCGTCAAGGCTGTGAAGGACCCGGATTCCTTCAGGAGGATCGGGGTGGATCCCCCCAGGGGGGTACTGCTCTACGGTCCCCCGGGCTGCGGGAAGACGCTGATAGCGAAGGCCCTGGCGAACGAGTCGGGCGCTAACCTGATACTCGTGCGCGGCCCCGAGCTCCTGAGCAAGTGGGTCGGGGAGAGCGAGAGGGCGATAAGGGGGATATTCAAGAAGGCCATGAGCGCATCCCCCGCGATAATCGTATTCGATGAGATAGACGCGCTCGCCCCCTCCCGGGCATACGCATCCGGCGGCTGGTCCCCCGAGACAATAGTGAGCCAGCTCATCACGGAGATGGATGCCCTGGAGGACTTCTCCGGGGTTTACATAATCGGGACGACCAACAGGCCCGAGCTGATAGACGTGGCGCTCCTGAGGCCGGGCAGATTTGATCTTCTGATCTACGTGCCTCCCCCCACCGCGGACGAAAGGGTGGAGATACTCAATATACTGACGAGGAGGGTGTCGCTGGCGAGCGGCGTGGATATGGCCGAGCTCGCCAGGAGGACCGAGGGATATACCGGCGCGGACCTCAGGGCGCTGGTGCGCGAGGCCGCCCTGAGCGCGATGTCCGAGGGCAGGGACTCCGTAGGGCATGTTGACTTCGAGAAGGCGCAACAGTTCATAAGACCATCCATAACGAGGGATATCCTGGAGTACTTCTCCAAGCTCGAGCACAGGCTCAACAGTAGGATTTATAGCGGGGCCGGGCAACCATATCTTTGATATTCCGCCGACATCCGAAGGGAGTGTTTCCCCATTCTCCAAACCCCTTAAATACGGTGGCCTTCATTGCGGTGACCGCGACTTGAGGTACCTCTACTGGCAGGTCTATGAGACGCTGCGCGATAACAAGGTAATGGACGCCAATGATCTATACAAGCCCTCAAGAAGAGGATGCAGGATCTCGCGCGGAGGGAACTGGACGACGTCCTGCTGAAGATGGAGTCGGCCGGCTTCCTGACGGTTGTGCAGGTCTCCAGGGATCAGAGGAGAATAGAATTCATCGAGCAGCGTGCGGAGCCTTCCCCGGACGCCGATGCCGAATCCACCACAAACGAGTGAACCACCCTGTCCTTACCGGTAGGCCCAAAATTCATCCCGGCGATCCCGAGCTGGAAACGCATCTGGTGAAATCGTCCCCCATTCAGGTGACCCGGAATTCTGACATACTCTCCTCGCTAAAGCTCGGAGGTTCTGGGGTCTCTGTCGCCCTCAGAGTTGCCCCTCTGGGGGTATCAGTGCTCCCCTTGCACGCATCCCTG
>JAWDMO010000057.1:0-8286 GCA_046536535.1 Nitrososphaeria archaeon
CGAGCACATGCTCAATTGGCTATCAGCGTTCATGTTCATGCACAACTTCGTGTTCGAGAACAGGAACCTGAAGAGGTCCCCGCTGGTGTGGAGGGAGGAGGAGATGCCCCCGTGGCTGAACGAGATGCGCCGGATGCTGCGGCTCTAAGGGGGTGGGCTTAATGAAACACGTCCCCCGGAGACGCACAAAAGATTAATAACCATGACACATCCACACGTAAGAAACCCCGTGGCACGCAGATATCTGAAGCTCAGCTATGAGGAGGTCCACGAGCTGGCGCTCGACCTCTACCATCGCGTGAGATCGTCCGGATGGATTCCCGAGGTGAATATATGCATAGGCAGAGGCGGGCTCTTCGTGCTGCGCGCCCTCCAGGACTTCTTCGCCGCGGAGGGCATGCGCATACCGTACCAGCTAGTGGCGGTCGATAGATATGAGGGGCTGGAGAGCGCCGGCCGGCCCGTCGTCAGGAGCATGGGGGATGTCGATATACGGGGAAGGAGGGTCCTCGTGGTGGACGATGTCGCCGACTATGGAGACAGCATGCTGGCCGTGAAGGAGCTTATGGAGGCGCGCGGCGTGGCCGCCGTCCGCACGGCAACCCTCCACGTCAAGCCTTGGTCCAAGATAATCCCCGATTATTACGTCGCGGAGACCGATGCGTGGATAATCTATCCCTGGGAACTCTACGAGACAATAGCCATGATCATAAGGGAACTGGCCTCCAGGGGTGCGACTCCGGAGGAGTCGTACGAGGAGCTCGTCTCCCGCGCGCACGTGACGCCGCAGGAGCTGAGGAACTTCAGCGATATAACGCGCCACAGCGGATCGCTCGCCGGCCGCGCGGGCTTGATCCTAGACCAGTTGATATCGGCGCATGGGGACGCCGGGAAACCTTAATGTGCCCGCCCGGCGGCTCCATCGCGTCGCATGCTCAGAACGCACAGGACATCTGAGCTTGGAAGGCTCGAGGACGGCAGGCACGTGAAGGTCGCCGGCTGGATATCCAGCATCAGGGATCAAGGATCCATAGCATTCCTGATCCTCAGGGATGGATGGGGCGAGATCCAGGTGACGGCCAAGAAGGGCGAGGTACCGGACGAGCTCCTGGAGGAGCTGCGCAGGATCCCGCAGCACTCATCGGTTGTGATAGGCGGCATCGTCAGGAGGGACCCGAGGTCCCCCGGAGGCGTGGAGCTGATACCATCGAGGGCGTCCGTGGTTTCGAGGGCGAGGAAGCAGCCGCCGTTCAACGTCTACGGAGGGGAACTACCGGGCATCGATCGCAGGCTCGATATAAGGGCGGTCGACCTCAGGAGGGTTAAGGCAGGGGCTATATTCCGCGTTAGGCATGCGGTGCTGCAGTCCATACGCGATTTCCTGACATCGAAGGGCCTCACGGAGGTCCAGACCCCCAAGATAATAGCCACGGCCACGGAGGGCGGCGCCGAGCTCTTCCCCGTGCTTTACTTCGACAGGGAGGCGTTCCTCGCGCAGAGCCCCCAGCTCTACAAGGAGCAGCTTACGATGGCGTTCGATGGCGTCTTCGAGATAGGTCCGATATTCAGGGCCGAGCCGTCGAGGACGCTCCGCCACCTCAGCGAGGCGACCAGCGTCGACGTCGAGATGGCGTTCACCGACTACGAGGACGCCATGGACCTCATAGAGGGAATGGTGACCAGCGTAGTCGGGATGGTCTCGAGGGAACGCTCGGCCGATTTCCAGGCGCTGGAGCACGAGCCGGAGATGCCTGCGCCGCCGTTCCCCAGGATCACATACGAACAGTGCATCTCCAAGCTCAGGGACGCCGGCATAGAGAAGGATTTCGGGGACGATCTCGAGATCGGCGACCTGAGGGAGCTCGGCAGGCTCTTGGGCGGATATTACTTCATAACGGACTGGCCCATGAAGCTGAAGCCGTTCTACATAAAATCGAAGGCCAGGAGGCCCGAGATATCGGAGAGCTTTGACCTCATGTGGGGCGACCTGGAGCTATCCAGCGGCGGTTCCAGGATTCACAGCAAGTCCATGCTGGTGAGGAGGCTCAAGGAGAAGGGATTGAAGCCGCGCGATTTCGAATACCACCTCAGGATGTTCGACTACGGGATGCCCCCGCACGCCGGGTTCGGGCTCGGGCTCGACCGCTTCCTCATGGTACTGACCGGGCAGGACAACATAAGGGAGGTCGTGGCATATCCTAGGGACATGAGGAGGTTGACGCCATGAGCCGGGTGGACGTCGACAGGCTGAGAAGGCTGGCCGCGATGGAGATATCCCCGGACGAGGAGGCCGAGGTCACGAGCCGCTTGCTGAAGGTTATCGAATACCTGGATAGGCTAAGGTCGCTGGACCTATCCGACATAGAGCCGATGTACGCAGCGGGGGAGGATGAGGCCGCCTACAGGCCGGACGAACCGTCGGGCGGCGACCCGGACGAGGTCATGCGGGTCGTCCCGAAGAAGAAGGATCGCTACGTGAGGGCTCCCAAGATGATGTGAGATGGACATCCCCACGCTTTGGGGCGCTATTCAGGCGGCGGAGTCCGATCCCAGGTATCCCGAGGAGCTGGCAAGCGACCTGCTGGATAGGATCAGGCGCATCGACGGCGACATCAACTCATTCCTCACGCTCAACGAGCGCGCGCCCGGCGATGCGCGCCCGGCCGCGGGCGTCGGGCCACTACACGGGATACCGATCGCCGTCAAGGACAGCATAAACACGAAGGGGCTGGAGACCACCGCTGGATCCAGGATCCTCAGGGGATACGTGCCGCCGTACGACGCCACGGCTGTCGCGAGGCTCATCTCGGCAGGTGCAGTGATCCTGGGCAAGACGAATATGGACGAGTTCTCGATGGGCAGCACCGGCGAGAACAGCGCGTTCGGCCCCACCAGGAATCCGTGGGATGCGTCGAGGGTCCCGGGCGGGAGCAGCAGCGGGAGCGCCGCCGCCGTCGCGGCCGGCCTAGTACCGGCGGCGCTCGGCGCCGACACCGGAGGTAGCGTCAGATGTCCGGCCAGCTTCACCGGCACGTTCGGCATCAGGCCGAGTTATGGCAGGGTCAGCAGGTATGGGCTCATAGCGTACGCCAGCAGCATGGATCAGATAGGGCCGATCGCCAGGAGCACGAAGGATCTGGCGCTGATCCTTTCGATAATCGCGGGGCGCGATCCGATGGATCTCACGTCGAGCGCGGCGCCCGTCCCGGATTACCTCGGGGCGCTGGAATGGGACGTCTCGGGCTGGAGGGCCGCGGTCATCAGGGAGGCCGTGGGCGAGGGCGTGGACGAGCGCGTTTCGAGCGAATTCTGGAGGGCCGTGGACGCGATATCCGGTCTCGGCGTGGACGTCGAGGAGGTGAGCTTTGGCTGGCTCGACGATGCGCTCGCGGCGTATTACGTGATAGCAAGCGCGGAGGCCAGCAGCAACCTCGCTAGATATGATGGAATAAGATACGGACTGTCGCCGCCGCACTCGGGCGACTGGCGCTCCTATTTCGAAAGGGTCAGGGGCGGGGGATTCGGCCGCGAGGTCAAGGTCAGGATAATGCTGGGCACATACGCGCTATCCGCCGGGTACTTCGAGGAGCTTTACATAAGGGCCCTCAAGGTCAGAAGGCTCGTCGCGGACGGCCTCTCATCGGCGCTCAGGAAGTACCGGGTCCTCCTGTCGCCGACGATGCCGACGCCTCCCCCGAGGATCGGAGAGAGAACGGCGGACTCCCTCGCCATGTACCTTATGGATGTGGAGACAATACCCGCGAGTCTGGCGGGCCTGCCCGCCCTCTCGGTGCCGATCGGAAGGGTGGATGGTCTGCCCGTCGGGCTCCAGTTAACGGGATCCCGCATGGACGAACCATCGCTGCTGGCGCTCTCCTCCGCGATCGAGGACGAGCTTCTCGGGGGTCCCGTGCCCGCCGCGTCGGCGCCGCGTCCCGGGGGCCCGCCTCCTCCATCGACAGGTAGCGCGTGAGCGGGAGCGTCCTCCATCTGTCCACCGGCGCCACGTCCTCCCCCTCGCCGACCGGAATTCCGTACCGCATTCCCAGGGACTCCGCCATCTCCCTGACGACCGCCGAGATCCCATCAACATAGCGCTCCGGCGGTATCCTGTAGGGGCCAATCCTGCGCCCCTCCTCGAAATAGAGCCTTTCCATGATCCCGATGACTTCATACATGCCCCTCGACGAGAGGAATTCCCTCAGGCGGTTCCAGATGTCCCCGCGGAGCCTCAGCACGCCGTTGTATGCGAACGATGCCCCGCTATTCCTTGATGCAGCCAGCAGTTCGGCGATCCCATCGCGATTATCGGTCAGGCCGGGCAGTACCGGGTCCACGTTCACCCCGACTCTGACCCCTGCATCCGCGAAGCGCCTCATCGCTATCAGGACCCCCCTGGCGCTCGAAGCGCCCGGCTCGATCGACCTCTTGAGCTCCTCGTCGACGGTGGTGAGGCTCCATACCACGGCGCACTTATCCCTGTACCCGGCGTGGAGATCCAGATCCCTGACTATCGCGGCCGACTTTGTGAACACGTAATATGGTATCCCGCTCGACTGGAGGACCTTCACGACCCTCCTCGTGAGGCCGAGCGCGCCCTCGATCGGTTGATAGGGATCGGTGGCGGTCGACAGGAAAACCGGTTCCACGGTCCTCTCCTTCCATGTAGCCAGCTCGGACGAGAGCACCTCCGGCGCGTTCACCTTGGCCTCCACCACGTCGTGGAACTCCTTGGCCCAGTCGAACGTCGCATAGCAGTAGATGCACCTGTGGGAACAACCCACGTACGGATTCACGGTCAGGCCGCTCCTGCGATCCTCCACGTCGTAGTATCTATGGATGACGCTCTTGGACCTCCTGCGCCTGACCTCGACCGTCCTCCCCTTCCACCACAAGCATATCCCCATGGACGTGACGGTTATTTATCCCGTTTCAGGGATTCCGATATCATCTTCGCGACCAGCCTAGCGTCGGCGCCCCTCCCCACCTCCCTGAGGACCATCCCTACGAGGTAATCCACCGCCTTCGGGTTCCTCCTAGCATCCTCCACCGCCTTCGGGTTCCTCCCGAGCACGTCCTCCACGGCGCGCCTCAGCTCATCCTCGTCGGATCCGCCGGAGATCCCCAGGGCGCTCAACGCCGCGTCGACCGTGACGCCGCCCTCCAGCGCGTAGATGAGCACGTCCTTAGCGTCCTTGTGGCTCAGATGCTTCTCCTTCATGAGCCCGGACAGGCGGACGATGAGCGCCGGATCGACGCGGACCTCGTGCGGCTCAAGCTTCCTGTCGTTCGCGTAGGAGAGCATGTCAACGGCTATCAGCGTGGCGGCGTTCCTGGGATCCGCTCCCTCCATGACGCATTCCTCGAAGAGCCCCGACATATGCGGCGAATAAGCAATCGGCTCGGCCATAGTCGGGCTCAGGCCCATCCGCACGTACTCCTCCAGACGATCCTCCGGGAGCCTAGGCAGCCCGGACCTGACCCTCTCGATATCCCCGTCGGCGACGATCACCGGCGGAAGGTCGGGCTCCGGGAAGTATCTGTACTCCTCCTCGGCCTCCTTGGACCTCATGCTGACGGTTATCCTCCTGACCTCGTCCCAGTGCCTGGTCTCACGCTCCACCTCAAGCCTGCGCATCCTCCTGTTCCTCTGTCTGGTCAGCTCGAACCGTATCGCGCGCTCCACATCGGCAAACCCCGAGACGTTCTTCACCTCTACCCTGTTCCCGCCCTCCACGGAGACGTTGACGTCGCACCTCATAGCCCCCTCCACATCGGATCTGTAGATCCCCAGGTACTCCAGTATACCGGCGAGCCTCTCCAAGAGGTCCCTGGCCTCCTCGGGCGCCTCCATGTCGGGTTCCGTCACGATCTCGAGGAGCGCTATCCCGTGCCGGTTGTAGTCCACCAGTGAGTAAGGCGACTGCGCCATGCTACCCTCGTAATGTATCCTCGCGGGGTCCTCCTCTATGTGTACTCTCCTTATGCGGACGACCTTGCCGCCCCTGATCCTAATGGCGCAGTCCTGGGCGAACGGCACGCCGCCAGCCCTATCGTACTGGCTTATCTGGTAGTTCTTCGCCAGATCCGGGTAGAAATAGTTCTTCCTCCAGAACCTGGAGATTCTGTTCACGTTACAACGGAGCGCCAGCGCCACCTTGAGGGCCTCCTCCACTATCCTCGCGTTCAGCGCGGGCAGCGTGCCGGGGAGCCCCATGCAGACAGGACACACGTTCGTGTTCGGCTGTCTTCCCCGGTAGTCGGAGCTGCAGGAGCAGAAGAGCTTAGTCCTCAGGCTGAGCACCTGTACGTGGACCTCGAGCCCTATCATGACCCCGGATCCCGCCATACGGCGATCGTCCGACGTTTCCGGTATAAAACCTGAGTTCCCTATTCCCGGGACTTCACGGCCACCGCTATTATCACGCCCCCGCCCAGCAGTTCCTGGACGCGCGCCTCGCCGAACACGTGTCCGAGCATGCGCTTCAGGAACCCGTTGCCCGGCAGCCTGGCGTACGTCAGCCGCAGCCTGGAGTACAGCGGGCCCAGGGGACCCATGAGCGCCCCAAGGAGCTCCGAGACAACGCTCCAGTAGGCGCCCACGATGAACCTTCCCAGGGCGCCGTCGGGCTTCCCTAGATCCAGTATCACGAGATATCCCCTCGCAACGAGGGCCCTCCTGACCTCATACAGCGTCATGCCGGCGCTCCAGGAATCCCTCAGGCTGAAGCTCGCGGTGGCGCAACCGAACGATCCATCCCTGAACGGCAGCCACTCGTACATGGCCACCACGCGCTCCGCGAGGGGCCCTCCTCCCGTCATCCTCAGGCCTATCGGGATCACGTCGACCAAGACGCACAACCTCCCTGATCCGCATCCCGCGGCCGCCGCCATATAACCCGGTCCGGCGCCCAGGTCCACCAGCTTTCCACAGCGGCCGACGGTCCGGGCAGCCCTCCTCCTCAGATATCCTATCATGCCCAGTGATAGCAGGACGTTACCCCTCTCGTAGTAATCCAGCAGCGCGCCTATGCTGGCTATGACCTCCGCCCAGTCCTCCCTCAGGCTGGTCGTCATGGCTCACGGCCCCACGAAGTCGAAGCGCACCAGCACGCCCGGCAGCTCCTCCAGAAGCGCCGATGCCCCCCAGTGGAACCCCCTCCTGCCGGATATCGCGTCGCCGGCAACTCCTATTATGAACGCAGCAGCGGCGGCCGACCTCAGCTCATCCATCCCCAGCGAGAGGAGCCCCGTCGCGAGCCCTCCGACGAGCGATTGTACCCCCGCGGGTTCCGCGGGCGGTCCCGCGGCGCTGACGATCGACGTCCTCCCGTCCGACGCGATAGCGGATCCATCCCTGACGAGCACCGTACCCCCGATCGCGGCCGCCGCCTCCTTGACGGATTCCCGGTCGGGCGATGCCCCTGTAAAGGCGCGCGCAAACGTCTCCCCATCGTAGATCGCGATGAAGCGCCTCCCCGCTAGGCCGTCCAGGACCTCCCTCCGGGCGCCAGCGGATTCCAGGACGAGCTTCGTCCCCCTGGACGCCAGCTCCCGCGCCAGCTGAAGCGCTCCACCTGCGTCCCGGAAGTTGGCTCCCAGATACGCGGCGTCCAGCCCCCGTACGTGGTCCGCGATCCACGCCGCAGCGCCCCTCGTCAACTTCTGGTCGGGGAGGGGGATCACGTGTAAGTCGGCGGAGAGGCATCTGACGGAGTCGGCGATCTTCCCGGGCACAGCCACGTACACATCGCCAACGCCTGAGTAGAGCGCCGCCAGCCCGGCCAGGACCGGATCTCCATGGTGCATCCATCCGCCGCCCACCACCAGGGCACGGCGTCTCCTGTCGTCCCTCGCCGGCATCCACGCCGCCACATCCTCAATGCTCACAGTGTCGATCCCCGATGACCGTGACGACAACTTTCCTTGCTGATCTGGGACCATCGAGCTCCACTAGAAAGATGTTTTGCCACGTGCCGCGGGTGAGCCTCCCGTCGTTCACCGGGAATGTCCTGGACGAGCCCAGAAACGCCGCCGCCAGGTGTGCGTGCGCGTTATCGTCGATCACATCGTGACGATATCCGATGCCCTTCGGGAAAAATTCCAATATCCTCTCCACAATGTCCTCCATGAGCCCCTCCTCGGCCTCGTTCTCGATGACCGCCGCCGTGGCATGAGGCACCGATACAACGCAGATGCCCGATTCGATTCCGGACTCCGCCACTACGCGCTCGACGTCCGCCGTCACGTCGATGAGCTCCACGTCCTTGTTGCTTGAATACACCA
>JAWDMO010000058.1:0-8070 GCA_046536535.1 Nitrososphaeria archaeon
TGGTACGTGGTGATGCTGTTCAGCCTGATCGTGCTCTCATACGTCGGGCAGTTCGGCGTTTTCTCGAGCCCCTTAATACCGTTCCCATGGGACACGGTGATAGCTGCGATAATAGCTGTGGCGATCTTCGCGTGGTCCGTCAGGAGCGGCCTGGAGACTAGGGATCTGAGAGCGGCTATAAAGGCGACTTCCGAGGAGAGCAAAGGTCCGAGTTGAATCCAAGAGATTATTTTATTAATTTAGATTATAAAATTTATTTTGCAGCGTGTTCCCAGGGGCCGTTATCTTGGCCCGTGGTCCTAGCGCTCGAGAGGTACAAACGCGACTTGGCGGAGCAGGGCAACCCCTGGGACATGTGGATGGATATGGTGGAGGAGGCCAAGGGGCTCTTCGCGCGCTTGATAGGGGCCCGCGACGACGAGGTTACCGTCGGGTATTCCGTCTCCTCGCTCTTCAGCTCGGTCCTCAGCGCGCTGGATTACGGCGGGAGGAGGAAGCTCCTAACGAGCGACCTCGAATACCCCAACGTCACCTATCCCGTTCTGATGCAGAGGAAGCGCGGGGCCGAGGTGCGCGTGCTGAGGGACGCCGGGCACGGGCTGTCGTCCGAGGACTACGCGGCGGCGATCGACGACGAAACACTGCTCGTGACCGCTATACACGTATCCACGCTGAGCGGATTCAGGCAGGACCTGAGGAGCATATCTGAGGCGGCGCACGCCCGCGGGGCCATGGTGTTCTCGGACGCCTATCAGTCACTGGGCACGGTCGCGCTGGATGTCAAGAGGGAGGATGTGGACTTCCTGTCATCGGGGACGCTCAAATGGCTCCTGGGGCTGCCGGGGATCGCGTTCCTGTACGTCCGGAGGGACCTGATAGGGTCGCTGGAGCCGGTCGACGCGGGATGGCTATCACAGGAGCATCCATTCGAGTTCGGGGCCCGGGATCTCAATTACAGAAGGACGGCCGACAGATTTCAGTCCGGCACGTGGAGCATCCCGAGCGTCTACGCCGCCATAGAGGGCATGCGGATAATACTGGAGGTAGGCCCCGCCGCCATAGAGGAGCGCATACGCACCCTGACCGGACGCGCGCTCGAGGGGATCGAGGAGCGCGGCCTGAGGACCGCGACCCCATCGGATCCTGCGAAGAGGGGTGCCATAGTGTCCGTGGCCACGGCGGATTCCGCGTCGGCGGAGCGGGAACTGAGGAAGATGGGGATCATCGCGTCGGCGAGGGGGAACTACCTGAGGCTGTGCATCCACTTCTACAACACGGAGGATGAGGTGGACAGGGCCATCGATGCGCTATCGTCGATGGAGAACCGGCGGCCATGGTGACCGATTGCTTCCTCGCAGCGCCCCGTTCTAGCCGCGCCAGCCCCCATCTGGCATAGCTCGGGGAGCGCGGGCCCGGCGTAAGTTTGCTTGAATGGAATCGGTGAATTATGAGCTCGGGGCGTGTGACACGGCATCAATTCCGAAATGTTAATAGCATGGGCATTTATTAGTAATAATACGTATGAGGATAGCTGTGCTCAAGGCGAAGGGCGGGGTAGGCGGCTCCACGGTCGCGGCGTCCATCGCGAAGTTCCTCGCCTTGAGGGGTATGAAGGTGCTCCTGATAGACAGGGACCTCGTGGGGACCATATCCGAGCTCGCCGGCCTGAGGGGAAACGGCCTCATACAGTTAGTCAAGGAGGGATCCGATCCCCGCGGGGCCCTCGCCTCCCTGCAGGTGGGCCGCGGCGTCCTGGACGTGCTCAAGCTGTTCAGCGACGGCGTGCCCGTGGAGGTCGAGCAGGAGGATGTGCGGAACCTGCGCGACGGACTCACCGCGGCCTACTCCGATCTGATTAGGGCCGGCGGATACGATTTCTTCGTGGCGGACAACGCCACCGCGGCCACGCCCCTCGACTCCGTGAGCGGCTGGGAGCTCAGCGCGTTCTCGGAGCTGATGCCCGGGCATCCGAGGACCGCGGCCCTCGTGATGGAGCCCGGCGAGGTCGGCCTCAGGGCCACCCTGAGATACGCCGCATCCCTCAGGGACCACGGAGTATCGTACTTCGGGATCGTCGTAGCCAACAAGGTGGAGGTCGACATGGAGAGCCTGAGGTCCGCGTACGACTCGGTGAACGAGGTCATGAACGATACCGGGGCCCGCATAGGGGCACTGGTGCCGTTCCTCCAGGAGCTGCGCCGCCTCCCGGAGGGCATCGAGATGTTGCACGTACCAACGCAGGTGATGGAGGTGGGGAACGCAATCCTCAGGTATATGCAGTGGAGGGAGATCCGCCTCCCCATGCCGGATGATCAGCTCAGGGAGCTGGCCCGGGCTTCTGGAGCCGCCCGCGAGAGGGGCTCCTACGTGTACACGCCCGGCCCCGACGATCCCCTCAGGAGGGTCGTCCTGACGCTCTCCTCGGCGCTCGTGAAGCTCCAGTCCTCCCAGTTCGCGGCGCTGGTCAAGCGCCTGATCGATATCGTGCGGGACGAACACGGCGACGAGGCACAGGCGTTCGCGCTGGATCCGGAGGGGAAGATCTCGATCTCCGGCGTCAGGAAGCTCACGCTCATGCCGGCCTACTCCTCGGACAGACTCAGGCTGAAGGGCATCGAGGATGCGGTCAAGATGGCCAGGAGGCTGGCCCAGGATGCGCTGGACAGCTCCGGCAGGGGATCCGGCATTCCATCATTGCTCATCGTGAGCTCCACGAACATCCTGGAGCCAGTATCCACCTGCTGCGATCAATCCCTCCTCTCGAGGGAGTTCTGGAGGGAGTTCCTCGCACATGCGCGCTCGTCGGATCCATCGATGATCGCCGTGCTGCTGTGCGAGCCCATCGGCGACCGCTGCGACGCGCTCGATGGACTGGCGGACTTCACGCTATCTCCGCAGTCCGCCGCCGGATCCCTGCTCTCGATAGTCCACTCGAGGCTTCCCTGAGGCGCGCGCCATGAGGGCGCTCAACATAGCGTTCTTCATCTCGCCGTTCATACTGGCCGCGGCCCTGACGTGGCTCACGCTGGCGGACCCCCTTCTGGCGTGGCTGAACTACGGCGTCTGGCTCACAATGATAATTGGCGTCTACTCATTCGTCAACTTCACGTCGACGGCCGCGAGGGCCAGGGGCTACGCTAGGAGCTACGTGGGCGCGGCCCCCGACCTCAGGGTGGCGGCGTTCGTCACCGCGTTCAACGAGGATCCCTCTATAGTTGAGGGGACCCTCATATCGGTGAAGTCCGCGCTCGGTGCCAAAGGTGACGTGTTCCTCCTGGACGACTCGACGGATCCCGGGGTGGCCGGGGAGCTCAGGAGGTTCAGCGAGGCGAACGGGGTGGTGTACCTTCACAGGGAGGACCGGAGGGGCTTCAAGGCCGGCGCGATAAACGACGCGCTGAGGAAGCATGGGGACAGGTACGATCTGGTGGCGATATTCGACGCCGATCAGAGGCCCAGGGCCGGCTTCTTCGACGCCGCGCTGCCCCTTTTCAGCGATCCCTCCGTGGCGTTTGTCCAGGTGCCCCAGAACTACACGGAGATCGCATCGCCGATAGCGATGGGCTCCAAGTACCAGCAGGAGCCGTTCCTGAGGACCATGATGAGGGGCAGGAGCGGAACCTCCGCCTTCTCCCTGGGATCCGGCACGATATTCCGGATCGCCGCGCTCCGCGAGGTCGGCCTCATGGACGAGTCGAGCATAACCGAGGACGCTGCCACCTCGGTCAGGTTGCACTCCCGCGGATGGAGGTCCATATATTACGATGACTTCCTCGTGTGGTACGGGGAGCCCCCGCGGGACGCCGCCGCGTACATCCAGCAGCAGAGCCGGTGGGCCCTCGGATACTTCCAGCTGATGGGCGGGATCCTGAGGTCCGACCTGCACTTCACCGCCTTCTTCGACTACGTCTCGGGGGCCTTCTACTGGCTGAAGGAGGGCCCGCTGACGCTGATCGAGATCATTGCACCTATAATCTTCCTCTCGCTTAGGCAGCCCTTCATGAAGGTGGATCCCGTGGTCTACGCGCTCGCGTACTTCCCGTACTTCGCCCTGTCCATCGGCATATTCTACTTAGTAATGCGCGGGAAGAACTACGGCCTGAAGGGCTTCTTCCTCCATCAGTCCCTCGAGTACCTGGCGTTCACCGGGATAACGGCGGCGTTCATCTCGTACCTGCTCAGGAGGAGGGTGCCGTTCAAGGTGACGCCGAAGGGCAGGGGCAGGAGGTCCCTGCGGTCGGTGATGCCCCATATCATCGTCGCGGCAGCGCTCGCGGTGTCCATAGCCCTCGGCGCCCTCTGGCTGATGTTGGTGCGCGGCGCCCTCGAGTACGCTATCGCGATAAACATCTTCTGGGCGGCCTGGCCGCTCCCGTTCCTGCTCTCGGCCACGTGGTTCGCGCTGAGGGTTCCCCGGGAGTCCGGGGACTCCGGCTACGTGGCGCCGGCCCCCGGTCCATGATTTATAGCGCGGTGCGCTTCTCCTCCCCGGTGATGGATGGGCCCAGCGTGAGGAGGAGGGTCGGCGAGAACGACTGGAACGACATCGAGGGCGCCATCGGCGGCGACAAATACTGGAACGTCGCGGAGGGCAGGAGGGATTACGTGTACGCCCTGGCGCTCTCCCGCGCCAGGATCCCGGCGCCCGGCGGCAGGTACGTCAGGGCCACGGGGTTCGGCAGGGTGATCGCGCCGGAGTCCACGGCCAGGTTCTGCAGGAAGTACCGCGTGCTGCTCGTGGAGTCCAGGCGCCGGATCGTCGTCTCCGTGCTCACGTGGAACGCCTTCAGGGAGGCCATGGCGAACCCCGATAGGATCCTGTCCGCGTTGGAGTCCGGATCCCTTCCGCGCTACATCAACTACAGGGTGATATCCGGTATCATGGGCCGCGATAGCGGGATTCAGCCGCAATCTCCGCATTAAGTCATCCTCGGTTCGGATCTGGCATCGACCGCGGCCGCGAACGCGGTCTCCACCGCTATCTTTAACCGGGGACTGGTGTACGGCGTGGAGGTGCGCGGGCGCCTCGACTGGATGTTATTCCTGACCATGGCGTCGGCGTGGGCGCTCAACTATCCGCTCTCGAAGATCGCGCTCAGCTACGCGGATCCATTTCAGCTGACCTTCCTCAGGTTCGCGGTGGCCCTGCCCTTCCTGGCCGCGCTCATGCCGAGGAGCCTGAGGCCGCTGAGGGGCCTCAGGAACAATCTCCTGGTGGCGCTGTTCGGGGCACTGGACCTCCTGGTGGCGTCCGTGCTCTGGTTCATGGGCGAGCGCTACACGACGCCCTCCGTTGCATCGATCATAATCTACACCTACCCGGTGCTGATAACGGCGATGGGATCGGCGGTCCTCGGCGAGCGCATGGGGAGGTGGAGGGCCGCCGGGATCGCGCTCGGGTTCCTCGGGATCGCGCTCATGTTCTCGAGCGACCTGAGGATCTACGGTGCGCTCGGCCTCCTCCTGCTCCTGGGAGCGGCGCTGAGCTTCTCGGCCGCGGCGATCCTGTATCGGAAGTACCTGGTCGGGGAGGACTTCGCCAGGGTGAACTCCTATCACATGGTGTTCGCGACCCTGATGGCCGCGGCGCTGGCATTCGTCGCCGGTCCCCCGTCGCCGCCGGCGCTGATCGGACTTCTCCCCGTGTTGATCGTCATGTCGTTCCCGGGCACGGCCGTGGCGTACACGATCTACGTGTACCTCTACTCCAGGCACGAGGTCACGGAGGTGGCCCCGTATCTGTTCCTGGTTCCGGCGCTCTCGGTAGTCCTGAGCTATTTCCTGCTGGGCGTCGCGATCACGCCCGTGGAGCTCGTGGGGTTCCTGCCGCTCGCCGCCGGGATATACCTGTCGTCCCTGAAGCGCTGACGTCCTCCCGCCTCCGGAACGAGTTTTTCCCCAACTCCTTCGTTCACGGCGAGCTTGCGGGCGGGCCACCGGTCGATAAGGCCAGTCCGCTATCGTGGATGTCGCGCGGCCGCCTTCCTCCGGGAATTCATGATTATTAACGTTTAAATTCGAGCGTGCGGAATCCTGTTCAATGTGGATGGCGATCCTCTCCTCGAGCGATGTCGGGAAGGGACGGCCCCTGGGCATCAGAAGGCTCGGACAGGACCTTGTATTCTGGAGAGGTGATGACGGCCGGGTGAACGCGCTCAGCGATATATGTCCGCACAGGAGGACCAGGCTCTCGCTGGGAAGCTTGGTTGATGGCCGCATAAGATGTCCATATCACGGGTTCGAGTTCGATGGCTCGGGGTCAGCGCTGAGGGTGCCGGCTGAGGGGAGGAACTTCAAGCCTCCGGAGCACCTCCGGGCCATGAGCTATCGCGTGCATGAGGAACACGGGATTGTGTGGATCTGGTATGGCCGTGGCCAGCCTGATGGCCCTCCCCGGTACCTCGACGACATGTCCGGCATGGATTCGCACTCGGAATACCATGAAACGTGGAGGATCCCGTTTCCCAGGGCGGTCGAGAATCAGCTGGACGTCTTTCATCTTCCGTTCGTCCATCACAACACGATAGGAAGGGGGATGCGGACCCTCGTCAACGGCCCGCTGGTGAAGAAGATCGACGAACATTCATTCATAGTGTATCCGTTCAACGAGGTGGACGTCGGTCAGGTGCCGAGGAGGGCGGAAGATCTGAATTCCGGAACGATGAGAAATTATCTGAAGTTCATCTACCCGAACTTATGGGAGAATTACATATCAAAGGGCTCCAGGGTTGTGGCGTTCTTCGCACCCATCGACGGTCACAGCACTGAAATATACATTTCATTCCACCTCAAGCTCACCGGCAGCGGATCGCTGGACCGGCTACTCGCCGGACTGGCGATGCCCTTCAACAAATACGTGCTCCACCAGGACAGGAGGGTGGTGGAGGCCCAGGATCCAGGGATCGTCGGGGACAGGCTCGTCCGCGCGGATTCCCCGATATCCATGTTTCGGAAGATGTTCCTCGCGGACGCGGACCTCAGGGGGGCGCTCGGAATAGGGGGTCCCGGCCCGAGGGGGAACCCGTCGACGTCACCATGAGGGCGCTGAGGGCTTCCGGTATCTGCGCGGTGATTTCGGCATGGCTCACGATAGCCATCGGCATCTACAGGAACCCGTGGTTCGTCCTCACGAGGAACGCTTTCAGCGACCTGGGGGGCCCGCGCGCGGCCGACCCGTGGATATACGACTCGGGCATGTTGATCACGGCCGCGCTCCTGATGGCGTTCTCCGCCTACCTCCTTGCTACGTCCAGGAACAGGGTGGAGTCCATGGGCGCATCTTTCGCGTCGATCGCGGGGATCTTCCTGGCGTTGATAGGAATCTTCCACGAGGGGACCTATCCGCACGTCTTCGTCTCCACGTGGTTCTTCGTCCAGATGGACGTCGCCATCGGGATCTGGGGCATCGGGGGCATCGTCGCGCGCGATCGCGGCATCGGCGCCGGATCACTGATCCTCGCCGTCGCTGCGCCAATCATAGCGCTGATCGTCAGGTGGCCGTCATCAGCGGTCCTCGAGGCCTACGGAATTTCGGTCATCGACGCGTGGGCCATCGCGGTGGCGCTGCGCGGCAGTCGGCCTCAACGGTATTGTGCAGATGAACGAGGAGCCGCGGTCCCCGATCGAGAAGCCGTGCTCCACGCTCGGCGGTATGAATATGAAGTCCCCCTCCTCCAGCTCGTATGCGCTGGAACCCACCGTAGCGCGCATGGACCCCAGGAGGACATATATCTCGTGCTCCCAGGGATGCGAGTGGACCTCTATCGCGGATCCGGGGCTCGATTCGAAGAGCCTCATCGCGTAGGTCGGAGCCCCGTCCTCCCCCCTCACGAGCCACCTTATCGTGGTGCCGGGCACGGGGATCCCGTTCGACGTCGCGGCCGGCTCCGCCTTGACGTCCAGCGCCCTCCCCACCTTCTCTCCCGAGGGTCCCCTGAACACCCCCCTCATGCGGTCCCATCGAACCCCGGACGATAATAAAGGATGCTGCCCAGTTCCGCTCGGAGACCGCAGAGTGGATCTTTGGCGAGCAGCGTCCCGCGGCGGCCGTAGGCCCTCGCGGGACAGCCC
>JAWDMO010000059.1:0-8029 GCA_046536535.1 Nitrososphaeria archaeon
ACGCTGCTCGCGAAGGCGGTGGCCACCGAGAGCGAGGCGAACTTCATAAGCGTGCGCGGGCCCGAGCTGCTGAGCAAGTGGGTGGGCGAGAGCGAGAGGGCGGTCAGGGAGGTCTTCCGCAAGGCCAGGCAGGCCGCCCCCTGCGTGGTGTTCTTCGACGAGATAGACGCGCTGGCGCCCGCCAGGGGGTTCTCCGCAGACTCGATGGTGACTGAGAGGGTGGTGAGCCAGCTGCTCACGGAGCTGGACGGGATACTTGAGACGAAGGGCGTGGTGGTCCTGGCGGCCACGAACAGGCCGGACATCATCGACCCGGCGCTCCTCAGGGCCGGGAGGTTCGACGTGTTCGTGTACGTGCCGCTGCCCGACGAGGCCGCGCGTAAGGAGATCTTCAGAATACACCTGAGGGGGAAGCCGCTGGCCGATGACGTGAACCTGGACGAGCTGGCGAGGAGGACGGAGGGCTACAGCGGCGCCGACATAGCTAACGCGTGCCGCGCGGCTTCCATAGCGGCGATAAGGGATCACCTGGAGAAGTACCCGAAGGAGGAGGACGCGAAGGCCCACAAGGACGAGCTGAAGATAACCATGGCCCACCTGCTCGAAGCCCTGAGGAAGGCGAGGCCGCTGCCAAAGGAGGTAGTCGACTGGTACAAGAGCGTGGCCGAGAGGTTCCGGTCCTCCTGAGCGCTCCGGGGCGTTCGAGCGAGCCCTTATTTCCCGGGGGACCGGAAGCCGAACGGGCCCGTGGCCTAGCTTGGACAGGGCACTGGCCTCCGGAGCCAGGGGTCCCGGGTTCGAGTCCCGGCGGGCCCGCCACTCCTCCGAGCCACGCGTGGGGCTTTACACGAACGTGATAATTTTCGGGGGTTTCAGAACCCCCCTCGGGGAGTTCCCGCCCGACGCATGGTGCCGGGAACACAGATAAGTACTACCGGGTGCACACCCCCGTGCGTGCCCGGGGACTGAGGGCTCCGTGGACATGCGTGCTAGAGTAGCGGTTGCGCATGTTCCGCGCGTTCCACCGGGTTCCTAATAAGCGGCCGCGCGGATCCACCTCGCGATGAACGCGAGGACCCTGATCGCGGTGCTGGCGATCGCGGCGGCGATCGCGGCGGTCGGCGGCGCGCTCGCGTACTGGCACGCGGCCGCGCCCCCGGCCCCGACCGTGGAGTACGCTGTGGCGCTGACGGATCCGCCGGTCGTGCCCAGCGGCACGAGCGATGTGCTGATCAGCTACAGCGGCTTGGCGGTCCACGCCGAGGGGTACGGCTGGATATCCAAAGCTAGCGCCAGGGGAACAATGGATCTCTTGGCGTTCCAGAACCTGAGCGTGGTCCTCGCCCAGGTGAGCGTGCCGGCCAACGTGACGGTGAACGAGGTCCGCCTGTACGTGACGGACGCGTCCATAGTGGTCAACGGCACGAAATATCCCCTGATGCTCCCGAGCGGCGTCCTCAAGATACCGATAGTGAACGCGTCCCGCGCCGCGCGGGGCGCGCTGGTGGACCTCCAGCCCCACGTGACAGTTGCATACGTGGGCGACCAGCCGGTGTTCATTATGGCGCCGGCCGCGGTGGCGGTGCCCCTGAACTACACGGCCCCGCCTGGGACGGTCCACAAAATACCGAGGGAGCTGCGCGAGGAATTCAGGCACTTCGCGGCGAACGTCACGATGACCTCCGCCGTTATACGCGTCGTGGGGAACGAGACGATAATATCGGTGACCGTGAAGAACGACGGGAGCGAGCCCGTGCAGGTGCTCGGGGTGGGCGTCGACGGTAACTGGAGCCTGAGCGTGCCCTCGATAACCATAAGGACCGAGGACCTCAGCGCCACTATTCGGGTGTTCGGCGCCACCGCTAAGATGCATATTGTGTTCTTCGCCAACGGCACCCAGCTGGTGCCCGCGCTGCGGCTGGCCGCGCCCTACGTGACTGTGAGATCACCTCTGCCGCCTGACGCCATGGTGATGGGGTATGGGACGACGTATAGTGGCAACGAGACGGAGTTCGATCATATTATGAAGGATTTGTTGGGCAACACGAGCCACAGCGGGCCGGGCCCCGTGAGCGTAGCGGGGCCCAACGGCACAACGATCGTAAATGGCGTCTCCGACGAGCACTTCGCGCCGGTCCTCGGGATGCCGGGCTACACACTCGAGCCCGGGCAGAGCGCCACGTTCACGTTCGGCGGCGTCATAGCGCTCGGGCCGCGCTTGGGCATTGAGGGATCGGCGGGACCGGTCACGATAGTGCTGGCCCCGATCGCCGGGCAGGGCTACGAGATAACTGTGGTGACGATGCCCGCATCCAACGCGCCAGCGACCGTCACTGTGACCGCCGGCCGAGCGGCCGATTCCTACCATAATTTTGTTTTGAACACATAACTTATCTACTCGGGGTAGCTTCAGCGCGCGTTGAGGGTCAGGGATCCTGCCGCGATCGCCCTGGGTCTTGCGCTCCTCCTCGCCCTGGCCCAGTACCCGGCCGGGGCTCTCGCGGCCGGCCTGGCATCGGGTGCCTTGGAGGGGAACGCCGCGAGGGGCTTCCTCGCGTCCCTGGCAGCCGGAATGATCTACGCGACCTTGCTCACGGTGATGGTTGTCGGTAAGGGACCTGTGGCGGCGGCGTTCGAGTTCTACTACGCGTACGTGGTGGATACCGTCATAAGCTCCGTCGGCGGGCTCATTGGGGGATGGGCGCTCAGGCGCCGCCGCAGGGGACGAGCGGGATGGTAGCCCGGGGGAGATTCGAACTCCCGTCGCTGGGGTTCGCCTCGCGGCCCATCCAGCCCTCTGAGCTCGCGATCCAGAGCCCAGCATCCTTGGCCGCTAGACGACCGGGCTGCGATCCTCGAGGGCTCGGGTAAATTTAACCGTTTTCGCACAGCCGGCGGCTCCGTTACCTTAAGCCGATCGATGAGTCTAAATCCGAGGGGGGCACTCCGTCCGACCCTCGATGAGCGCCAGCCCGGTGCGTATCAGGAGGGGGGCATCGCTTACGATCGCCCCCGAGCCTGGGATGCCCCCGTGACCGAAGATGCGCGGATGCTGCGGCTCCGGTTGTGGCTTGATGAGTCGTGATATTAAAAACGGCAAACCTCGCCCTTCAGGATGGGGAGGGGGTCAGACCACCGATCCGCTCGCAGCCTGGAACCGAGTTAAGAAAGAGGGTGGCTGCACGCGCCATGTAGAAATCTAGGGATTCTTTCAAGTGAGCCCTCCTGCGGCAAAATTAGGGATGCGGGACGGCCATCGATGGGCATTCCGGCCCCGAGGACCGGATCATGTGTGACGTATTAGCGCGCGGATCAAGTCCATCTCTTCGACAGTCCCGACTAGGATCCCCCTCTCGTCCACGACATAGAGCACGCTGAGCCCAGATCCCAGCATGCGCTCAATGGCCTCGGCGAGAGGGGTGTCGGGCCTGATGGACTCGGCGCTGGACAGGGGCGCTGAGGAGACCTGCGCATCCAGGCGCCTCTCGCCTAGCCAGGATACGTCCTCCACCGCCAGCCGACCGACGAGCCTGCCCTCGGGGTCGACGACCGGCAGCTCCCTCAGCCCCTCGGCCACCATCGCGTCGAGTGCCGCCCTCAGCGAGTCCGTGAGCCCTATGCGGCGGGGATTCCTGTCCATCACGTCGGATACCCTGAGACCCGAGATCAGCCTGCTTCCCCTGACCCTCGAGTAGACGCTCCTCAGGAGCGCCTCCTCCATCGCCGACCCGGTGAGCTGGAACCTGAAGAGCGTCACGGGCAGGGAGATCGCGTAGCTCACGGCGGAGGCCAGCAGCGCGGGTATCATGAAGCCGACCCCCGATAGCTCGACCATCATCGCGGCCGGCGCCAGCAGGATCTTGTAAGTGCCCGCTAGGACCGCGGCCGCGCCGATGAGGGCATAGAAGGAGATGGGCCTCAGGCCCAGCAGCTCCGCGAAGAGCGCGCCCAGCAGCGCGCCGTTCAGGACCACTGGTGTGAATAGCCCTCCGACGCCGCCGAAGCTGAGCGTCGCGACCGTGGTCAGGCTCCTGAGGGCCAGGAGGAGCGCCAGCGATCCGGCCGCCATCATGCCGAGGACGACGTCGTCCATGAGGTCGAATCCCGGGCCTATGGACTGGCGGGACAGGAGCCCGAGCAGCCCGATGGCCGCGCCGCCCGTGAGCACCGTGAGGGCGAATCCTCCGCGGGCCCTCAGCGCGGAGGACGCCCTGCCAGCGTATCCGTAGAGCTTGGAGAACCCGATGGAGTATGCGCCCGCTATCACCCCCAGGATCGCGCTCCATATGAGGGGCGCGGGGCCGGTGATCGGCTGCAGCTGTACGGCGAACAGGGGCGCGGGGCCGGTGATGGCCGCGGAGACAGCGTAGGAGGCCGTGGCGGCCAGCGAGATCTCTAGGAATGGCTCCTTCTCCAGGCCCCTCGCGACGGGCACCTCGAGCGCGTACAGTATGGCGGTCGCTGGGGTCTTCAGGACGCCCGCGAGGCCGGCGGCCGCGCCGGCCAGCGTCAGGCGGCCGCGGCGGACCTTCGCGCCGAACGCGCGAGCCGCGGACCGCATTATGCCTGGCCCCAGGAGTATGCCGACGCCCTCGGGGCCTGCGGCGCCGCCGAAGCCTACAGTAGCCACGCTGGCGAAGGCCCTGATCACCGAGTCCCTGAGCGATGGGATCCCGCGCGTGTTGTACTCGGCTAGCACGATGCCGGTCGCGCTGCCGGTCGATTTGTTTACTGCGAACGTGTCGACGAGGAGGAATGAGGCCAGCAGCCCGAGCAGCGGGAACGTGACGGCGGCCGATGGGCTCCTGGAGTATCCGACTTCGACTATCCTCCATAGGACGTAGAGCGCCCGGAATATCAGCGATCCGAGGAGCCCCACGGCGGCGCCGCCCAGCGCCACTGCGATCCAAGGGAGCACGTCCCCGCGATTCACGCCCCACTCGGTCCCCCGTCCAGATTTATCCAGATTTATATTATCTGGCCTCCTCCCCGCCCTAAAGGGCGAGTGCTATTTCCCGTCCAGGCGACCTGAGACGGGAAGGAGTTCGCACTCGTCGACCCGAGGGGCCCCTCGAGGGCGTGCGCCAGGTGCGGATTCGTGAAAGCGGATCTGACGCTGGGCGACAGGGTCTTCGAGCGCCCGGCCTGCGGCTGGAGGGCGGATCGCGATTACAACGCGCCCCTCAACGTGCTGAGGAGGGCAGGGTGGGAGCCACCCGCGGCGCCTGTGGAGCCCCGCCCTCTGCCCGTGGCCAAGGGCCGCGGGCAGGGTGGGGCAGTGAAGCAGGAAGCCCCGCCCTTCAGGGCGGGGCGGCTCACCGGCGATGCTGCCCTCGACTTTAAGAGCGCGCCGCGACGAGCCGCGGGCGTTGGCCAAGTGGCTCTACTCGTGGCTGCTGGTGGGCGCCGTGTCCTACGCCCTCGGGATGCTGGCCCCACTGTTGATACTGGAGCTGGGCGGGACCGTGTTGGAAGTCAGCCTGGCATCCCTCACATATTACGCGTCGCTGACGGCCGGCAGCATAATCTGGGGCTGGGCCGCCGACGTCGTGCCCAGGCGCAGGCCCCCGGTCATAGCGAGCGCGGCCGGCCTGGCGCTGACGCCCACCGCGATGGCGCTCAGCGGCTCAATACCGGGCATCATAGCCTGGTACGCGGTCGGCGCGTTCCTCTACGCGGCTCTCGTGGTCTACCTGAACCTGCTGGTCGTCGAGACCACCGACAGGGGGCAGTGGAGCGAGAACGCCAGGAGGGGGTTCATCTACCTGGTTACAGGGAGCGCCGTCGGGACGGCCCTCGGGCTCCCATCGGTGGCGCTGTCCGGGGCCCTGCCCGGGCTCCTGCGCTACGCGGAGCTCTCGACGGCGGCCGGCGCCGCGGGGGCGGCCATACTATACGCGTTCGTCCGCGAGCCGCCCATGACCCTCGAGAGGAGGGCGCTGCTCAGCTTTCCGAACGTCTTCATCTCCAGGCTGACGTCCCTCCCGCTGATATTCCTCAGCGTGCCGAGGCTCTTCGACCTCAAGGCGCTGGGGAAGAGGATAAGGAGGATCCCCGGATCCGAGCTGAGCGTCCTCACGCTGGCGAACGCGCTCTTCAGCGCGTCAGCTCAGATGTTCTTCACGGTCTACATACCCTATGAGGAGTCCGTGGGGCTCAGCGAGGCCCAGGTGCTAATATCCTACCTGTACATGTCGACGGTGAACGCGCTCGCCGCCGCGCTACTGGCGGACGAGCTCAGGAGGCCGAGCTACAGGCTGGCGTCCAGGGGGATGGGGATCAGGGCCCTGGGGATGCTGGCGGCCGCCGCCTTCTCCACGTTCACGGTGGGCCCCGACGCGCTGTACGCGACCATGCTCTCATTCACATTCATAGCGTTCGCGTACACGATAATAACGGTGACTATGAACGCCCTCCTGTACGCGAGCATGGTGCCGGGCACGAGGGGGAGGAGCCTCGGGGCCTACAGCACCGCGGGGAGCCTGTCGTTCATGATCGGGTCCTTAGTCTCGGGGCTCATCGTCCGCTCCTTCGGGTACCAGCTGGACTTCTTCGCGAGCGCCGCCACCGTCATGGTTGCCGCGGCGGTCGTGGAGCTCTATTACGGCTCCTCCGGCTCCACCGCGGAGTCCATCGAAGTGTATTAGAGCATTCGCGCGGCGATCCGCCTCCGGTCCCGGCGCCGATATGCATGCGGCTGCGCCTGAGGCGCGAAATCTTTCCATCGCGCTGGACGGCGCACGGAAGGCGCGCATGAGCGCTCTCACGCCGACGACCTCCGCCTACTTTATATAGGAGGATCATGGGGGAATCGCGCGGTGGTGCGCATTTGTGTCATTCGGCGCGCGCTCAATGGTGCTCAGCTCGTCGCTTGAGCTCATTGAGGCGCTGCACCCCACGCCACTCGTGAAGCTCCCCAAGATCTCAGAGTACCACGTTGGCATCTGGGCCAAGCTGGAGTTCTTCAACCCGTTCAGCCGCAGCATAAAGGACAGGGCCGCCATCTCCATGCTCTCGGGGGCAATGAGGAGGACGGGGGCCACCCGCTTCTACGAGGCCACCTCGGGCAACCTCGGCGTGGCTCTGGCGGCCCTTGCGGCCGCGCACGGGGTCAGGTTCAGGGCGTACGTCCCGAGGTCCGCGGCGGGCGCCGCGGTGAGCCTCATGAGGATCCTGGGCGCGGAGGTGGTCGTGGGCGACTCCGAAGGCGTGGACGACGGCCTCGTGGAGGCCGCCAGGAGGGATGCGGAGAGGGACGGCGCGGTCTTCCTGGATCAATACCACAATGAGGACAATCCCAGGGGGCAGGGCACGCTGGCGGCCGAGCTGCGCGAGCAGTTCCGCGCGGCCGGCCTCAGGCCCGTGGCGGTCGTCTCGGGCACGGGGAGCCTTGGGCACCTGACCGCACTGGGCGAGCTGCGCGACGAGCTGGGGTTCTCGCTGGTCGCGGCGAGGCCGGCGGAGGGGGAGAGGATACCCGGCCTCAGGAGGGACTGGAAGAGGAGGATGGTCGCTGACTTGGTCGTGGACGTCACCCTGAGGGAATCCATCGAGGCGGCGCTCAGGGTAGCCAGGATGGAGGGGCTGGCCGTCGGGGTCAGCTCCGGCGCCGCGCTGGCGGCGGCCGAGGCGGCCGCTGAGGATCTGGGACCCGGCGACTACGTGGTTATATTCCCCGACGACGCCCTGAAGTACATAGACCTGTATGAGGCGCACTTGTCTCCTACACGCGCCCCATTATCCTTAAGATAATTTTAATCAATGATTAATCGTAGCGCTCCGCGGGAGATAGGCTCCGCCCGGGGGATCGCTCTATGGATGGGCCCCCGGGCGCGGAGAGGGCTCTCAGCAGCGACTTCGCTATCGTGAGCCTCTGCACGTCGTTCGCCCCCTCGTAGATAGTCGTTACCATCGCGTCCCTCAGATACCTCTCGACGAGCGCATCCCTGTCGACCCCGGCCCCTCCGTGTATCGTTATCGCGTCCCTCGCCACCCTCACGGCCACCTCCGTTGCGTAGTACTTGGCTAT
>JAWDMO010000060.1:0-8021 GCA_046536535.1 Nitrososphaeria archaeon
GTCGTCAGTTGTCCGTTAGGACATAAACTGCACAGCGATTTAAACGGCGCATTGAACATCCTCAAAAAAGCAGTGAACGTAATGGTTTCAACAGTAAAGAAGCCTCTATCTTTCATCGTGGATCACAACGGAGTAGCACCCGTAAAGGGGTGTAACCCTTGAGACCTCGGGAACCCTCGCCCTTCACAGGGTGGGGAGGAGGTCAGATCTGTTTCACAATAAAAAAATAGAAGCCGGATCATCACTCGATGGCCAGCATCGTGAGGGTGGATCTCACGTGTGGGATCCTGCGTATCCTCCACGTTATTATATCCTTCAACTTCTCCTGGCTGTCTGCCTCTATCTTGATCATGGTATCGTAGACGCCGTAGACCCTGTGCGCCTCCTTTATCTCGGGTATCGCCTTCAACTCCTCGAGGACCTTGTCCTCCTTTCCGGGCTCCACGTTCAGCAACACGAACGCCAGCGGCATATCGATCAGTGGAGGACGACGATACATTAAAACATTTCTCCATAGTCCGGGGTGCTGGTCGGATAAGCCCAAATGGGCGGGCATCCCCCACCGGCCCCCATCTACATAGACGTACCCTTCCACTTCAACCCGGTGAGGGAACTGAATAGTTCGAGGCGGTCGGAACGCTTAAACGGGTTATCCCAATAACCTTATTGGTATGTCGGGCACCGAGCGGAGGCGCATGCGGCCGCGGTCGGAGCCGAGGCCTATCTGCCCCAGGTGCGGGAGGGGGTACTCACACCTGGAGACGAGGCGCGTCGGGGGGAGGGAATACCTCTACGCCGTGCACGAATCCCGGGCCGGGGGGCAGAGGACGCGGAGCTTCTGCTACTTAGGACCAAAGGACGGTTACGCCGCGGGGCTGGTGGCGCACTCCTGGAGGGGGGCGCCGTGGCTCGCGCTCAGCGCGATGGGCGCGACCCGGGAGGAGGAGTTCCGCCGCCGCCTGGAGTACCTCGGGGAGGTCGTCCGGGCCGCCCTGGACGCGGCCGCCACCGAGGAGGACCTGGGCGGGATCCTGAGGGCCCTGGATGATGCGCGGCACACGATCGAGGCGCGCCTGGCGGAGGCCCGCGCCGCCCGGCGGAATTCCCCGTGAATTCAGGGTTAAGGCTCCAGGCGATTGCATCCATAGGGCGCTCCCCGATGAGGACCTCGGCGCCTCCCGCCCGAGGCCGCGGATGGCTGCCGCCCGTCCCCGCGCCATCATTCCGTCCATCCGATCATCGATCGCATCGAGCGCGGGGATCTGCACTGCCTGGGAGATAGCCACCGCGCACTCGCTATCGTATTATCCGACCAGCATCCGACCAAAAAGCTTAGATAACGAAGGGATCCGCCGCGATTACGCCGGGGTAGCTCAGCTGGTCAGAGCGCCAGGCTCTTCCGGGCGAGACTCATAATCTGGAGGTCGTGGGTTCAAACCCCATCCCCGGCAGCTCGATCCGCGGCTCAGGCGATCCCCTACGGTTGTCCCAGATGCATCTGCTCGACGGGTGACATCCCCCGCTCCGCGCTAAGGGATTGGGGATATAATTTATCCGTTGGGCGGACCCCACCCGCCCGTTGGATCCGCGGGCGAGGTCGGTCGGAGGATACGTGAGGATTCTGGCGATAATAGTCACCATAACGTTCGCGTTCAGGGCGACCAACAGCATGCTATCGCCCACGATGTCGCTTATAGCGAAGGACATGGGGTTCAGCGCGTCGGAGATAGGGGTACTCGCCCTGGCGTTCATGGGGTCCACGTTCATCTCCAGCGCGTTCATCAACGCGAGGCTGCGCTCCAGGAGGCGCAGGGCGTTCTTCATGGCGGCGTCCTGGGCCTATTCGCTGGTGTTTCCGTTCTTCTACTTCGCCGGGCCGCTGACCATCTGGGTACTGGCGGCGCTGGGCGGATTCTCGCTCGGGTTCGTGATGCCGAACCTCATGACGGCCGCCGGCGGCGTCGGCCGCGACAGGAGGTCCGTGGAGAGGGCGCTGGCGCTCTACACACTGGCGCTGAGCGCATCGCTCATGATCAGCCCCTCGCTGGAGGGCGCGATCCTAAGGGTGTTCACGCTGAGGCAGGCGTTTCTACTCTTCGAGCCGATAGCGTTGCTCGTGGGGGCGCTCTCGCCGCTCCTGCCGTTTCCGGAGGAGGGCTCCGCGCGCGGCGCCCCGCCCACCCGGGGGATACTGAGGAGCCCCGGCTTCGCGGTCGCGTTCCTCAACCAGCTGGCGTATCAGATACCGTTCGCGTTCATAGTGACGTTCTCCAGCATCTACGCGGTGCAGCGTTTTTCGGCGACCAACTCACTGGCGATCCTCCTCTACGTGGCATTCTACACCACGTCGTTCGCGACCAGGCTGGCCCTGACCGCGCGCCCGCCGGAGAACCTGCCGGCGCTCATGATACTGGCCGCCGCGGCGACGCTGGTGGGACTCATCACGGCGTGGGCCGCGCCGTCGGCCGCGCTGTACGCGGTGGCGCTGGCCATCCTCGGGATACCGCACGGGCTGACGTACACGCTCAGCATGATATCGCTCTCCAGGGCGTTCGATATGAAGACCAGGAACGCGGCCAACAGCTATTTCTCCTCCACCATGATGCTGATAGGCGCATTTCTACCGGCCGCCCTGGGCGCGCTGGCCGACTTCGTCGGCCTCAGGGGCGCGCTGCTGGCGCTCGTGCTGCCGGTGGCCGGGGTGTTCGCGGCGACGCTGGCGCTGGCCAGGCGCCTGCCGGTCCTCTCGGGGATCCACGACCGATGATGGCGCCGCGGCCGGCGCGCATCGGACGAAGTCCGTCAGGCGCGACTGCTTTTCCCGGTTCACGAGGCGATCCACGGTGATGGACGCGGCCGGGCTGCAGATCTTATTCACGGCCTCCGCTAGCGAGCGGAGGGCATCTAGGTCCACCTTGCCCACCGCCTGCCGCAGCTTTCCGCCGCAGTAGGGGCAGGTGCCCGACATCGTGGATCTCCTGAGCCGCCTGCCGCAGTTATCGCAGATCACCTCCGATGACGCGTAGAGCCGCACGAGGTCCTCCAGCGCCGTCCTCAGCTCCGTGCAGACGCCGCCCAACTCGCGGGAACCGAGGGACGACAGCACGGCGACGTTCCGCTCCAGCGCGCGCTCGAGCTCCACGCGCTCGTCCGCCCCGGGGGCGATGTTCGATTCCATGAATACCATGCCTCCGGGGACGTCGCCCCCGGCATCGGAGCCGCACTCGACGACGTCGTTGGGCGTCCCCCATCCGCACCTGTCGATCCGGGCGTCCCTCAGCTCAGGCGACGCGTTCCACGCGAGGTCGAACGGGAGTATCAGCGACACCTGGCCCCGCGGAAGCATCGGCCCGGAGAACCCGATTGGCGCGTCCACGAACCCCGAGACCCTGGCGACGTATCCGATGCTCCCGCCGCGCGGCAGCACGATGACGTCCAGCCCCCTCAGGTCCCGGTAGTTGGAGAGGTTGTACGGCGGTTTGTGCGAGAAGGCCTTGGCCGCCACCTCGTCGACGAACCTGCTGATCTCGAACAGGACCCTGGCGGATTTGAACGGAAGCAGCAGCGAGCAGCCCCCCAGCCCCGCGGCGCCGAGGAGCACCGCGGCCGAGCGCGTGGTGCCGTCGCAGCAGACCTTCAGCCCGTATCTGGCGCGCAGGACCCCCTTCATGAGGTCCTCGTACGCCCCGCCCGGGAAGTCGGCCTCGCCGGTTATCCCCTCCGCCCTCCGGAAGCGCGAGATCTCCCTGCTGAAGTTCACCCGAAACCTCCTGAGGCGCGTCGTCGGGGTGCCGCATTTTTCGCAGATATCCGATTTCGTGGCGTTCCTGCAGGAGGGGCATATCCTGACGGGCTCGGTTATCCCCCCGCAGGAGGGACATCTCACGGAATACGTCAGGGTGCCGCATACGGGACATGCCCTTGCGTTCAGATCCACGTACTCGTCGTCGACCTCCGGAAAGAGCGCGTGGACGCCGATGGACGGATTGACGTTGTACGCGCCCGGGCGTATGCGGACCACGGAGGGCCCGTCCTCCATGGCGTGCGCGAACGGATCGGAGCAGTCGAGCGCGAGGCCGCCCAGCGACCGGAATCCCTCCGCGCCGCCCTCCGGCTTCGGGAGATCCCTGAGCAGCAGCGCCCGCCTCCTGGCGACCGTCCCCGACACGAGCTCCACCACATCGCCGGATCCCACCAGGTAATTCATCGCCTTCGGAAACTCGTCGCTGAACATCACGGCGCCCTTCACGCCTGAGTCCACGCACGAGGTAGAGAACGCCCAGCCCGGCAGCGATATGCGGATGGCCGGCGCGCGGCGGTTCCTCAGCGCTCCGCAGAGGAACTTGGCTAGCCCGTATCCGTTGCGCGCGTCCGCCTCCAGCTTGAACCGGATGGACCTCAGGAGGCGCTCCAGCGCCGCGCGGTCGAGGCTCCCGCATACGAGGAGCGCGAACCTGGCGACCTCGTCCACGTACTCCGGCCCCGCGGACCACTTGAGGCCCATCCCGTCCGCCAGCGCGTTCATGTAGCGTATGAAGCGCATGAGCGCACCGCGGGGGATCCTCGGGGAGGACGGGGAGACGCGGACCGTCAGGGCGCCGCCCCGATCGTCTATCCCGGCCACCACTGCGCGCGGATCCAGCGAGAAGTTCGACGCCAGCGCCACGGACGAGTACGCGTACTCGAGCAGGCTCAGCGAACCGTGGAGCGCCTTCCCGACGAGCGCGTCGACTGCGCCGCCCGGGGGCAGGTCCACCACATCCCTCGCCCGGAACGGGAGGATCTCGGCCCTCCGGCCGTACACGTCCGGGATCAGCGGCGCCGCTGGGTCCAGCTTCCTCCTGATCCCCACGACGTCGTCCGGGATTTCCAGCGGCATTCTCAGGTCCTTCTGGGCCTGACTGCGCCGAACAGGTCCTTCAGCTCCTCCGGCTTCATCGATTCGAGCGCCGTGCCGAACACTATGCCGTCGGCGCCCGCCTCCACGACCGCCCTCACCGCCTCCGGCGTCCTGAGTCCCCCGCCCACGACGAGAAATCCGCCGAACGCCGCCCTGGCGGCCCTCACGGCCACCGGATCCGCGTGCCTGGAGGATCCGGATCCGCCCTCCAGGTACATGAACCTCATCCCCATCATGTCCGCTGCCATCGCGTACATCGCGACGAGCTCCGGCCTCCCGGGCGGCAGCTCCCTGATCCTCCCCACGTGTGAGACCGCGGAGTCCCCGTGGAGCACTAGGTACGCCGTGGGGATGGGCTCTATTCCGTATTTCCTTATCAGGGGGGCGCCGAGCACCTGCGCCCCTATGATGTAGTAGGGATCGTCCGAGTTCAGGAGCGACATGAAGAGCGCGGCGTCGGCCCTGGGCGTCAGGCCGTTCACGTTCCCCGGGAAGAGTATGACCGGCGCGTTCGACCTCGACCTGATGCGGTCGATGGCCGCATCAAGGGAATCCCTGTCCACGAGCGTCGAGCCGCCGATCAGGAACGCGTCGGCCCCCGCGTCGGCCCCCGCGTCCACCGCGCGCCCGATGACCTCGGGCTTGGCGGGGTCCACGAGCCCGAATACGACCGCGCCCCCATCCCTCCGCATCGCCCGGAGACGCTCCTCGACCTTCACCTGATATCTCCCCTGTAGAACGCGTCGACGAACATGTTGTAGATGTCTATCGGCTCCTTGAGCTGGACCCCCTCGCCGCTGAACTCCATCCTGAGGCCGCACTGGCCGCAGACCGCGGTATAGCTTTTCCCGTTCTCATCCTCCTTTTTTATGATCCTCACGGTATCGCTCCCGCATCTAGGGCATTTGAAGAAACGGGGGAGGGTGTGGTGAACCCTCCTCACTACGCGCCTCCTTCTCCTCCCCAACCCAGCGACCGCGCGCGGTCGAGGGATATAATCATGTCGTGGCGGGTTCCGGCCCACGGCCCCGGGAGCGGTCGCCGTCCGCGCGTCGATTTTGGGGCAAATTTATTAAACGGTCCGGGCGTGAGCGCCCCGCAGTGACTCTCATACCGGAGAGGGAGAGCGAGTACATAAGGGATGTATTCAGGGATAAGCTGAAGGGGCAGGTGGTGCTCGAGGCGTTCGTGACCGGGGATGAGAGCTGCGCGTACTGCGGGGAAACCGTGGAGCTCGCGAAGGAAATCTCCGATCTGGGGCCGGGTAAGGTGTCATACATAGTTCATTACCACGAGAAGGAGCCGCAGGTTTTCGAGGAGAACAGGATCCTGGGGTCGCCCACGCTGAAGGTGCTCTCGCCCGGGGCGCAGTACCACGCGGTGTTCTCCGGCATGCCTGCCGGCTACGAGTTCGGCGCGCTCATAGAGGATATACTGGACGCCTCGAGGGGGTCCCCGAGGCTTTCCCCGCCGACCATGGAGAAGCTCAGGTCGATAGACCGGGATATGGAGATATGGGTCTTCGTGACGCCCACGTGCCCATACTGTCCGCGCGCGGTCAGGATGGCCCACATGTTCGCCATGGCCAACCCGAGGATAAGGGGGATCATGGTGGAGGCGATGGAGTTCCCATCCCTGGCCGAAAAATACAGCGTGATGTCTGTCCCCCACATAGTGATCAACGGGTCTTACACGTTCATAGGAGCGCTTCCGGAACAGATGTTCCTGGAGCACGTGATGAGGGCCGCGAGCGGCGAGACGGCGTACGAGGTCACGGAGGAGGGCGTTAGCCCCGTCAAGTGAATCGCCCGCCGATCGATGGATCCCGGGCCGGAAACGATGGAAAATTATATAAGGGTCTTAAATGGAGAGTGCACGCTCCTGTAGGGTGATGTGGAGATGGCAGTACAACAGGTAGGACAGGCGGGTTACGCACCGGTCGTCGTGTTGAAGGAGGGTGCCTCCGAGACGAAGGGGAGGGACGCGCTGAGGAACAACATCGAGGCGGCCAAGGTCGTCGCCGAGATAGTTCGCACGAGCCTCGGCCCCAGGGGTATGGACAAGATGCTCGTGGACAGCCTCGGCGACGTAACCATAACGAACGACGGCGCAACGATGCTCAAGCAGATGGACGTGCAGCATCCGGCGGCGAAGCTCCTCGTGGAGATCGCGAAGGCGACCGATGCCGAGGTGGGCGATGGCACCACCACGAGCGTGGTCCTTGCCGGCGCCCTGCTGACGAAGGCCCAGGAACTCATAGACAACGATGTACACCCCACGGTCGTCGTGGACGGCTACCGGAAGGCATCCGAGAAGGCGGTGGAGATCCTGGAGAACATCGCGATAAAGGTGCGCCCTACCGACAGGGAATGGCTGAGGAAGGTCGCGCTCACGGCGATGGCCTCCAAGGTGGTCGCCCAGGATGCCGATTACCTATCAAATCTGGTGCTGGACGCGATCCTCCAGGTGGCCGAGAAGAGGGATGGCGGTTACAAGGTAGACATAGATTCCGCGAAGGTGGAGAAGAAGCCCGGCGGCTCGATAACCGATACGGTGTTCGTCAAGGGGATAGTGATAGACAAGGAGGTGGTCCACGGCGGGATGCCGAAGAAGGTCGAGAATGCCAAGATAGCGCTGATAAACGCGCCGCTGGAGATAGAGAAACCCGAGATAAGCGCCGAGATACGCATAAGCGATCCCACGAAGATGAAGGCGTTCCTGGACGAGGAGGCCAGGATACTCCACGAGATGGTCCAGAAGGTGAAGGCCGCCGGCGCGAACGTCGTGTTCTGCCAGAAGGGGATAGACGACCTCGCGCAGCACTACCTGGCGAAGGAAGGGATACTGGCGGTCAGGAGGGTGAAGGAGAGCGATATGACGAGGCTGGCGAAGGCGACCGGCGGGAGGATAGTCACCAACATAGACGAGCTTACCTCGAACGACCTCGGATACGCGGGGCTCGTCGAGGAGAGGAAGATAGAGGAGGACAAGTGGGTGTTCGTCGAGGGCTGCAAGGACCCGAAGGCCGTCACAATCCTAGTCAGGGGAGGGAGCCAGAGGATAGTCGACGAGGCTGAGAGGAGCATACACGACGCGCTCATGGTGGTCAAGGACGTCGTGG
>JAWDMO010000061.1:0-7983 GCA_046536535.1 Nitrososphaeria archaeon
CCCCGCGTGGAACTTCGAAAAATGGGCCGCGGAGAGCTATCTACCGGGAATAGAGTCGCTCGTCGACGAGTGGGTGTCCTCCATCGAGTCCGGCAGGGTCCTCGGCATAGCGCCGTTCCAAGGGATAGCCATGAGACATGTCCTCGGCGGCCCCTATCCGCCGTGCGGCGCTGGATCAACCGCGGTTGCCATCTCGACTGATGGAAGGATCCTGGCGTGTCCGATTGCCGTCTCCGAGCGCTGGGCCGAGATGGGATCGCTCTCCTCGGGATACCGGCCGGAACCACGCCGCTACCCGGTAAACGAGGAGTGCTCGGCATGCGAATACAATAGGGAGTGCGGCGGCCGCTGTCTCTATTCATTCATGGAGCGGCTCTGGGGGGCGAGCGGGCACGAATCGGTGTGCCGCGTGACCAGGGATACCATACGCGCGGTGCTCAGGAGGTTCGATGTGATCGAGCGTGCCGTGAGCTCTGGCGCCGTGCGCTGGGACGACGTGTTCTACCCCAGTTTCAACAACACTGTAGAGATAATTCCGTGAACTACCCTGTCCTCAGGGACGGGGCTTCCTGCTTCAGGGCCTCGCCTTGCCCGCTGACCGCGGGTAGAGGGCGGAGCTCCACGGCTCCAGTGGGTGGTTCCCACCCGATATCCTCAGCATATTGAGGGATGCATCAGTGTTGCCCGTACGGGCCGTCGATGGGGCGGAGGTGTACCTCACCGACCCCCGCTTCAACCGAGGCGCCTCGGTGGCGCTTACCCGTCCATGAATATCGCGTAATCTTGAACTAAACAATTTTCAAATCCTGGGGGCTATCCATCCCCTCCCTCGCGGAAGAGGTCTTCCGCCCCCAAACCCCTAAATGATATAACAGGCTATCGATCGAGCGCGCTTGAAAGTATATCGCTCACGATCTCGGGCTTCACATCGAATGGTATGAGTCCGGCGTCCTCCTTCACGATCTCCATCGCCCTGGAGGTCAGGGATTCCAATCCGTCGCGGGAGAAACCGTAGTCGAGCAGTGATCCGTCGATCCCCACCTCCTCCTGGAACTTCCTCAGGGCATCCTCCGCCCTCGCGGCGTGTTCCGGGATCGGCATCAAACCCGCGTCGAGCGCCCTGAGCACCTGCGCCCCCTCAGCTGGCCTCGCCGCGTATGTGTAGCGAATGCACCGCGGACCTAGGAACGCCAGTCCGGCGCCGTGCGGCAGCCCGGGGTTGACGCCGCTCAGGACGTGTTCAAGCAAGTGCACGATATGTGTGACCGAGTTGTCTATGGCGATCCCCGCTATCGCGGCGCCGTACAGCAGGTTCATCCGGGCTTCGGCGTCCCGCGGGTCGCGCAGCGCTGCCGGGAGCCAGCGCGAGACGAGCGATGCGGCATCGCGAGCCAGCGACACGGTCATCGGATTCGACGCCGTGGACGTCGATGACTCCAATGCGTGGTACAGGGCATCTATCGATGTGTACCGCGTATGATCGGCGGACAGGCTCGTAGCGTAAAGGGGATCATCGACGCTCTCCCTGGGATAGGTGGTCTCGATCCCTATCTTCAACCCCCTCTCCTGTATGCTGGCCACCGAGTACCGATCGACCTCGCTACCCGTCCCATGCGTCAGGTTCACGGCGTACACCGGCAGGTCGCACGATGGGCGCCTGCGTCCCAGCAGATAGTCCTCCGCCCTTCCGCCGGAGCACGCCACGACGGCCGCGAACTTCGCGGAGTCCACGACGCTGCCTCCGCCGATCGCCAGCACCGCCTCCGATCCCCGGTCCCTGATGACATCGGCTATGCCGTCCACGACGCGGTCGGCTGGATTCGGGAAAACGCCATCGTAGAGCTCCCACGTCACCCCAAGCCGTTCCATGAGCTTCGTCGCATCTCCCAGCGCCCCGCTCTCCCTGGCGCTTCTCCTGCCCGTGACGATGAGCACCTTTCCATGTGTAGCGATGCGATCCGCAATTCCGCCGATCGCGCCCTCGCCCATGTGAACGATCGTACTTCCATATCTCAGGCTGAACCGCATATTCCCAACGTCCGGAGGACAGTGAATTTTTGTGTTTCCCATAATCCGCGTCGGAATGCGCCTGCACGCGCGCAGCCCTCGGCCGCGTCGCCGACGGCCGCGGCCCCCGGCGGATGTCGCCCGAAAGCGGAGCGCTTAAAGCATCCCGGGATGCGCTCCATGGATGTGGAGGGAATCGGTAGTTCCTACGCCGGGCTGTGTTCGCTCCTCAGCTCGGCCCAGCTGCCCGACGCGGATACGATATCCAGGCTAAGGGAGCTCGTGGAAGGCGCCGGCAGGATAATCACGGTCGGCGCCGGCAGATCCGGCGAGGTCGCCGATGTGTTCATGCGGTTCCTGAGGAACCTGGGATATGAGAGGAGCTACGGACCGGACGATGTACCGTACATCTTAAAGTACAGCGACTTGGTCATAGGGTTCACCGGCAGCGGAACCACCACGTACACGTTGCAGACGTTACAGGTGGCGAGGGATGCGGGCGCCAAGACCGCGGTCTTCACCGCGACGCCCAGCGGTCCGGCGGCCTCCTTGGCGGACCTCGTGGTGCTCGTCCCCGGCAAGGCGAAGTTCGATCGTTCGGAGGACTACTACGAGCGCCTGCTCAGCAAGGAGGCATATGCCCCCCTCACGCCTCTGGGCACCCTCTTCGAGCTGAGGAGCCTCTTCCTTTCGCTGGCGTTCATAAGGGAGCTCGCGGTGGGAGGCAATCTGGCATCCAACTACGCGAGCCTCGTAGGCGTCGCAGGCGAATACACGCCCTCGGGGGATGAGTTTGACCGGCTCTACTCGCTGCTTCCCAGGCCCCGTAGCGGCGGAAATCCATGGCCCGGCAAGCTGGTCGTGATCGGCGAGGGCTTCTCGGGTAGCGTCGCCAAATTCTTCGTCACTAGGTTCAGGCACGTGGCCAAGACGGACGAGGTCCGGGAAGTTTATTATTGGTTGGACAGGGGCAGCGTCGCTGTCGTCCCGAGCGATCTAGTGCTGATAATATCGGGATCCGGCGAGCAGTTGCCGGCAGCGCTTGCCGTCAAGGCCAAATCAAAGGGCGTCCGCGTCGCCGCGCTCACATCGTTTCCGACGTCCACGCTCGGACTCAACAGCGACATAGTGGTGCAAATACCTGGAAGGACGATACAGCGGATAAGGGGGTTGAGGAGCAGCTATCTTCCCAGGGACCCCATAGATTCGGCGTTCGAGCTGAGGGCTCTCCTCTCGCTGGAGGCTTTGGTGCACGAGATAGCGAAGTTGGAGGGCGTCACAGAGGCCGACATGCGCATGCTGCACTCGGACTTCACGTGAGGCGTTGCGGGGGAACCTCCTGGCTTCGCGCTCCCGGATATGGTTTCATCAGGAACATTATTATTGGAGGACGTCCTTCAGCATTGCGCATGGGGCTCACCCAGGAGCAGAAGGATGATATTAAGAGGAGAGTCGCGGAGGCGCTGAAGGACGTCTACGACCCCGAGATACCGGTCAACGTATGGGATCTGGGGTTGATAGAGGACATCTCGGTGAGCGATGACGGCATGGTCGACATAAAGATGATGCTGACTGCCGTGGGATGTCCGGTCTCGGCATCGATAGCATACATGGCGGAGGCAACCGTGTGGGATAAGGTAAAGGACGCCAAGGGCGTAAACGTGGAGATAGTGTGGGATCATCCGTGGTCGCCCGACAGGGTGACCCCCGAGGGCCGGGAGCAGCTCAAGGTCATCTACGGTTACGATATAGTTGAGGACTGGAAGGCAGCATATCAGTACCAGGGCGGCGCCGCTCCACAGACCTAACATCATCCCATCTGCAGAGTGCGCGAGGGGTTCTCGTTTCCCCATACTCCTTCGCGACGGTAATCAATTTCTATTACCGCGCCGTAGAGCGCGACATGACGACGGTCATAGCGGTCGACCTGGGCGCTACCAATCTGAGGGCCGCACTCATAGACGAGGACGGCGAGGTCATGGAGCTCAGGAGGGCCACGACGCCCCGGCGCGGCGTCGTAGACGCGGTCGCATCCATGGTGGAGGGGCTGGTCCCGCGCGCCAGCTCCATAGGCGTGGCGGCCGTGGGCCCGATGGATATCAGGAGGGGCGTGCTGGTGAATCCGCCGAACCTGCACGAGGGCGGCGAGATAGACGTCGTGGGATCGCTCAGGAGGAGGTTCGGACTCGGCGTCGTGCTGCTCAACGACGCGGTGGCCGGCGCTCTGGGCGAACGGTTCTACGGCATCGGAAGGGGCATAGATAATCTGGTTTACCTAACATTCAGCACCGGACTTGGCGCGGGCGTCATAGTGGACGGGAGACCCCTCATGGGAAGGCGCGGGAACGCCCATGAGATAGGTCACATAGTGGTGGATTACAGGGGCGGCGTGAGGTGCGGTTGTGGCGGCCTCGGCCACTGGGAGGCATACTGCTCGGGGAGCGGTCTGCCGAAGCTGGCGGCACTGGTGGCATCGGAGCGCCCGGACATCCCGGGACATATGAGGGATGTCCTGAATTCCGGAGCGACCCCCGACGCACCGACCATATTTCGCATGGCGAGGGGCGGCGATCCACTGGCGCTCGAGGTGGTGCGCGAGTTCGCCAGGATATCGGCGGCCGGCATAGCGAGCGCGGCCAGCGCATATGATCCGGAGCTGATCGTACTGGGCGGGCCCGTGTACCTCAACAACCGGGATCTGGTGGACGCTGAGCTCAACGCGGATCTCGCGCGCTATTCCCTGGGTCAGCCCCCCAGGCTGGCCGCCGCCGCCCTCGGCGATCTATCGCCACTCATGGGCGCGGCCGCCGCCGCCCTCGGCTATTTGTGGCCGCCGGGCCCGTGAGAGCCGGATATCTGATGCATATGCCATGGCATGACGTTGCGCAAACGCCGGGACGGCCCGTAGCGGAGATGCGATGGACTAATGAATACAACCCCTCCATCCGCCCGTACTGCATTTGAGAGAGAGGAGCGCGACGCGTGATTCCGGGCAGCGGCGGTTCCCCCGTTGGCCTTCCTCAGGCTCCCTCCACCTATCCAGCGCCGAGGGATAGATATTGAGCTGGGCTCAGTTCCCCCTTCCTCACTTGTGCTCGTCGTATCGACGCCGGTCCCGCGGTCGGGCATGGAATCGGGAGCATGTGCCCGGTGTAAGCGTGCTCGAACATTATCAATGTGCTATGGGTCTAGGATAGCGTAACGCGGTATTTCTTCGAACTGCCGCGATGTCGCGGCTGAGATGCCGGTTCAGCCGGAGAGATCCACCCATACACCAGCCCGGCTTCCGGAGCTGCGCAATGCGGCGGAGACCCGCCTGAAATCAATGTGGCATCGTTCGCCGTGCGCGGTCCTCGTGCGATGGACTTCAGTGCACCGCGCCGGGGTACGTCTAACGATCACGTTGAATTTGCGTAAGCTAAAAATTGATATTATGCCCGTGCCGCCGTCAGCATTGAAAGGAATGAACATGGTAGTCGAGGCGCGGAACGTGCAACCCGTGGGTGTGCACATCACGATCACGGCCACGGTCGGAATTCCGATGGCCAGCGGCGGTGGAGCTCCGGACTCCAGCTGGAGATGTATAGTTCTGGTCTTGCGGAGGCCGTGGAAATGTGGAGGGTAGTCTCGCTGCTGGAGGACGGCAGGAAACTCCTGGACGGGGACGGCGTGGCCATAATCAGCGCCGATTATGTGGAGCCATGGCCGACGGAGGTGCTCGACGAACTCAGGGAGCTCGCGGCGGGCCCTGTCATGCGTTCCTGCTTGATCGTCGGTGCGCACATAGGCGAGCCGGTCATAGCGCTCGCCGGCATGTGCGGGGATGTACGCACATATGAGCCGAATCCCGCGAATTGCTACCTACTCATGGAGAACCTAGAGTTAAACGGCGTGAGGGCCACCGTGAGGTGCGAGGCGGTATCCAGCGCCGACGGAAGGTACGCGATGCACATAGACGGATCCGATGTGAGGGTCGAGAGGGTAGGCGCGAACAGGGTCCTGAACGGGAGGATTGATCTGGCGATGCTCGCGTGCCCCGAGTGCGATGAGGCGGCCTCCAGCCTCGGCTGCGAGGCCCTGTCGCTCGTCGGGCGCTACATATTCCGCACCGGCTCCCGCCTGGGCAACAGGCTCGAATCATGTGGCTTTCAAATACGGAAGGCGTCGATGGAATCGCTGGCAGTGGGTCCCCGGGCTACGTTTAAACGGCGGTGATGTCGGATTCACCGCGTGAATATCGAGGACTGGCTCCGGGAATTCCTCTCCCCCCGGATGTCCGAGGCGGCCGTGGATAGGGTGATCTCGCGCGTCCCGGGACATCTATTGAGAGGTGATCCATCCGCGCTGTCGATCAATGCGTCGGATTACGAGAGCATGGAGGGAATGCGGCTCCTGGTGTCCGAGCTGGGCAGGTCGCTGCTGGAGGAGGGGGAGGCTGGCTCAGCGGCGCTCTCGGAGATCCTGAGGTGGATGGAATCGGGCGGGGAGTCCCGCGCGATGATCGCCCGGTGGTACCGGATGACGCTCAAGATGGGGAGAGGGCTTGAGATCAAATGAGTCAAAGTCCAGGCGGCGCGGCCTGGATAAGGAGCGGGATCTGGCCCGCAAGCTCTGGGCTCTGGGATTCGCATCCATGAGGGCCCCCGCCAGCGGCGCTAGGGTCAAGCGCATAGTTCAACCGGACGTTATAGCCGCAAGGGACGGCACGGTGCTGGCGTTCGAGGTCAAGGCGAGGAGTGAGATCCCGATCTACGTGGATGCGGACCAGGTGGAGAAGCTCGCCGAATGGGCGAGGCGCGCGGGCGCGCGCCCGTTCTTCGCCATCTACTACGGGAGGGAGTGGCGGTTCGTGCCGCTGGACGGTGCATCCCGCGTCGGCCGCACCTACAGGATAGACGGCCGCGGTCTCTCAGATGCGTTGAGCATCGACGAGCTCACGGCCTGAAGACGTCCTCCGATCTCCCCATCCTCCTGTTCACGTGGACCGCGAGCGCGAAGAGCGCGCTGCTTGCCCTGTTGACCGCCGTGAGCGCCACCGGCTGGTCGACGCCCTCCTCGCGCGCCACCCTCACCATGATGCGCTCCAGCCTCCTGGTGATGGCCCTGGCCACGTGGAGCGCCGCCGCCGCCGGATGACCGGATGGCACAACGAAGAGCTCCACGTCCTCCATCCTCGCGTCCGTTACCTCCTCCATCCACCTCACGTCATCCCGGGAAATAAGCTCCCTCCTCCCACGTGTCTCGAACGCCGTGACCGCGGCGAACAGAGTCCTCTGCAGCCTCGAGAGGTCGCAGTCTATATCCCTCAGCTCGGGCGGCAGCAGTGACCTCGCTAGGCCTATCGCGGATACAGCCTCGTCGAGCGCCCCCGAGAGCTCCACCGATGGATGGTCCTTGCTCACCCTGCCGCCCATCAGGGGGCTGTACGTGGTCCCATCGTCCCCTGTACCCGTGTATGCCCTGAACCGCACATGCACACGCCGGCTCCCGAGGGATAAAAACATGAGCGGCGAAGGTCTTTGTGTGCTGGAAGCTGAATCCATTCGCGCGCACTACGGGACTGTCCCCGTGGCGCCATTGACCCTCTCAATCATGGTCCCGGTTCATCATCTAAATGAACAACGTAGCATACGATAACCCGATCTCTCATCGAAACGTTGCGGCCGGCGCCGAGAAGCTTCTTCCCCGCGATCACGTTCAGCGATGGTACATAGCTATTCAAACATATATACATGAATAACGAGTAACAGCTGTAAACGGCATCGGGGCGCGTAGGTGGCGGGGCTCGCCGAGGCGTTCCGGGCAGTTCAATACCGATCATGTATGTCGGTTTTGCAGAAAACTTAATATAACGCCGTTATTTCCGCGTCATGAAAATGGCTCTGTTTATAGACAACCTGACGACCATGCTATATGTGTTAACAGCAGCCGACGTCTACATCGCATACGTACTGGCAAAGGGCAGGGGGATGGGCC
>JAWDMO010000062.1:0-7891 GCA_046536535.1 Nitrososphaeria archaeon
AAGATATCCGTCGACCTGTGATTCCTCTATCTCGCCGGACGTCGCGGTCAGTATCAGATCGCCTTCCAGCTCGATCCCCGAGTCTATCAGAGCGCGCGCGGCCTCCAGATAGGCGGCGTGCGCGTTCTTCATATTGAAGGCGCCGGCCCCGAAGATCCATGTGTCGCCGTCCCTCTCCTCCACGCGCGCCTTCGGACTCGTGGCCCCCCCAAACAGAAACTCCTCGGAGCCCGTGAATGAGACGTCTAGGTGCGCGTCCAGCTGAAGCGACTTCCCGCGCCCCCTTCCCCTAAGTATACCGACCACGTTGGGCCTGCCGTCCTCTATCTCCTGCCAGATCACCTTGAGGCCGAGCTCCCTGTATTTTGAATACATGTAACTGCCTATCTCCTGCTCGCTGCCGGTGGGGCTCGGTATGTCCACGAGCTCCGCAAGCGTCCTCGTGAGCCTTCCTCCATCGACCCTCCTAAGGAGATCCTCCTTGGATATCTGCAATCCGTACTAAATGCACGAATGCTATTAATAAGACTTTAGCGCCAGCGCGAGTGATGCGCCGGCGCATCGAGGCCGTTCCCCGGGCGGCCCCTGGCCAGTATTTCCGAGATCCTCCGGAGTGAGTCGACTAGCGAGCGCACGTCGTCGTCGGTGTTGTACAGATATGCCGATGCACGTGTGGTCCCGCGGAACCCGTACCGGATATGGAGGGGCTGTGCGCAGTGGTAGCCGGATCTCACCTCAATGCCGCCCATCTCGCTCAGGAGTGCAGCGACCTCATCGACGCTGTGATCGCGTATAGCGAAAGAGAATATCCCGAGCCTGTCCCGGGGCTCCCACGGCCCAAGCAGGCGCAGCCCATCGACTTCCCTCAACCCGGCGAGCGCCAGCCCGGTGATCCTCCTACCATGCTCCGCCACAGCATCCATACCGAGGCCCATCAGGTATTTGGCGGCGGCGCCCAAGCCGATGGCGCCTGCGATGTTCGGCGTGCCGGGTTCCATGCTGTGGGGGAACCCGAGGAGCCTGTAATCCTCACCGGTCACATAATCGACTATTCCGCCCCCGAGCCATGGAGGCGATAACCGATCGCGCGCAGACTCCGAGACGTAGAGGACCCCTATGCCGGTCGGCCCGAGCATCTTATGGCCGCTGAACGCCAGGAAATCGGCGCCGATCCTCCTCACATCCACCGGCACATGGGGGACCGACTGCGCTCCGTCGACGAGCACGAGCGCCCCGCTGTCGTGCGCCAGCTTCACCGCCCCCTCGACGTCGTTCACGACGCCGGTCACATTGGACGCATGCGCCACGGCGACTAATCTTGTCCTCGGGCCTAGGGACTCCTCGAGCGAGCGCATATCCAGCCTGCCCTCGCCGTCGAGCTCCGCGAACCTCAGCCTCAGTCCGTGGATCCTGGAGGCCCTGACCCACGGCAGCAGGTTCGAGTGGTGTTCCATGCGCGTTACAACTATCTCATCCCCCTCCTTCCAGGCGATTCCCTCCGCCACTATGTTTATCGAACCGGTCGTCCCGGGCGTGAACACCACGTCGTCCGGCCTCGCGCCTATGAACGACGCCACCGCCTCCCTGGCTCCCTCGTACTCATCGGTGGCCCTCTGTGCCATCCTGCCCATGCCCCTGTGCACGTTCTCCGTGTATTCCTCGTAATATCCCCGCACGGCCTCCACGACCGCGCGCGGCTTGAGGGACGTCGCCGCGCTGTCCAGGTATGTGACGCCGCTGGACAGGGCTGAAAAGTCCTCCCTCACCCTGGCGACGTCCATGTGACCGGCGGGGAGCGCCCTGGTATTTAAATTGCATGCTTGAATCAAAAAATCAAGATTATTTACATAATTGTTGTATTATCGCCGGATCGCGAGGATTGAGCAGACAGGGAATGGACCCATCGCCACCCTATGAGGTCGAACCGGACTCCTCGCCGGGCATTTCCCCGGCGAGCTTCGAATAAGCCGCACCCCCCAAGCCCGTGGATGTGGACCGGCGTGGGGCACATCATTGTCATGCAAGGGAGCGGCTATTACGATGCATTATGAGATGGAATATCGCTCATCAAAGATGATATTTCAAATTAATAATTACATAATTGTTAAAAACATATAAATTAAAGGTATACTGCGCGGACTTCGTACGAATCTACGGGAACCACTTCGAGAACGCCACGGGGTGGACGAACGTAGCAGGGACCACTATGGCTAAGGCTACGATCGCGGAGAGACCGAGCAGGGCGATCGCGGCGTAAGACGGCGCACGACCTCCCCTGGCAAGGGCGATGGATGCGATGATCGCGGAGAGACCCTCCAGCACGAAAAGCGATGCCGCAACGAGCGGCTCCGTGGACAGCCCGTTCTCAAGTATCGAGAGCCCGTAGATTATGACGAATATCCCCATAGGCACGCCGAGCCCCTCTATCCCCTTGAGGGATGACTGCACCAGCGACATCACGCCGGCCGATATCAGTAGCGCCGCGAATAGCACGTAGGGGTCGCCGTACACGATGTTGTAGCCGCCCGGGAGCGGCCATCTCAGATCGACGGATGCCCCGAGGATCAGCGCGATGAAGCCGAGCCCGAGGAGGGGGCCGGACGATTCGCGGCCCATCCCCCTGCCCTTTGCCAGTACGTATGCGACGTAGACGTCGGCTGCTGTTAACACATATAGCATGGTCGTCAGGTTGTCTATAAACAGGGCCATTTTCATGATGCGGAAATAACGGCGTTATATTAAAGTTTTCTGTAAAACCGACATATATGATCGGTATTGAACTGCCCGGAACGCCTCGGCGAGCCCCACCACCTACGCGCCCCGATGCCGTTTACAGCTGTTACTAGTTATTCATGTATATATGTTTGAATAGCTATGTATCATCGCTGAACGTGATCGCGGAGAAGGAGCTTCTCGGCGCCGGCCGCAACGTTTCGACGAGAGATCGGGTTATCGTATGCTACGTTGTTCATTTATATAAAGAAACATTATTGAGGGGGTCAGTGGCGCCGCGGGACAGCCCCGCGGCGCGCAAAGGCCTTCGCCGCTCACATTTTTATCCCTCGGGAGCCGGCGCGTCCATGTGAGGTTCAGGGCGTACACGGGCACGGGAGACGATGGGACCACGTACAGCCCACTGACGGGCGGCAGGGTTACCAAGGATCATCCGTCCGTGGAGCTCTCGGGGGCGCTCGACGAGGCCGTGTCCGCGATAGGCCTGGCGAGGGCCCTGCTGCCGCCCGAGCTGAGGGACGTGGACAGCGACCTCTCGAGGCTGCAGAGGACCCTGTTCGCCGCGGTCACAGCTTTCGAAACGCGCGGAAGGAGGGAGCTCATTTCCAGGGAGGACGTGAAGTGGCTGGAGGAGGTGACCGATGCGAGGATGGAGGACGTGGAGCTGTTCGTGCTGCCGTCCGGTCACCCGGCCGCGGCCGCGCTCCACTTGGCCAGGGCGCTCACCAGGAGGCTGGAGCGCGCCATGGTCCGGGCGGCACGCGAGGAGGGCGTGGACCAGCCGGTGGCGCTCGCCGCGGTCAACAGGGCGAGCAGCGCGCTCTTCGCGCTCGCGGTGCACGTGAACAGGAGGATGGGGATCCGGGAGGAGGCCTTCAGGCCGTGAGTTCGTCCATGCTGAGGGCAGCGGATAGGCTCTCCCCGTCTATCCTGTAGTTGCGGCCGACGCGCGAGGCGCGCTCCAGCGGCACGAACCGCCACCTCCCCCCATAGTATATGGCGAAGAAGGGACGCGCGCCCGCCCGCCTGGCCCACTCGGCCAGCTTCTCCACCTGATCCTGTTCCACGTAGATCGGGATCTCGCTCCTGGCCTTCACCTCGAATGCGAAGAGGGATCCCCCCTTCGCAGCTATTACATCGGGTTGCACGAAGCGCTTGGCCTTCGCGCCGCTGGCCGGTGCCCTCATGGACGCGAACCCCCTCTCCCAGAGGCGGCGCGCCAGATCGCGCTCCTTGTCAAGGCCGCGCCGGCGCGAACGCGACTCCTCGGACCTCAAACCCCATCACCTACCTCGAGCAAGATCCTGTACCACTGCGCCACGAGGGCGCGGACACCGCCGCTCGCCCCCGTCTCGTGGAGCATGCCCGAGAGTGCCACGGCGCTGAGCTTGCCCTCGCCGGGGAGCGACCTCCCCGTGCGGGATAGCGGCATCCAGAGGCCACCCAAGCCCCCGCAATCGCCGCTGTCCGTGTGGAGCGCGGAGGAGCCCACGCGCGGGATGCGCGATGTCGCGCCCCCGACGAGCTCGCCGGGCATCCCGAAGGGCGGGAGGTTCCGGAGCCAGCCCAAGCCCACGCGCACAATCGTGGCCCGCCGGCGTTTAACCTTACGCCGGCTAACCGCGCCGTGCCGGGCGAGGCCTCAGCGCGAGAGCCTCGGTCGATCCCCGGCTCAGGCTGAAGCCGCATGACGAGAGCTTGTCCCCCAGGTCGGAGTGCCTGGGGAACACGTACCCTCCCACCAGCGACAGGGCCCCGCAGTCGAGGCGCGAGGCCCTGGAGGCGCAGTCGCCGCAGAGTAGAAGCACGAGGTCGCTCCGGAAGTTCAGCACCCTGTTGATACCTATCGCCTCCATCCTGAGGGGATGCCCCCCGACCTCCGCGCTGGCCCTTCCCTCGCCGCTCGAGACGGCCTCGCACCTCACGGATGCACGGATGCCGTTCAACTCCATGTTCTCGGTCAAGAGGTAGCAGTTCGCAGGATCCGGCTCGTAGGCGCGGACCTCGGCGCAGAGGCCGGCCAGGGCCACCAGGGGTTCCCCTATGTGCGCCCCCACGATCGTGCAGGACCTGGCCCCGGCCAGGGCCACCATGTGCCGTATCTCCTCGACGACGCTGACGGGCCACGGCTCGGCGTAGCGCGCGCCTATCAGCCTCACGCCTCCCCCATCTAGGAGGCTCCTGCCGTCCTCCAGCGAAGAAACCACCCTCCACACGCGGGGCATCCGCGCGCGGTCTGATAAAATCATTCCAAATCGCGTCGAGGGATAGCTCAGGGGGCTCAGCCAGGAGTCTGACCCCCTCCCCGCCCTGAAGGGCGAGGGTTCCCCGGGGATCCCGGGGCGGGGTCTTGGTGGTTACGCCCCCTTGACGGGCGCTACTGAGCATCCTAACAAGGCCCTGTTTAAAAATCTTCCGCTCCGGCCCACCGAGCGGGACGACCCCGCCCTGAAGGGTGAGGTTTGCCGTTTTATCATCGCCCGGAGGGAGCGGGGGCGCCCGCCTATCTCGCTTGTGCCGCACTTGCGGCCTCCACTCGCCCAGGGCGGCTGCCGCGGCCCCCATGAGCGGCGATAGATCCCCGAGGGCGGCGGGGGCCAGCGGGGGAGGATCGCCCAGGGAGTACTCGGGCAGATTGGCCGCGATCTCCCCATCTAGGAGGTCCCTGTTGTTCAGGTACACCGAGCCGCCGAGCACTATCAACTCCGGGTCATACGCGCTGGCGACGCTGGCTATGCCGGCAGCGGCTATCCTGGAGAACTCGCGGACGACATCCGAGGCTATGGGATCGCCCTCCCTCGCCAACTTGAATATGGTGGCCGCATCCATCGAGCCAGACGACCGATCGATCTCCCTCAGGCGGCTCGCCACCTCCCCGCGCTCCCGGAGCAGCCGCCGCGCGAGCTTGGGGAGCCCGGCCCCCGAGCAGTACGCCTCCCAGTGCCCCAGGCCGCCGCAGCCGCACCTCAGCTCGCTCCTGTAATCCACCACGAAATGGCCCACCTCATGGGCGTTCCCGCGCGCCCCCAGGAGCGGACGGCCGTCCACGATCGCGCCGGCCCCCAGCCCAGTGCTGAAAGTCAGGTAGACCATGTTGTCCAGGCCCCTGCCGGCGCCGTGCAGCCACTCGCCCACCGCGCCCGCAACGGCGTCGTTCAGCAGGACGACCTCCAGGCCGAACCTCCCGCTCAGGGAGCCGACCACGTCGATCTCGCCGGGCTCGCGGAGGTTCGGGGGATTGAGCAGCACCCCCCTCCTGATATCTAGGGGGCCCACCGATGCGACCCCGATCGCGTCGGCGCGCCTCGCGAGGTCCTCCACGAAGTCGCCGACGACGTTGAGGATCCCGCGCTCGGGGGTGCGCGTCCTCCTCAACTCGGCGATCTCCCCATCCTCCCCCACGAGCGCGGCCCTGAGATTGGTCGCGCCTATATCGATGGCGAGGACCCTCCTCACGGTGCACGGGTGCGCTATGCGGCTGAAATCGGTTTCGATCGCGCTCGGGATTGCGCGCTCCCCGCGCCCCCGCCCTGCTGATATTGGTAAGCGGCCTTCCAGTCCTCCACTATATCGTAGCCGTATATCACCTTCAGCTGCTCCCTCCCCTCCGGCGTCACGCGATCCGGGGACCAGGGATGATCCCACACTATCTCGACGTTGACTCCCTTGGCCTCCTTGACCTTGTCCCACACGGTGGCCTCGGCCATGTAAGCTATGGTCGCCGAGACCGGGCAGCCTATGGCGGTCAGCATCATTTTTATGTCGACGTACCCCTCATCGTTCACGGATATCTCCTCGATGAGCCCCAGATCCCAGACGTTGACGGGGATCTCGGGATCGTAGACCTCCTTCAGCGCCTCTATCACCTTCCTCCTTATCTCCTCCTTCTGCTCCTGAGTAAGCCCCATCTCCTCACTGACGCTTCGCGCGGCGCTCATAATAACTTTCCTCGCGTTCCAGTGGTCGCCCGGATCTGCTCGCGGCGCACGGGATCGCCGGGGCCCCTCAGGTGAAGTCCGAGTGAAGCTTGCGCATGTCGGCCTCCGTGATGCCCTCAATCTTGGCGATCTCGTGCACCATGGCCTCCAGGGATAGCAGCGCCCTGAGCTCGAACGCGGAATCCGCGGGGTCCCTGGGCAGGTAGCTGCTCCTGAGCCCCCTTATCTTCTGCACCTTCCTCCCCGGCACGTTCACCACCACGTCGCTGTTGAGGCCCAGCGTGGAGTTCGGGTAGGATGTCAGCGATGCCACGTGAACGCCCTTGGACTTCGCCTTGGCGGCGAGCACCGCCGGCAGCTGCTCCCCGGATCCTGACACCACGAGCACCAGGTCGCCCGGCATGACGGCCACGCTGCCCTTATCCAGCCAGTAGTAGACCTCCCTAACCTCATCCGCCTTCGCGGCGTGGCGCATCCTGGTCACGAAGAACTTGGCCACGGTGCCCGAGAGCCCCTCACCTATGGCCACGAGCTTCCCCGGCCACGGGTTGCTCCTGCTGCGCGCCTTCGGCATGAGCGAGTACAGCGCGTCGAACTCCTCGCTCGATGGCACGTAGCTGGAGGCTAGGTTCAGGAGCGCGCCGTAGTTCTCAGCTAGGCTCCCTCCGACCGCGAGCGTCCTTATGAACGCCAGCGAAACCAGCAGGCTCCTGAGCTCGAACAGCGTGCCCAGCGGCGTCAGCGGCGCGTATGTCTCCTTGCTGAGCAGGCGCTCGTAGTAGTCCTCGGGCTCGGACTTCGTCCTGCCCGGCAGGTATATCACGAGGTCGGCCAGGGACGCCGCGGGGCTCTCCGGGGCCGCGGTGAAGACCACTATCTTGGACCCCGCGTTCCTGGCGACCGTCAGCGTCTGCAGCGTGTACGTCGTGGTGCCGCTTCCGCTGAATCCTATCACCAGGTCGCTGTACTTCAACACGTAGGGCACGTCATCGGGACCATAGCTACGCTCATACCCCAGGTTCCTCAGGAACCTCATGAAGGAATCGGCGACCTCCCCGGACCTGCCCGCGCCCACCGTTATTATCCTGCCCGCGCCCTCTATCAGCTCCCTCAGCCTGGAGACGGACTGCTCATCGGGCAGCTGTGTGGCCCCCAGGAGGGAGCAGAGCTCACCGTACGATCTGCCTATGCCCTCCACGCTCTGCACGAGGCCGCGAGCA
>JAWDMO010000063.1:0-7614 GCA_046536535.1 Nitrososphaeria archaeon
CGCAGATCCTCTCGGGGGGCAGCCCCGTTATGTCCCTCCCGGCGAAGTAAACCCTCCCCGAGTCGGGCCTCACGACGCCGCATATGACCTTGAAGAGCGTGGACTTCCCCGCGCCGTTCGGCCCTATGAGGGCAACGAGCTCGCCCTCCCCGACGTCCAGGCTCACGTTCCTGAGGGCCGACACGCCGCCGTAGCTCTTGGAGACGTCCACCAGCCTGAGGAGCAGCTCCCCCCGGGACACCACCCGACTCGTCCCGGTCGCGCAATATTTCCTTTTCCGTTTCCGTTAAACGCCGGACGTCCCCCGCGCCCGCCGGCTCAGCGGCCGGGCTTCCCGAGGATCGCGAGGAGGCCCCTGAGGTCCGATATCACTGCGTCGGGCTTCTCCGCGGGGCAGTAAGCCCCCCTCACCACGAGGACGGAGAAGCTGCCAATGCGCTTGGCCGGGATCACGTCGTAGTCCCGATCGCCCACCACGACCGCCTCCCCGGGCCTGATGGACAGCCTCCTCGCGGCTTCGACGAATATGTCTGGCTCGGGCTTCCCCCGCTGCACGTCGTCCCCGCCGACCAGCGCGTCCGGGATGGACGCTATCCCCGCGGAATCCATGAACTTCCTGGCCGTCCCCGACGGCAGCGACGTGGCGATTGAGATCCTGTAGCCGAGCTCCTTGAGCCTCCTGAGCGCGTCGGGGACCTCTGGGAACGCCCTGACCTCGCCCGCGTGCTCCTCCAGGTAGCTCGCCCTCAGGTTTGTCAGCTCCATCAGGGACGACGTGCTGCCCGTGAACGCGTCCGCGATCCTGGACGCCGGGAGGCCCACGAGCTGCTCGATGTCGGACGAGCTCACGCTGTACCCCAGCGAGCGGAGGGCGAACTCCCACGCCCTCGACACGAGCTGCACGGTGTCGAGGAGCGTGCCGTCCAGATCGAACAGTATGCCCCTGACGCCCCTGGGCGCCGAACAGCCGTTCATACCGCCCCGCGTGCTCCGTGCCCCCATATAACCAGATCGCGCGGCCCCGGTGTTTGCGCTACGCTTTTAACGGATGGCGCTTGACGGCGCACAATGGCGCTGGAGCTCAAGCTGGCGCAGGTGGGCGAGGAGGAGCTGGCGCCCGAGTACGACGTCGTGATCGTGGGCGCGGGGCCCGCGGCCATGAGCGCCGCGGTCTACAGCGCCCGGTTCATGCTGAGATCCGCGACGATAGGGGAGGAACCGGGCGGGCAGCTGACGCTCGCCGGCGTGATCGACGATTACCTGGGGCTGCCGGACATTGCGGCGCCCGATATGATAGGCCGCTTCAGGGATCACGCGGGCAAGTACGGGGTCCCGCTGATAATGGACCGCGTCGAGGCGATCGAGGACCTCGGGGACTCCAGGAAACGCGTGGTGACCCTGGGGGGACGCGAGACGGTCGCGAAGGCCGTCATAGTGGCGATCGGATCCAAGAGGAGGAAGCTGGGGGTCCCCGGCGAGGACCGGTACAACGCGAGGGGGGTCAGCTACTGCAGCGTCTGCGACGCGCCGCTCTTCAGGGGCGCCGAGGCAGTCGCGGTCGTGGGGGGCGGCGACTCCGCGGTGGAGGGCGCCGCCATGCTGGCCGACTACGCGAAAAAGGTCTACCTGATTCACAGGAGGGATTCCTTCAGGGCCCAGCCGATAAACGTCGATGGGCTGCGCAGGAGGCGCAACGTGGAGTTCATGCTGAACTCGTACGTCAGGGAGATCAGGGGCGACACGAGGGTGCGCGAGATAGACGTCGAGGACGCGGGGAAGGGGAGCCGGTCCACGCTGAAGGTGGACGGCGTCTTCATAGAGATAGGATTCGAGCCGGATACGGAGTTCGCCAGGAGAAATGGCCTGGGCATCGACGACGGGGGATACATAAAGGTGGACGGGTGGATGAGGACCACCGCGCCCGGGGTGTTCGCGGCGGGGGACTGCACGAGCGCATGGGTGGGCTTCAGGCAGATAGTGACCGCGGTCGCCCAGGGCGCGGTCGCGGCGTATTCCGCCAGCCGCTACATCAGGGAGAGGTGGCCCGGCGGACGGTGACCGGGGGACCGGGGATTACGCAGAAATAGCATGTGGATCCAGCATCCGCGTGAGCAGGCGCCTGGACCGGGAACCCGTCCACATAAGGGCGAGGCCGGGCGACGTGGCGGAGCTGGCAATAGTGATGGGGGACCCCGTGCGCGTGGAGCAGGCATCATCCCTCCTGAGCGACGTCAGGCTGGTCAACTCGTACCGCGGATACCTTACGTACACGGGGCGCCGCGGGAACCTGCCCGTGACCATCGCCTGCCACTGCATAGGGGGACCATCGGCCGCCATCGCGGTCGAGGAGCTCGCGATGCTCGGGGCGCGCAGGATAGTCCGCGTGGGCACGGCCGGCGCGTTCGTCCCCGGGATAGCCGACGGGGACGTGGTGGTGCCCAGTTCGGCGTTCCACATGAGCATGCTGCCGCTCATGTACTCCGGGGTCCCGGGGCCCGCGATGCCGGATCCCGCCCTGAGCGAAGCGGTGGCCCGCTCCGTGGAGGCGGCCGGGTTGAGGGTCCACGTGGGTCCGGTGTTCTCCAGCGACGCGTTCTACCTGGAAGGACCGGAGGTCATGGAGAGGTGGAGATCCGCGGGCGCGATCGCCGTCGAGATGGAGTGCGCGACCCTGTTCGCCGTGGCCGCCGCCAGGGGGGTGGCAGCCGCGTCGGCGCTGATAATCAGCAACAACCTGGCCACGCGGAGCAGGGTGCTCAGCACGGACGAGCTCAGGCCGGTGACGCTCGGGATCGTGGGCGCGATAATCGACGGGATGTCCCGCGCATGACGTCTGGCGGACGCTCGATGCCCGGGGTGCGGGGAAACCGGGGGTGCGCGCGAAATTGGCCCGGGGATCGAGGGTCAGCTTCGAGGGCGACGACGCAATCGTCATCGACATGGGCGCGGACCTGCGGGTCCTGGGCACCACGGTGACCGGGGGATCCGGCGCCGCGAGGCGCGCCGTGATGGGGAGGATCCGTGAGTACGTGCGCGATGGGGATTTCGAGGATTACGCCCGGGGGCTGGCGCGCCGTATCGGCGTCCCCGATAACTCACCGGTGTTCCTCACCGCGGCGGATCTCCGCGCGTCGTACGTGAGCTCCAGGTGCAGGGTCGGGCGGACGACCGCCGAGGTGCACGCGACGTTCGGCCTCTCCCTCCCCGGGATGGCGTGCCTGGGGGACGGCGGCGGGAACGGGCGCGGTCACACGATAAACGTGCTGGCCGTGCTTAACGCGCACCTCTCGCCGGCCGGCATGCTGGACGCGTTCCGCGCTCTGTCGGAGGTCAAGGGGGCGCTCTCCGCGCTCTCCGGGTTCTCGTGCGAGGGATCGGCCGCCGTGGGCACCGTGTCGGATGCGACGCTCGTGGCGGCGCCCGGCGGACGCCTGAGATACTCCGGGCTGGCGACGGCCGCCGGTAGGGCGATCGCCTGCGCGCTGACGTCCGCGTACGGGGAACTGAGCAGGAGGCTGGGGCCCCGCGGGAGGCTGAGGATCGCCATGAGCGCGCTGGACGATCCGGACTGCGACGACGGGGGAGTGGAGGCCGTCGCCAGGGCGCTCAGGTGCATGGACATGATGGAATCGGCGGGGCTGCTCCGGGCAACCCCGTCCGACGTCCCCCGGCGCCTGCTGGAGGAGCTGGGGTCGCACGGGGGCGCGGCGAACTTCACGGAGCTGGCGAACCGGGTCATCGGCTCGTGCGGGAGGGGATCCGCGGACGATCTCGATAGTGATGGCGGGCGGAAGGGGGAGCAGGCTGGGGTCGGTCGAGAAGCCCCTGATCCGCGTGTGCGGCCGGCCGATGATCGACGCCGTGCTCGCGGCCGCCGCCGCGATCGGGGAACCGATCCTGTGCACGAGCCCGGCGGCGCCGGCCACGGCGGATCTCTACTGCGGAACCGCGCGGTGCGTGAGGGGTTCCGGCGACTACGTCGGCGACCTGGGGACGGCGATTGCCGCGGCGGGGACACCCGCGCTCGTCCTCCCGGCCGACATGCCCTTCCTTGACCGCGGGGTGCCCGAGCTCAGGGCGTTCGTCGACATGGCGCTGCGGTCGGATGCCGCCGTGGTGACGCTCAACGTTTGCAGGAACGGCGTCTGCTATCAGCCCGGGATCTCGCTCTTCAATTCGCCGGGCGGCCCGTGGGAGGATATACACATATTGTGGCGCGCCGCGTTCCTCGACGTGGACGATCCCCGGGACCTCGAGGAGGCGAGGTCGCTTTGCGGTACCACGGCGGAAGGGAATCCGGCGGACTGGACTTCAGCGTGAACCTGAACCCGCTGCCGCCCCCCGCCGGGGTGACGGACGCGCTCAGGGGGTGCCTGTCGGAGGAGGCCGCGCGCGCGTACCCCGATTACGAGTACCGGGATCTCGTGGAGGCGATCCGCTCCTTCTACGGATGCGATGAGGTTGTCCCGCTCAACGGCTCGTCCGAGGGCCTGCTGCTGGCCGCGCTCGCCGCGGGCGCCAGGAGGCTCGTGGTCGTGCAGCCGTCGTACGGCGAGCACCGCGACCTGGCGGAGGCGCTGGGAATCCGCTACGACCCGCTCCCGATGGATCTCCGGGAATCGGCGCTCGAGTTCGCGCTCGACCCCGGGAGGCTGCGCGGAGCCTGCGACGACCCCGACGCGCTGATAGCGCTGACGAATCCGAACAACCCGACGGGGAGCTTCCTGGATCCGCGCGAGATCGAGGAGCTCGCGTCCGGGTGCAGGTCCTGGATCCTCCTGGACGAGGCATACGCCGAGCTGAGCGACGCGTATCCCGGGATCGCGCCGCCCCGCGGCGAGAGGCTCGTGGTCCTGAGGTCGCTGACCAAGTGGCTCTCCGTGCCGGGGCTGAGGATCGGGTTCGCGACGGCCCCGCGCGGGCTCGCGCGCAGGATGGACGCGCTGCGCTCCACGTGGAACGTCAACTCCGTGGCGGACTGTTTCGTCCGCAGGTCGCTCACCGGCGAGGGGCCCGCGCTGCTCAGCTATATAACCCGGACCAGGGAATACGTCTCCATGGAGAGGTCGAGGGTGAGCGGGCGCCTGATGGACCTCGGGCTCGCTCCGTTCAGGGGTTCCGCGAACTTCCTCCTGATCAGATCGCGCGAGCCCTTGGATGGCCCCATCGAGCGCCTGAGGAGCCGCGGGATATCGGTGAGGGACGCGCGGACCTTCGAGGGGCTCGACCGGACGTTCTTCCGCGCCGCGATAAGGTCGCGCGCGGACGACGATGCGCTGCTGGAGGCGCTGGGGGAGGTGTTCGGGGCTGGGCGATGACCCGCTGAGGGGGCTGTCCTCCCTGGTGGGTCTCCTCACGGTGATACCGGCGAGGGGGTCGCTGGAGGACGCCGCCCGCTGGTTCTACCTGGTTCCGATAGTCGGGTTCATCAGGGGGGCGATAACGTCCCTATCGCTCGTCGCCGCCGCGTGGACCCCGCCGTACGTCGTGGCCGCGCTGGCGGTCGTCCTCCACTACGTCGGACAGGGCTTCATGCACGCGGACGGCTTCTCGGACTTCAGCGAGGCGCTGCTCGCGTCCAGATCCGGCCTCGATCCGGGTACAATACTGAAGGATACGCACAGGGGATCGTTCGCGATCGCGTCGTTCTCCGCGTTCGCGCTGCTGCTCTTCGCGTCGTCGCTCTACGCCGTCTCATCTCACTTCTACATGTCGTTCATGGCCGCGGAGATAGGACAGGTGTCCGCGATGGCGGCCGCGCTGCACTTCGGGGGGCCCGAGCCGTACGACGGGATGGCTAAGGCGCTCAAGGCGCGCATGAACGCCTGGGTGCTCGCCGCGGTCTGCGCGTTCTCGGCCGCGCTGGTGTTCCTGATCGGGGGCGGCCCGTTCGCGATCGCGATACCGCTGGCGTCGCTGGCGATCGGCTACGTATCCGCGCTGACGGCGGACAGGGTCGTGGGGTTCACGAACGGCGACGCCCTGGGGTTCGCCGGCGAGATATCGTTCCTGGCTTCGCTGCTGATGATCGCGCATGTATGACGCGGCCCGGGCGTTCGTCGTGGCGATCCTGCCGCTGGCCATCGGGCTGGCGCTGGACTTCATCTACCCGTTTCACCGGGGTCCGCTGCTCACCGTGCATCCGGTGCACACCTCGTACTCGATGGCGATGGCGCTCGCCCGGAGGTTGAACGGGAGGGGTAGGGCGGGGGGCGCGGCGCTGTGGCTGGCGGTCGTGGGATCGCACGTGCTGCTGTACGGCGCGGCGCTCTACGCGGCGGGCCGCCTGGGCGTCGTCGCGTGGATCATTGTCGCGTCATATATAGTCAAGGTATCGATGCCGGTCAGGTTGCTCCTCGATCAGGTGGGCTCCACCGGGTTCCACCTGGAGGCCGGGGACCTCGGGCGGGCGAGGTCATCGGCGCAGGGGCTGGTGAGGCGGGACCTCGGAACCGCCGACGCCGGACACGTCGCATCGGCCGCGCTCGAATCGCTGTTCGAGAGCCTGGTGGACGCCGTGACGTCCCCCCTCCTGTACTACGTGCTGCTGGGGCCCATGGGGGCGCTCCTCCAGAGGCTGACGAACACCATGGACGGCGCGGTCGGCTTCAGGGATCCATCGATCGCGGACGTCGGCTGGTTCTCGGCGAGGATGGATACGCTGATCAACTATGTGCCGGCGAGGCTGACCGCGCTGCTGGAGATAGCATCGTGCGCGATGTGCCGCGGCGACGTCCGCGGCACCATAAGGGCGTACTCGAGGTACAGGGGGGCCGTGGCGAGCGTCAACGCGGGCCATCCCATGTCGGCGGCCGCCGGCTGCCTCGACGTGTCCCTGGAGAAGGCCGGGAGCTACTCGCTGGGCGAGGGGGCGCTGCCGGATCCCCCGGCGGTGCGCCGCGGCATCGAGCTGGCCTCGGCGACGCTGATCCTGGCTTTCGCCCTGGCCGCGGCGGCGCTCGTGCCCCTCGCGGGATCCGGATGGGAGCCGCGCACCTCCGCCGGGGACTCTCGCCCGCGACACGATAAGTTAAAATTGGATACGCGCGCACGCGCGCGCCGATGACCGATTCCGGTATGGTCGAGGTGAAGTTCGCGGACATGCCGGTCCACAACGTGGTGGGCCACTTCGGCAACGTCACCTACAAGATGCAGCACAAGGAGATCGGCGGGCCGAAGGAGTTCTGGGTGGGGCTGAGCTACTTCCTGCCCGGCGGGGGCGCCGAGATGAGCGCGTCCGGCGCCGAGCGCGTGTACGTGGTTGTCTCGGGATCCGTGACGGTGATCTCCGAGGACGGGAAGGAGTACACGTTGAACCCGATGGACTCCCTGTACATACCGCCCGGGACGAAGCGCTCGATAATCAACCGGTCGAAGGAGCCGGCCGCGATGCTCGTCGTGGCGACCTACGGCCAGCACTGATCGCGCCGCGCCCGTGGTCCGACACATCTTAACGATCGGGGGTTATGGGGGCGGAAGTCCCCTCCCTCGCGGGAGGGGATGGATAGCCCCCTTACGAGAGGTTTTTAGTAGATCTGAGCAGTGGCTGATGTCTTGGCCACCGTGATGGGGATGGCCGGGCTTTCCCCGTGGAACGCAGGGAAGACGCCCGGG
>JAWDMO010000064.1:0-7514 GCA_046536535.1 Nitrososphaeria archaeon
ATTGATGCCTTGGCCATTAATGATAAGGATAGGTGGGGCTTTTCCTGTGGGACGCAGTGAGACGCCTGGGGATGACCGCGCCTCCACCATTAGCATGGCGGAATACCTATCACATATCCCCCACGTGATCGTAAGCGCGTCCACGAACCGGGAAGCCCCACCCGTTAGGATGGGTAGTTCACTATACCTGAGCGTGTTTACAGGCGTCCCGCGCTCCGGGGACAGCGAGCCCACGAGCTTCAGCGGTGACGGTCGATCCGCGTTATTTCCATAGCAACTCATAGCGCTCAATCTTTTTTAATTACGGGTATCCATAAGTGCGGCGTAGGATGTTGCCACCGGAGCGCGTCCTCTCGACCCCTCTCCGCGCACTGGAGTTCAGGAACCTCTATTGGGTTCTGCCCTCGGATTCCCTCGCGGCAGTGGCCGACGTAATGGCGCACAGGAGGGCCCGCCACCTTCCCGTGGGATCCAAGGGAATCGCGAGCGCTATAATATCGATGAGGGACGTCGCGAAGGCGATGCTGGAGCGCGGCGAGTCGTGGCGCTCGGTTAGCGTGGAGGAAGCGGCCACCTCCCCACCGTTAGCGCTCGACGAGGGGGCATCGGTCGCGGACGCTGTCGGGCTGATGTCCAAGATGTATACGGGGTCCGTGCTAGTCACAAATAATGGCTTGGCCGAGGACATGGTGACGGAGGAGGGCCTCGTGAGGCTCATGGTCGGGATGAGCTTCCGCAGGAGAGTCCACGAGATAATGACGCTCGATCCGAGGGTCGTCGAGCCAACGGCCACAGCGCGGGACGCGCTCGCCGAGATGATATCAGGGAACTTCAGGCACCTCCCGGTGGTGTCGAACGGCGCCGTGATGGGTATGGTATCGATGAGGGACTTGGTGTCCACGATCGCCGGGGGCCGTTTGGGCCTCGGGGATCCACTGCTTCCGGCGATGACCGCCGATCCCCTCTCGGTAGATCCATCGGCGAGTTCCGAGGATGCCGCGAGGCTGATGTCATCGAGGGACGTGGGATCGTTGCTCGTGCTGGACGCGGCCAGGCTCGTCGGCATAGTGACGGGAAGGGACTTGGTCCTGCGCGTTATGGCGAAGTTAATTGGCTAAAGCTTTTATCAAGGCGTTGGGCCCGTCGAGTGATGCACGGCAAACCTCTGGCCGCGATAGTCTCGGCGGGCTCCACCAAGTACGGTAAGCACGACGGCAAGGGCGCGAAGGAGCTGTTCGCCGAGGCGTTCTCCGAGGCGCTGCATGGCGCTAGGAATCTGGATCCCAAGAGGGACGTCAACGCGGTCTTCATCGGGCAGATGGGGAGTGAGTACGAATACCAGGCGCACTCGGGCTCCTGGGCGGCTGACTACGCCGGCCTGCCCTACACCCATGCAGCTAGGGTGGAGAGCGCGTGCGCCTCGGGGTCCACCGCGATGAGGATCGCGCTCACAGGTGTGATGTCCGGTATGTATGATACGGTCTTAGTGGCCGGCGTCGAGAAGATGAGGAACAGGGGCACCGGCGAGGTCACGCTCTACCTCGGGGAGGCCGGGGACTTCCACATGGAGATATGGAACGGGCTCACGTTTCCGGGGCTCTTCGCGCTGATGGCCACCGCCTATATGTCCAAGTACGGCGCGAGGGAGGAGCACTTAGCGAAGGTCGCCGTGAAGAACCACAAACACGCCTCAATGAACCCCAAGGCGCAGTACCCACAGGAGATAACCCTCGAGCAGGCGCTGAACGCTAGGCCGGTCGCATGGCCGCTCAAGCTCTACGACTGCAGCCCCATAACCGATGGGGCATCGGTTGCCATAATAACGAAGCCGGAGCTCGCCAAGAAATACACGGATACACCGGTATACATAACCGGGTTCGGACACAGCACGGACTATCTGGGGGTCTACGAGAGGGAGGACGTAACTTGGCTCGAGGGCGCCAGAAGGGCGTCCGAGGCGGCGTACAGGATGGCCGGCATAGGCGCGGGGGACGCCGACCTCTTCGAAGTACACGATTGTTTCACGATAGCTGAGATCCTGCTCTACGAGGCGCTCGGGATCGCCAAGAGGGGAGAAGGCTACAAGCTCATAGACGAGGGCCTCACATACTATGACTCCAAGATACCGGTCAACGTGAGCGGCGGCCTGAAGGCCAAGGGCCATCCCGTGGGCGCCACCGGCGTGGGCCAGATGTATGAGATATGGCTTCAGCTGACCGGAAGCGCCGGTAGAAGGCAGGTGAAGGATGCCGAGGTCGGGGTCACGCACAACATGGGCGGTTCCGGCGCCTCGCATAATGTATTCGTGATAGAGAGGTGATGCGGATGTCGGCAGACGAGCCCGAATTCTCGGTGGAGAACTTCTACAAATTCGTGGGCGAGGGCAAGCTGATGGGAGCCCGGTGCCGGAGGTGCGGCCGGATCATGGTGCCGCCGCGCCCCGTGTGCCCTAACTGCTATTCGAGGGACATCGAGTGGGTACAGCTAAGCGGTAGAGGGACCGTGGAGACGTTCACGATAGTGCACGTGCCGACCGTGCTCCTGGAGGGGAAGGAGCCGTACGCCGTTGCCGTGGTGAAGCTCGACGAGGGGCCCAAGATACCCGGCATGATTCCTGACGTGGCATCGCCGGATCAGCTCAGGATAGGCGATCGCGTGCGCGTGGGATTCGACCGGACTATCCAGAAGGTCCCGGGTAGCTGGCCCAGCTGGCCGCGCTACTACTTCGTTAAGGAATAGCCGCCGATCACATTCCTCAGGAGCTCCTCCGCAAGGTCGAGCGCGCTGGATGGCACGCCCGGGGCCCCGCACACGACGAGGATGACCCTCCTGGTGGAGTCCGTGACTTTGGTGCGGTCAGCATCCCTGTATGGATATATCGCCACCGGCCCCTCCCCATCCTCCATCACTATCTCCCTTCCGGTCAGCTCCCTAGGGGTATCCATACCTATTCCGACGAATCCCTCGCCCGGCACGGAGAACCGCATGCGTAGTTCCTCCCCGCTCAACCTGTCGGCGTCGAACGCCGCGATGGGAATTCCGCTCAGAGCCGATGCGATATTATATGAATCCACCAGAGTGTTGATCCTGGGGAGGTCCCTGCCCTGAACTATCCTCCTCACCAGCGCCTCGCTCGCCGGCCTCGTCTTCGTCGGATCTATACCCAGGCTCCAGAAGAAATCCCTGTAGGCCCTGAAGAGCGGATCATCCCTCAGGCTCTCCGGCGAGCGCGATTCCCTGATCCTCCTGTAGACCTCAACCTTAAATGACTCCAGCCGTTCGTCGACCGGATCCACGCGGACCCCATCCACGTACAACGCGCGTACCTGCAGGCCCGGGAATTTTTCCGCGACATCGGTGGAGATCCTGACGTTGACCAATCCGCTCGATCTCGGCGCGCATCGGTAAATATATTTAGGCCCGCTCTGGGAGCCTTGGCGAGTTGGCTGAGAAGGTTACCCTTATACCGGGAGATGGAACGGGATCCGAACTCGCCGAGCTGACGAGGCAGCTCGTCGATGCGGCGAACGCCGGAATTGAGTGGAATGTCGTGGAGATAGGCGAGCCGGCAATTGCCAAATACGGTGAGCCGCTCCCCAAGTGGGCCGTCGATGAGATATTGAAGACGCCGATCGCGTTGAAGGGTCCCCTGACCACCCCCATAGGAGGAGGATACAGGAGCCTCAACGTGGCGCTCAGGATACTGCTGGACACATATGCCGTGGTGAGGCCAGCGAAGTCCCTACCGGTTCCGTGGCTCTATGAGGACGTGCCGAGGTTCAAGAACATCGACCTCGTGATAGTCAGGGAGGCCACAGAGGAGCTGTACTCCGGCATCGAACACTTCATACCGAACAGCGCCAACGTCGATAACGCGGACGCCGCGGAGTCCATAAGCCTCGTCACCAGGAAGAACTCGGAAAGGGTTGCTAGGTTCGCTTTTGAGTATGCCAGGAAGTACGGTAGGAAGAAGGTGACCGTAGTCCACAAGGCCAATATACTGAAGAACACGAACGGCCTGTGGCTCAAGGTCGCCACCGAGGTCTCCAAGAAGTACCCGGACATTCAGTTCGAGGACAGGATAGTCGACAACATGGCGATGCAGCTGGTGCTGAAGCCACAGGAGTACGACATGCTGCTTATGACCAACATGTTCGGTGATATAGAATCCGACCTCGCGTCCGGCCTCATAGGAGGCCTGGGCGTGGCGCCCTCGAGCAACATAGGTGACAAATATGCGCTGTTCGAGGCCGTCCACGGATCCGCGCCCAAGTACGCCGGACAGTGGAAGGTCAATCCGACGGCGCTGATGTTAACCGCTACGCTCATGCTCCGCTACATGGGCAAGAAGGACAAGGCCGACCTGATCGAGGCGGCGATATTCAAGACACTCAACGACGCGAAGAAGCTGACCTACGATATGGCCAGGATAAAGGGAGTGACGCCGGTCTCCAGCAAGGAGTACACCCAGGAGATAATTAAGAATCTGAAGCAGATGATGTGATTCATTATCATAACATTTTTCTTATTTTTTCAATATTTTCCTCGAGTTCCAAGAGGAATCTCACCTGATTATAGCTCTGGATGCTCCCGGGCCTGAGTGATCTCACGAGGCCGATAGCGTCCCCGGCCGACATATGGCGCTCCACAATCAGCCACGCCGAGATCACGGTCCCCGTCCTGCCGATCCCGCCCACGCAGTGCACCAGCGTCGGCACGCCTGCCCCCTCCCTGATCCACCGAAGTATCTCCACTAGTTGGCGGGGCGTCGGGGCATCCATATCCGCGATGGGTTCGTGGATATAGTCCAGCCCTAGAAGTGACAGCGCCTCGAAATACGATGACATGCGCCCCCAGCGCTCGGCTATCTCGAATTCCTCGGGGAGCACGACCACCCTCCTGATTCCGAAGCCGCGAATCGCCCTGACGTCGTCGGGCCCCCCGGGAATACAACTGCCCGCCAGCCTCCCCATTTCCACCCAGTACATGCAGCCCGGGAACGGCAAGGCGTCTATCGCCTCCACCGACCTAAATTTGAGGTGATCGCTCGAAACCGGTATTGGTCAGATAAGGGGGATTACCTCCGACGACATGCGCCCCATCCCCTACTGGAACCTAGGCCCGTTGTAGTACAAGAAGAACACGTTGACGATTCTATCCAGCGATGCGATCCTTGACCTCCCCGTGTTTATGTCCTTGAAGAAGACCCTCGTCCTCCTCTTCAGGGAGCCGAAGAACCTCTCAACCCCGCTCCTGTCCCCGAACGCCCCACGGCAGTGCTCCAGCCCGAGCTCCCGGAAGGCCCACGAGTACCACGGGCCTCCCTCCACGACGAACAGGAGCCGGTTCGTGCGGGCCCCGAGCACCCGGCTCAGGAAGAGGAGGGCGTCCGTGGAGCTCCTGGACCACTGGACCAGGACGCCTTTATCGCGGGGAGCTCCCCGGTATCCACATTGATGGCGGCACACACGTAGACCTCCCGGCCGTCCGCCTTCTCCGCGGCCTCGTTCCAGTCCACAGCGACGGGCCTCCTCTCCCTCGGCGGTATGGTCCACCTGACCGAACCGGACGCGTGCGGCCAGTCCAGAGTGGGAGGGCTTCCTCCCGCAGCGATCCTCCATCGCGTCGGCTATCACCCAGGATGATAGGCCGGCCATGTAGAGGTGGAGCGCGTGCGCCTTCTCCCAGGCGGGTATTTTATTACTTGAATATACCGAGGGTGTGGATTATCCTCCTCCAGTTCCCTTTACGGGTTGAAGTGGAACTGAATGTGCATGTGAGCCGGTGTGGATGGTCCGCCCATTTGGGCTTATCTGACCAGCACCCTCGAAACCGGAAATAAGATTTAAATCCGGTGCGCCCGGAGGGCGGCCATTGCTTCCATTGCCGATGAACATCAGAGGAAGATCGCATTCCTGAAGTCCATCGAGGGGAAATGGCAGCGGGCATGGGAGGAGGCCGGAATTTTCCGCGCGGAACCCGATTCTAGAACAAAGTTCATGGCTACGTTTCCCTTCCCATACGTGAACGCCCCGCCCCATATAGGTTCGCTCTTCACGCTCCTCAGGGTGGAGTTCATGTCTAGGTACATGAGGATGAAGGGCTACAACGTTCTATTCGCTCAGGGCTGGCACGCCACCGGAGGGCCGATAGTCTCCGCCGCCCTGAGGGTGAGGGAGGGCGATTCCAAACAGATATCGAATCTCAGGTCAATGGGCATATCGGACGAGGAGATACCGAGGTTCGGCGAACCGGAGCCCTGGGTCCGGCACTTCTCCGCGGAGTGGGGCGTTGACCTCAGGAGGCTCGGGGTCAGCGTGGACTGGAGACGCGAGTTCTACACGACGAGGCTCAATCCATCATATAGCGCGTTCGTCCGCTGGCAGTATCTGAAGCTCAAGGAGAAGGGCTTGGTGGTGAAGGGAGCCCACCCGGTCGTCTGGTGCCCTAAGGAACAAAAGGTCGTCGGCGACCACGACAGGCCGGACGAGTACGCCGGTATAGGTCCCGAGGAGGCGGTCGTGATAAAGTTCAGGGATAGCGACGGCCGCGTCTATCCATGTCTGACGTACCGGCCCGAGACCCTGATCGGCGCGACTAATGTATGGGTCAGGCCCGATGCGGAGTACGCGATCGCATCCGTGGACGGGGAGTCGTGGGTGGCTTCGCGCTATTCGCTCGACGAGCTGAGGGATCAGGGGCATTCGGTGGAGATCACGGGATCCGTGAGGGGATCCGACCTAATTGGCTACATGGTGATCAACCCGGCCAACGGCGAGCGCGTGCCCGTGCTGCCCGCGGAGTTCGTCGAGCCCGACCTGGGGACCGGGATCGTGATGTCGGTCCCAGCGCATGCGCCATACGATTACGTCGCCCTCCGGGATCTCATATCGGATCCGGGACGCCACGGAGTTGATGCATCCCTGCTGGAGGGCCTCAGGCCGCGGGGCATCATAAGGGTCGAAGGGCACGGCGAGGCCCCGGCCGTTGAGCTGGTGGATAGACTCGGGATAACCAGGCAGGACGATCCCCGGCTGGAACACGCGACTAGGGAGATCTATTCGCTTGAGTACTATGAGGGGAAGCTGGGCGATGCGTTCGGTGACCTCGCCGGGATGAACGTCAGGGACGGCAAGGCGAAGTTCACCGACCGCCTCGTGGAGGCAGGCGCCGCCCTGAAGATCCACACCCTGCCGCGGAGGGTCTACTGTCGCTGCGGCGCCAGGACCCATGTTAAGCTCGTTGACGACCAGTGGTTCCTCAGTTACTCCGATCCCGGCTGGAAGGCGCTGGCGCACGAATGCGTTGACTCCATGAAGTTCTATCCGGATGACGTGAGGCAGATATTTCACAGCCAGGTGGACTGGCTGCAGGACTGGGCATGCGCGCACAAAGGGGAGCTGGGGACGCCGTTGCCGTGGGACGACGAATGGGTGGTCGAGAGCCTGAGCGACTCCACGATCTACATGGCATACTATACAATAGCGAAGTATCTGCAACATCCGGAGGAGTAT
>JAWDMO010000065.1:0-7420 GCA_046536535.1 Nitrososphaeria archaeon
GCCCTTGGGCGAGTTGTCGTAGCCGACCACGAGCACCTTCCTGGCCTTCCCGGACTTGACCATCGAATCGGCTATCGAGAACGCGGCGGCCGCGCTCGCGCACGCGCCGGACACGTTGAACACCTGGAGGCCGTTCGACCCTATCTTGCCGGCGAGCCTGTGGCCCATGTGCTGCGCCGGGGTCGTCAGAAATGCCGGGCTGCCGAACGGCATGGCGGACGTGGTGGATATTATCGCGTCGAGGTCGGCCGGCCTGAGGCCCACCTGCCTGAGGGCCTCCATCGCGACCCCCGCCACTATCTCGGCGGTGGGGGCGGGCTTGCCGGCCTCTATCCAGTCGGTTATCGCAGCGCCGATGACCGCGCTCTCTGTCATCTCGATGCACCCTCCACCGGCTCGAAGTAGTACGTGAGATAAACGTTCTCCGCGTCCTCGTAGAGCTTATCCACCTTCATGCGCAGCTTCATCCCTATCCTGAGGTCCTTCGTTGTCGTGAGCCTCGCGAGCACGGTTATCCCCTCGGGCAGCTCCACGGCGCCGATCGCGTAGGGCGCCTTGTGGTAATCGAACGGCTCCTTCAGGTCGTACGCGTGTATATCGTATGAATAGAGGATGCCCTCGTCGCTCAGGAGTATCTCCTCCGGGGGCCTGCTGTGGTCGCACTCCGGGTTGTTGCAGACGCTCGACTTCGGAAACTGGACGCTGCCGCAGACCGGGCAGCGGCTCCCCACGAGCCTGGGATGGTCGGAGGGCCACTTGAACAGGCCCTCCACGATCGGAACCTTCTTCTTCTCGGCCTTCTCAGCCTGGCTCAAGTCCCGAGGGGGCTCCATAGGCATCGGTTAATAACCTATCGGAGCCGGGCGATGCGCACTAAATAGCACCGTCAGGCCTGCGGACCCTTTACGGCGCCCGCGTTCAGCAGTTCCCCTATCCTCCGCTCGTCGTAGCCGAGTACGTCCCTCAGGACCTCGACAGTGTGCTCGCCGAGCGCGGGGGCCCTGGACCTCACGGAGTCAACGTATCCATCCCCGGACCTTATCGACATCCTGGCCATCTTCAGGTTTCCGTACTTGGGGTCCTGGATGTCCACGATGAGCCCCCTTTGCCCCAGGTGCGGATCCGCGAGCAGTTTATCCATCGTGTTCACCGGGACCGCGATTATCTCGCCCGTCCCCCTCAACCTGTTCACCAGGTCCTCAGTTTCGAACTTCGCGGTCGAGTCCTCCACTATCGCGTCCAGCTCCTCCCTGTGCTTCACCCTGTCGGCGTTCGTCCTGAAGCGCGGGTCGTCAATCAGGCCGTCCAGCCCGAGGACCCTGCAGAAAGCCCTCCACGCCTTCTCGTTCCTCGCGCCGGTGTACACGTAGCCGTCCTTCGTCCTGTAGACCCTGTACGGCACGAGGGACGGGTAGCTCGATCCCAGCCTCCTCGGCAGGTCGCCCGTGACCACGTAATAGTTCAGGAGGTTGTTCGTTATGAACTCCGACGCCACGTCGAAGAGCGCCAGCTCCAAGAAGGAGCCCTCCCCCGTCTGATCCCTGCGGCGCAGCGCGACCAGGACCGCGAACGCCATGTAGAGCGCGGTGGAATCGTCTATGTACGATACCAGGGTCCTGGCCGGGGGCCTGTCCGGATGGCCGGTGACCTCCATGCTGCCGGATATGGCCTGTATCGCGGGATCGGTGGCCGTGTAGTTCTCATAGGGACCCCTCCCGAATCCCTTTATTGAGCCGTAGATTATCCTGGGGTTCAGTTTCCTGAGGTCCTCGTACGTCATACCGAATTTCGCTATCGTGTCGGGCGCCATGTTCTCCAGGAATACGTCGGATTTCGCCACCAGGTCGTAGATGACCCTCCTCCCCTCGTCCTTGGACAGGTCGATCACGATGCCCCTCTTGTTCCGGTTCAGCGCGGAGAAGGAGTACATGCCGGTCGCGTCGCGCCAGCTGTCGCCCTGGGGGGGCTCCACCTTTATCACGTCGGCGCCGAGGCTCGCCAGCATGGCCCCCGCGTACGAGCCGGAGATCCAAGAGGTGAGCTCCACGACCCTGATCCCCTTAAGCACGTCGAAACCGCGCATCGATGGTATCACGTGGCGCCACCCGCGAAAACCGTATAATAAATATTGCCCCGAGGGGCCCTGAAATTCCCCTTAACCTATCGCCGTGAGGCCGCCGTCCACGTAAATTATCTGGCCGGTTATGAAGTCGGATGCCTTGGAGGCGAGGAAGACCGCGACGCCCACTATATCCTCGGGAACCGCGATGCGCCCCATGGGTATGCTGTCGAGGTACCTTCTGATGTGATCCGACGTGTTGAGCCCCGCTCCCATGCCGCTCTCCGTGGACACGAGCGCCGGACCTATCGCGTTCACCCTCACGCCGTACGGCGCCCACTCAGCGGCCAGCTGCCTCGTCAGCATTGCGACCGCGCCCTTCGTGGAGGAATAGGCTATGTTGCCCCCCCACTTGGTGGCGCGGGAGTCCCTCACCGATGACATGTTGATTATCTTGCCGTACTTCTTCTCGACCATGACCCTTCCGAACTCCCTGGACGTCAGCATCACGCTCTTCACGTTGACGGCGTACATGCGGTCCCAGTCCTTGGCCGGGAAATCGAGCGCCGGGTACTTTATGTTGATGCCCTGCGAGTTCATGAGGACGTCGACGGTGCCGTAGCTGGCCACCACCTCGTCCCGGGCCTTCGCGACCTGGGCTTCGTCCGTGGCGTCGAACTGCACCGCGCCTATCTCGCGGCCGGTCCTCTCGCTTATCTTCCTCGCTATATCCTTCGATTTATCGAGGGACACCAGATCGGCTATCACGACCTTCGCGCCGTACGCGGAGAAGGCCTCCACGAGGAACTTGCCTATCCCGCCGGCGCCGCCCACGACCACCGCTACCTTTCCATCCAGCCTGAATATGTCGGACAGGGATGCCATCGCGTATTCGGCGGAGCTCATCGACGGTTCACTTCCCTGCGGCTCACTTCTTCTCGACCATTGCGACGAGCCTGACCATGGAGGCGTCGCCGCCGACCCACTTTATCGGGAACGCCGCGATGAGCGCCCTCTTCCCGGTCACCTTGTCCATGTCGCCGCCCGCGTTCTCTATGCCCCATATGCCGTGGGTGTAGAGTATCCTGTGCGCGGGCTCCCAGTAGGGGAAGTCCTGGCGGACGTCCCTCCCGGTCTTCTTCTTGTAGAGATCGGCCAGCCACGGCATGATCGGGGGATTGCCCTGGCCCATGTTGCCCTGCACGAGGACGGTGGCCAGCGGGTGATCGGTGGCCTGCGTATCCTGCGCGACGCCCTTGACGCCCCTCTTCAGGAGCCATTCGGCGCCCTCCTTGTACAGGCCGGGGGAGAACAGGTAATACCTGGCGGCGTCGGAGAAGTAGTGGTGCCATCCGGTGTTTATGACGACAATGTCGCCCTCCTGTATCTCGGGCCTGGCCTTCTCGAGGTCCTCCGGGGTTATCAGCTCCCACTCCTTCTTCGGGATTGAGACGATAACTCCCTCGCCTATCATCCTGTCCAGCTGGAGCTGATCGATCGAGGGATATCCCTCCTCGACGTGCACCGGCGCGTCCATGTGGGTGGCGACGTGCATCGACGAGCAGATCCTGCGCGTGAGAGCGCGCGCGAACGCGTGGTTGCGTACCACGGTGAACTCTGGCGCGCCCGGCCCCGAGGGCCATATGACTGACTGCGCGCCGAACGGCTGCGCGAGATCGTATATCTCGACCTCATGGCCCCAGAACTTGAGCTTCTTGGGCTTTACTATATCCTCGGCCCTGCCCAGCTGGTCCTTGCTCAGGCCGCCGTGCAGGCTCCTCTCGAGAACATCCGCCATCTCGGTTGCCAGATCAGCTAGGAATGGGGTAGACATCGGGCCCGGGGTGCGTAGTATTATATTTAAGTGTTACTTGAAATATCTATAGAATGGTAATTTCAGTCGTCCGCGTAGGCCGGGCCCTCACCTGCCCGTCCACTGCGGCTTCCTCCTCTCCAGGAAAGCCCTCGCGCCCTCCTTCTGATCCTCGGTGGAGAACAGCCGGGAGAACACCTGGGCCTCGTACCTTATGCCCTGCGTGAGCCCGAGCTCCAGCGACGCGTTCACCGCCTCCTTCGCCGCCGCGAGCGCCACCGGGCTCTTCGAGGTCAGCTTCCCGAGGAGCTCCTTGACCGCGTCCATCAGCTTATCGGGCGGCACGACCCTGTTCACGGCGCCGAGGTCCGCGGCCTCCGCGGCCGATATCTGGTCCCCCGTGAATATCAGCTCCTTCGCCTTCTTCTCGCCCACGTGCCTGGGGAGCATCTGCGTGCCGCCGCTGCCGGGTATGAGCCCGATCCCTATCTCGGGGCTCCCGAACTTCGCGTCCTCCGAGGCTATCACGATGTCGCAGGACATCGCAAGCTCGAAGCCCCCACCGAGGCAGTATCCGTGGACCATCGCTATGACCGGCTTCGGCATCTCCCTTATGATCCGCTCTATGACGAACGCGGTGCCCAGCTCCTTCAGCTCCTCCATCGCGACGTTAGGCGTCCACTCCAGCATCGCCTTGATATCGCCCCCGGCGCTGAATGCCTTCCCCGATCCCCTGATGACGACTGCCTTCACGGAGCTGTCCCTCCACGCGTCCTCGAGCGCCGCCTTGAGCTCGGCCCTCATCGTCTTCTCGAGCGCGTTGTACCTGTCCGGGTTGTTCAGGGTTATCCAGGCCACCCCGTCCGCCTTCTCGTAGATTATCCTGGTTAAATTGAGCGACATCGCCCCGGGTTCTATCAATTATGATTAAAGGATTGTTTCGGTCGGCGGCGCGCGTGCCGCGTCTACTTCTCCAGGAACAGGTATCCCATGTACGTGCTCTCCCGGGCGTCCACGTCGGTCGTCAGGGCCCTGTGGCCCGCGTACTCCACCCTCACGGTGTACTTCCCCGGCTCGAGGCCGTCGAACTGGAACTGGCCGAACCCGTCGGTGGTCGTCGTCGCGATCTTCCTGCCCCCGGCCATGAGGGTCACCGCGGCGCCCTCGACCAGGTCGTCGCTCTCCTTCAGCGCGACGCTCCCGGCTACGAAGAGCTTCGTCATCCTCTGGAGGTTGAGGTAGAACACGCTGGGTCCCACCCCCGGCTTCGGCTCGTACGTCTCGGGCTTCCCCGAGTAGGTGACCTTCGTGGCCCCGCTGCGGTAGGGCTGCCCGCCGCCGTTCGCCTTCAGGATCCCGCTCACCTCGCTGTTCGGATCGTCCAGGTCGCCGAATACCATAGCCCCGGTGGGGCAGGCGTCGACGCACCTGGGCTGCTCGCGGCCCTGGTCCAGTAGATGAGCGCAGAATGTGCACTTCTGGGGTATCTCGAGCTCCTCGTTCCAGGCATGAGTCGACTATCTGTTTCTGGCCCTTCGACTTCTCCGGGTCTATCATGACTATCCCGTCGTCCCTCACGTAGACGGCGCCGTCCTTGGCGGCCTTTGCGCAGGGCGGGTCCCTGCACATCTGGCACATGACCGGCATGTATGCCACGTTTATGTAGGGGAAGTGCCCCCTCTCCCTCCTGTCCACCCTTATCCAGTTCTGGCCCAGCTTCGGCTGCGCCTTCGAGTACGGCGGATAGTCGTTGCCCCAGTACTCGTCCTTGCAGGCGGAGACGCAGTTGTAGCACGCGTTGCACTTCGCCACGTCTATGACCATTCCGTAGCGGGTCATCTAGGATCCCTCCCACTTCTCGAGCTCGACCATGGCGCTGCTCGGCGCCATGCCGTTCGCGTTCTTCGAGAGGAACCTGTGCGGCGTGAGCAGGTTGATCACCCCTCCCCTGTCCGGGGATTCCCCGGGCTCACCGATGGGATCGTAGACGGCCGAGGCCTGGTAGCAGTGCACGGTCCCGGGCCTTATCCTCTCGGTGACCTCCGCCATGCAGATCACGGTCCCCCTGTCGTTGTAGACCTTCACCAGGTCCCCGTCCTTCACGCCCCTCGGCGCCGCGTCGACCGGGTTCACCCTTATGACCCTGTAGAAGTAGCCGTCCGGGCCCCTCCTCCTGTGCTCCGGGATCTCGTCCACCCACGTCTCCTTCGCGTCGTACTGGGTATGGAAGCTGTACCTGGCGTGGGGCGACATGAGCTGCAGCGGGTACTTCCTTGCGTGCGGGGTATCGGGCCCCTCCCACGCCTGTATGTAGTGCGGAACCGGCGGCCTCTCGGCGTCGTTCGGGTCGAACCTCTTCAGGCTGTTGGACTCGAACTCTATCTTCCCGCTCTGGGTGCCCAGTCCGGTGCCGTCCGGCATCCCCATCACGCCGCCCCCGGCCGGCCCGGCCCCGATCGTATCCCTCCTCCTGCCCTCGTAGAACCACCTGAGAGCCGGGGTCACCGGGCGCTTCTTCACGGGGACCACGAAGTACCCCCTCCTCTTGAACTCCTCCCACGATATGTACTTGGATAGATCGCTCTTCTCGTAGAACCTCCTGACCCAGTCCAGCTGCGTCATCCCGCCCTCGGTGTACTTCTCGTAGAAGCCGAGCCTCTTCGCGACCATAGCGAATATGTCGTAGTCGCTCCTGGACTCCCCGAGCGGCTCTATCGCCTTCATCTGGAGAACTATTATCCTGTGGTTGACGAACTGGACGCTCTCGACCGACTGCCCCGATATGTTGGAGAACTCGCCTATGTCCCAGCGCTCGAAGCTGGTCGCGGCCGGCAGCACCAGGTCGGCGAACTTCGCCTCCCCCTCGAGCCACGGGTTCTGGTTCACGACGAACTCCAGCTTGGGGCTCCTGTACATCCTGGCCCACCTGTTCGTGTCGGTCATGGTCCCTATGTATGCGGCGCCGTAGCGCCAGAACATGCGTATCTCCGAATAGCCGTCCTCCGGGTATCTGTACTTCTTGAACTGGGACTCTATCGATATCGTGTTGAAGCCCTTCCCCCTCCACTCGACGGGCGGGTTCATTATCGCCTCCGGGAGGAGGAGCCTGAGAACGTGCTGTCCGCCCGGCTGATTTATCCTGTCGGTCACCGGTATCCGGACGAAGCCGCTCGGCAGGATCCTGGCCGCGCCGGTGTACCCGGTATCGCCCGATATCCCGCCGTCGCCGTATCCCGGGAAGAAGAACCCGTAGGGGTTGGACGCCTCCGGGGCGTTCGGGGTGTTGGGGGATCCCGCGCTCGTGGACCACCAGTTAACGCCGGGCTTCCCGACGCCCTGCATGGCCTGGAGCGCGACCATGTACCTGGCCCACTCGTGGCCGTACGCCGAGCGGCCCGCGCTGCCCATCCCCGGCCTGCTCCCGTAACCCAGCATGGTCCTCTTCCTGGCCCACTCCCTCGCGAGGGCCCTTATCTCGCGCGCGGGCACGCCCGTTATCTTCTCGGCCCACTCAGGGGTCTTCGGTATCCCGTCCTCCTTTCCCATCA
>JAWDMO010000066.1:0-7337 GCA_046536535.1 Nitrososphaeria archaeon
GAGACCATCGGCGTGGGCACCGGCGGGCGCCCCGGGATGGACGGCGTGGACGGCGTGCACTCCAACATGACGAACACGATGAACACGCCGATAGAGGAGATCGAGAGGAACCTGCCGATCACGATGCTCCGCTACGAGCTGAGGCGGAACAGCTCCGGGGCCGGGCGCTGGAGGGGCGGTTCCGGCATCGTGAGATCGTACGCCGTGGCCTCGGGCAGGGCCACGGTCACGATCCTGGCCGAGAGGGGAAGACACGCGCCCTGGGGGCTCATGGGCGGCATGGAGGGCGCCAGGACCGAGGTCATTGTCTCGAGGAGGGGACGGAGGCGCGGGGTGGGGGTGAAGGTCACCGTCGATCTGGACGCAGGCGATTACGTGGAGATAAGGACGGCCGGGGGAGGCGGATACGGGGATCCGGGGGACAGGGATCCATCGCTCATCGCGGCCGACCTGGAGAACGGGATAGTGACCAGATCCTACCTGGATAGATATTACAGTAAATCCACGGGGCGCCGATCGCGGTAGCGCCGATCGGATGGGGCAAAACTTTTTCACCGGACGCCGCGTATAACGTCCGTGGACTCCATGAGGGTCGCGCTGGCGCAGATGGCGACGTCGCCATCCAAGGAGGAGAACCTGAAGAAGATCGCGTCCATCATGGGCGGCCTGTCGGGCGCATCACTGGCCGTCTTCCCCGAGTTCTCCAACATCCTCGCGCCGCCCGGGATGCCGATGGAGAGGCTCTACGATGAATCGGAGTACGACGGATCACCGTTCCTGGAGGAGGTGGGGAGGCTGGCCAAGAACAGGGGCGTCCACGTGGCGTTGGGCGCCTACGAGAGGAGCGACGATCCGCCGCGCGTCCACAGCTCGGTTTACGTAATAGGCCCCGATGGCCATACGAGGGCGAAGTACAGGAAATCGCACCTCTTCGAGGCGCTGGGATACAGGGAGTCGGAGCAGCTCAAGCCGGGGGACGGGCCGCCCGCGATGGTCGACGTCGACGGCTTCAGGCTGGGGATCGTCGTGTGCTACGAGATGAGGTTCCCGGAGCTCGCCAGGTACGCGGCGCTCTCCGGCGCGGACGCGCTCGTAGTGCCCAGCGCGTGGTATAAGGGGTACAACAAGGAGGAGCAGTGGATGACCCTCGTGCGCGCGAGGGCCCTCGAGAACACGATGTACGTGCTGACGTCCAACCAGATAGGGAACACGTTCGCGGGCGTGACGGTCGCCGCCGATCCCATGGGGATCATAGTGGCCAGGGCCACGGAGGAGGAGGGGGTCGTGGAGGTCGCGCTGAGCAGGGACAGGATAAGGCGCGTCAGGGAGGCGCTCCCGGTGCTGGCCCAGAGGAGGCCCGAACTGTACGAATGGAAGCCTTCTAATTCCTAGTTCTAGAAAATAAGAAAAGTGTATATATTGGGCGATATTCTCAAACCTTAGTCAGGTCCACGTCCTTCGTCTCCTTGAAGGCGTACGCCGCGACTATAGCCACCACCGCGAACACGACAGCGTAGACGGGCTCCAGCAGATACGAGATCGCGCCGACGTCCACCGACACGTAGGGCTGGGGACCCCCTATGAACGCGTTGCCGAACTGGTAAGCCAGCGAATTGCCGCTGTACCGCACGTTGGTCGGGAATATCTCGCTTATCATCGCTCCCTCGGGCGCGTAGGCTATGCCGTGCGCTATCCCCAGGAGCGCCATCGACACCAGGAACATCGCGACCGATTTGTACAGGATCACGGGGTACAGCACCACCAGGAACAGGGCGCCGGCTATGTAGATCGTGGGCCTCCTCCCGATCCTGTCGGAGAGCGGGCCCCCTATGAAGACGAAGAGAATCTCTATCAGCCCGAACGCCAGTATCCCTATCTGCTGCATCTCAGGCGTTATCACGTTGAAGAGGCGGTAGATGGTGGGCAGCGTCGTGGATCCCGTGAACCATATCGTCCCGACGGCGCCCGCTATCAGCGTGCTCAGCAACAGCTGTTTCCAGTACTTCCTGAAGAGGGTCCCGGCTGGGACGCCGACTATCGCCTTCTCCCTCTTGGCGGCCTCGAACACCGGCGTCTCGGGGAGCGTGTACCTGATGTAGAATCCTATGGCCAGCAACACGAAGGAGATCAGGAACGCGATCCTCCAGCCCCACGCCGTCAGCGCGCTCTGCCCGATGATGGCGCCCATGATGAGGAACACCGCGGAGCCCAGGACCAGGCCCAGCCCCACGGTGGACTGGACGAACGATGACCAGTATCCCCTCCTCTTCTGGCCGTGCTCGAGCGCGATCAGCATGGCCCCGCCCCACTCGCCGCCGAGCCCGAAGCCCAGCAGCAGCCGCATTATCACCAGGAGCACTATCGCCCAGACGCCCACCTGCGAGTACGTCGGCAGGAGCCCGACGACCCCGGAGGAGAGGCCCGATATCACTATCGTCCACATCAGCATTTTCTTCCTGCCTATCCTGTCGCCGTAGTGGCCGAACACGAAAGCGCCGAGCGGCCTGAAGAGGAATCCTATCGCGAACACGAGGAGCGTGGAGGCTATGGCCGCCACGGGATTGCCCTTCGGCATGAAGTTGGCCGCTATGTAGAAGGCACCGGCGGAGAACAGGAATATATCATACCATTCCAGCAACGTCCCGATCATCGCCGACACTATTATGTGTCTGGTGATCGTTGAACTCATTCTCAACATAATGTAATTGACGCCGATATTTAAAGCTTATCTTTTGCATATAATCCACGACATCGACCCGGTCCATTTGATGTCCTGGTTTTAAATATGAATTTTGTATATCAATAACGCCATTTGCCAGAATATTATCACGCTGTGTAGTTCGTGAGCGCGAACTACCCCGCCCGATGGCGCTTCTCGACTCCCCGGCCGGAACCCGCTCATCCGCTTACGGGTGAGCGCCGGCGGGGGTCAGTCCGACCCGGGGCGAGGATCTTCCTTCCGTACACGGGATTCCTCCGATAGATGGGAGCTGAGTCCGGCCGCGTTTCCGCACCCTGCATGTCAACCGTCCCACGTATCGCACATCCGGGGATGCGATCTGCGAACGCCGATGATCGAATTTGAACGGGAGCGGCCCGAGGACCGGACGGCTCTCGCGTAAAACGTCGACCGCCCTATGCCAGCGCGACCCGAGGGCTATGCGCGCATCATCCGGGTGGATTCCTGGTGAAGGAGACCACGAAGTCATAGTACGCCGCAACCAGCCTCTCGAAGGGCCCCCTGGATCTGGCCTCCGATATCCTGGCCTTCAGATCGGGCAGCAACGTCGATATTTTTTCCGCCCTGAACTGGAGGATCAGTATGCGGTCGGGGAGGGTCTCGGGATCCCTGTGGATGACGCTGAAGAGCGCGGCCGTCTCTAGCCCGAGGGGCCTGAGTCCCGGGATCAGCTCCTCCTTCAGGTACTTTCCGACGGCCCGATCGTCCTTCGAGCTGTACGCCACGAATGCCGTGGCGGAGTCCAGAAGCCCGTCCCTCCTGCACTCGTAAACGTCCAGGACATCGCACCAGTACCTCTCGCCGTTCGGATCGAGGTATGGACCCCACCTGGCCTGCGTGTCGGCCTTGGCGTCGGCCAGTTCCTTGCTGTTCTTGCCCTCCATCATCCGGTCGACCGATGGAAACTCGTAGATGGCGAGCGACGCCACATCCCCCTCCACCAAGTCGAACCTGGCGTCCTTGACGACCCCGGGGACCTTGAGGAGATCCGGGAGGTGCACCTCGTTGTACCATCTGCGGAACTCCGCGTCCTTCTCCTTGGACTTGACGGCTAACCGGACCAGATATATGGGCTTCATAATCAATCCGGGTAATAGAATCCAGACAGTAATAAATATTTCTTGTACTGAGCTATGCTGCGCGGCCCCGGGAACGTCACCGGACGGTGCTATCCGCGAGCGGCCTTCGCACACGCCCGTTATTCGATCTGGGGGACAGCGATTTCATGTTAGGCTTGCTAAATAGCCACGACGGAATTGTGTGCGGAGCAATTTTTTATATAGGGTGAGCACACCTATAGACATCTATGCCGAAGTACTATATCGGGATCGACATAGGCGGCACGTTCACCGACATGGTCGTGTTCGATTCCGAGAGCGGCGATGTGAAAGTGCTCAAGGTCCCGAGCACCCCCAGGAGCCCGGAGGCCGCGGTCGTCGGCGCGCTGAGGGACATCGACATCGATGTCGGCGAGGTGGCGCTGCTCAACCACGCGACCACCGTCGCCACGAACGCGCTCCTCACGCGCTCGGGGCTGCCCAGGGCCGCCCTCGTGACGAACAGGGGCTTCAGGGATATCCTGGAGATAGGCAGGCAGAGGAGGCCCGAGATATATAACATATGGTTCACGAAGCCCCGGCCGCTGGTCCCCAGGAAGTATCGCGTCGGAATAGGCGGCCGCGTGCTGGCGGATGGAAGTATCAGGGAGGAAATACCGGAGGAGGACCTCAGGAGGATCAGGAAATTCATTATCGGGAACCGCGTGGAATCCGTCGCCATCTCACTGCTCAATTCGTACGTCAACCCGGCGCACGAGATGAGGGTCAAGGAGTACCTGAAGGACTGCTGCGGATATGTTTTCGCGTCGTCGGAGGTCGACCCCGAGTACCGGGAGTACGAGAGGACCAGCACCACGGTGGTGAACGCGGTGCTGGCGCCCATAGTGTCATCGTACCTGGACAGGTTCGTCGGCGAGCTGAGGGGGATGGGGGTCCGCGCCCCGATCTACGTGATGACGTCCAGCGGGGGCCTGAACACCATGGAGCGCGCATCGCGCCTGCCGATCTCGATAATCGAGTCGGGCCCCGCGGCCGGGGTCCTGGCCTCCGCGTTCCTCGCCCGCGAAATGGGCGTCGAGGGCGCGATAACGTTCGACATGGGGGGCACGACGGCGAAGGCCGGCGCGATTGTGGGCGGGAAGCCCGACGTGGCGTACGAGTTCGAGGCCGCGGGCAGGAGCCACAGCGGCAGGTCGATAAAGGGAAGCGGATACGCCGTCAGGTTCCCGTTCATAGATCTGGCGGAGGTGAGCGCCGGCGGGGGCACGGTGGCCTGGGTGGACGAGGCGGGATCCCTGAGGGTCGGTCCGAGGAGCGCGGGCGCCGAGCCGGGTCCGGCGGCCTACGGAAGGGGTGGAACCGAGCCCACCGTGACGGATGCGAACCTCGCGCTGGGCCGTCTGAACCCCGAGTACCTCCTGGGGGGCAGGATGAGGATCAGCAGGGAACTCGCGGTGAGGGCGCTCGAGGAGAGGATAGGCCGTGTCCTCGGCGTGGACGCCGTGGAGGCCGCGAAAGGCGTGGTGAGGCTTATAAACAACTCGATGGCGAAGGCGATCTCCATAGTGAGCGTGGAGAGGGGCAGGGATCCGAGGGACTTCCGGATGATCGCGTTCGGCGGCGCCGGACCCGTCCACGCCTGCGACCTGGCGGATGAGATGGGAATCCGCGAGGTGATTGTCCCCGAACATCCGGGGCTCTTCTCCGCGTACGGGCTCCTGACGGTCGACGTCACCAGGATGTTCTCCGCCCCGGTCTTCGAGCGCGACCTCGCCGGCGTCATGGAGGAGCTGAGGAGGAGGGCCCGGGACGATCTGGAGCGCGACGGATTCCGCGACCCGTCGCTTGAGGAGCTGGTCGACGTGCGGTACAGGGGGCAGTCGTACGAGATCACGGTGGAGTACGGCGGCGGGTCCGGCATAAGGGAACGCTTCGAGTCGGAGCACAGGCGCATCTACGGATACACGTCGAACGACCCTGTGGAGATAGTCAGCGCGAAGGTCGTGGCCAGGGCGATCGTCCCCAAGATAGGGCTCAGGAGGCGCGGGCGGAGGAACGGCGCCGCCCCGGCGCCGGCGTCCAGGAGGGCCGCGTACATATCGGGGGAGTTCAGCGAGGTCCCCGTGTACGCGAGGGATGCGCTGTCGCCCGGGGATAGCGGGGCCGGACCCGCTATAATCGAGGAGTACGACTCGACGACGATCGTCAACGCCGGATGGCGCTGGGAGGTGGACGAGCTGATGAACCTGGTGCTCAGGAGGTGATGGGCGTGGCCACGGACAGGTTCACCGCGCAGATAATCAGGAGTTCGCTCTTCTACGCGAGCGAGGAGATGGGCATAGCCCTCAGGAACTCGGCGTATTCGCCGAACATAAAGGAGAGGATGGACCACTCGGCCGCGATTCTGGATTCCGAGGGCCGCCTGCTGGCCCAGGCCGAGCACATACCGGTGCACCTGGGATCGCTCCCCTGGGGCCTCAGGAACACCATCGAGTACATGGAGAGGGAGGGGATCGAGCCGGAGGAGGGAAGCATGATCGTGGTCAACAACCCGTACATAGCGGGCACCCACCTGAACGACATCACGGTGATAAGGCCCATCCATCGCTCGGGCAGGCTCGTGGCGTTCGCCGCCAACAAGGCCCACCACTCGGACGTCGGCGGCAAGGTCCCGGGCAGCATATCGACGGACGCCCGGACGATATTCGAGGAGGGGCTGGTGATGAACCCCGTGTTCCTCATGAGGCGCAACGAATTCCAGCGCGACGTGATATCCCTGATAGCGTCCAACTCCAGGGACCCATATCAGAGGTACGGCGACATAAAGGCGCAGGCGGCGGCGAACTTCACCGGCGAGAGAAGGGTGCTCGAGATCCTGGAGAAGTACGGCCAGGAGGCGTTCGAGTACGCCGCGGAGGAGGCGTTCGAGTACGCCGAGAGGCTCGTCCGCGCGCGGCTCGGGGACGTGCCGAGGGGAACCTACGACGCCGTGGATTACTTGGAGATGCCGGATGGACGCGACTTGACGCTGCGCGTCCGGATCGTGGTTGGCGACGGATCGGTCGTCGTCGACTATGAGGGCACGGATCCACAGGTCCCGATGCCGCTGAACGCGGTCATGGGCGTCACGATAGCGGGCGTTCACTTCGTCTTCAAATCGATACTGGGGGAGGAGGTCCCGCTCAACCACGGGGCGTTCAGGATCTTCGACGTCAGGGCCCCGAGGGGATCCGTGCTCAACCCCGAGTTCCCGGCCCCGGTGGCCGGCGGGAACGTGGAGACGAGCCAGAGGAACGCGGACCTCCTCTTCCTCGCGCTGAGCAAGGCGATTCCCGGGAGGGTTCCGGCTGCGGCCGGCGGCTCCATGAACAACGTGATGATGGGGGGCGTGGACGGCGGGCGGACCTGGGCCTTCTACGAGACCATCGGCGTGGGCACCGGCGGGCGCCCCGGGATGGACGGCGTGGACGGCGTGCACTCCAACATGACGAACACGATGAACACGCCGATAGAGGAGATCGAGAGGAACCTGCCGATCA
>JAWDMO010000067.1:0-7218 GCA_046536535.1 Nitrososphaeria archaeon
TAATTGAGCCCCGTCAGCGTCATCGAGGTGGTCACGGTTATGCCGGCTCCCCTCAGGTTCCCGATGGCGCGGATCGCCGCGTCGAATGAGCCCTTTCCCCTTATAAGATCGTTCACATCGAGCGTCGAGCCGTCGATACTCACCTGGGCCTGCTCCAGCCCGGCCCTGGCCAGATCCTCCGCCATTCCCCGGTCCACCAGCAGTCCGTTGGTGCCCATCGCGACGGCCATGCCGTACTCCGATGCGTATCCCACGACGTCGGCCAGCCCCCGCCTTCCCAGGAGCGTCGGCTCTCCCCCGAGCAGGTAAACATGCTCCACGCCCAGATCCGCGAGCCCCTCGATGACGCGCATCCATCCCCCGGGGCCCGGCTCCCCCCTCAGGGGCTCCCCGGCCGCCTCATAGCAGGTCAGGCACCTCAGATTGCACGCGCGCGTCAGGTAGATCGAGACCGAGATCGGCCTCCTCTCGGAGTACTTCCTCAGAGCGAACGCGTCCCCGGAGCCCCGCGAGGCCAGCAGATGCGCCAGGGGGCTGGCCGGGCAGTCCTCCACGAACGCCATCTCATCGCTCACCCCCCTCATGGGTCCGCTCCGCATGCGCCCGCAATTTACGGCTTAGCGGGATCGCGCCTTCGCGCCCCGGGCGCATATGTCCCTTTCAGCGCGTGTCGTTCACCTGAACCATGGAACCGCATAGGGGTGATGCCCTGTTGGCGCGGCACCACCGCGATCTGAACGGCGTATATGACGCCCGGTTGCCCGCCCACGGCTCAATTCCGACGATTCTTTGTGCATGGGAGCTCTGTACTGGCACATCGGACAGAGAGCCGATGCCCCCGGGGCGTCTGAGCGGAAGATCTGGCAAGGGTGGCGATGGAGGAACATCCATATGAGTGCGGACGCGCGTGCGCATACCCGCCCCGGGACGGCGCCCGGGAAAACGGTCGGCAAATCGCACTGAAAACTGGATCCGGCGCACGCGGTCTCCCGGGGACCTTACGGGCTGGGCATCGCGCGGGAGGGAATCCGGGTGAGCTATCGGCATCCGTGGGCAATCCGTATTAGATCGACCTGACCGCGGCTCGATATGCCCCGGGAGCTCAGGCTCATCGGCTTGACCACGATCCCCGAGGTCAGGAGAGGCGATGACGTCGCGGCGCTGATAGTCGAGGCGGCCGCCAGGGAGGGGGTAGGCATCGAGGATGGGGACGTCGCTGTGGTGGCCTCGAAGATCGTGTCGAAGGCCGGGGGATACGGAGGCGCGATCGCCGATGTGAGACCGGGCCTGAGGGCGGAGGGCATCTCCGCGCTCACCGGAAAGGATCCCGTCGAGACCGAGATCGTCCTGCGCAACTCCCGGGATGTGCTGGGATGTCTGCCCGTGAAATGGGCCGAGAGGAGGTTCCGCGTGATCAGTTCACTCTCGCCCAACGGTGACGTCGGGGACCTCGTGGAGGAGGAGCCGTGCCTGCTGCTCACCGTGGAGGGGAACGGCCGCCTGTCGACCGACGCGGGGCTGGATTACTCCAACGCAGCGCCCGGGGAGTACGTGCTGCCGCCCCCGGATCCGGACGCCGAGGCGCGGAGGATAGCGGAGGGGGTGAGGGCGTTGACCGGGGCGAGGATAGCGGTGGTGCTGAGCGATACCGAATTCGTCCCATCGCGCGCAATCGGCACGATGGATGTTGCCATAGGATGCCACCGCGTGCCGACGGTCAGGATGGGTATGGGGAGGCCCGACAGGTACGGGAGGAGGAAGTTCGGCGGCGTCGACATGACGTCGGACGAGATCGCGGCCGCGGCGGCGCTCCTCATGGGGCAGACCGACGAGGGCGTGCCGGTCGTCCTGGTCCGGGGCCTCGGGTTGGCGGACGATGGCCCGGTCGCCGGCTCGGGTCCCGGGCTCACCCCGGAGATCATCCGCGGGGGCCTGCTGCGTATCGTTTTCAGCTGGCTGCTCGTGAAGCTGGCGCCCGTCGTCGGCGCGATTGTGAGCCTGGGCCGCGCGCCTCGCGGCAGCACGCCGCGGTGGGCGAGGAGCGGGGATGGCCGCGCCCCCTGACGCCATCCGGGCGCGCCTACTTCGCGCCCGGTTGATCGCCGTCGCGCGGCAGCGGCATCACGATCTCGTACGGCACCCTCACCTCGATCTTCGCTGGCTGGCGCCCATCCGCGCTGACTACGGCCGCGGCGATCCTCTCACAGTACCCGCACTCCTCACAGGAAATTTCCTCACACTCGTTGTCCACGAAGAACTGGATCCAGTTCCGGGGGAACCTTGAGTTCTCGATCCTCAGGCGCCCGAGCAGGTCCATCCACGCGCGGTGCTCGTCGGCCCCCTCGCCCAGCTTGGGCGCGAGCGCGGCCACGAACCCGGCCATGTACTCCATGATGTCCAGAAGATTCCCGTCGTACCTCCCCTCGGAGTAGGCCCGGACGGCGCGGACTATCTTCTCGGTGCTCCACCTCCTGCTCGATATCTTGAACCTGTCTATGCCTATCCTCTCGTAGGCGCCCAGGTCCTCGGGCCTTATCCACCTGGACCTGATCAGGTTGGCCGGATCCGCCGCCATGGCGGCGGCGCACTGCAGGAAGGGGTAACCGATGGATCCCGGCGGCATCCTCCCGTCCTCCCTCGTGGCCTCCCCCATCAGGTTGATGTGGACCTCGAAGAAGGGGCAGCCCCAGAGGCACACGTCCGTCGCTATGAGCTCGAGCCTCGCCCCCTCCCTCCTCGCGACCCTCGCCGCCTCCTCGAGGAACCTGAAGCTCCTGTTCCTGCTCTGGTGCACTATGATCGCATCAGCGCCCATGGCGGCCAGCCTCTCGATCTCCCTGACGTACGTGACCTTGGCGAACGAGGACACTGCCACCTCGGCGGCCGGGTGCTCGCGCTTGATGCGCTCTAGGATCAGCGGATTGGCTACTATGAACCCGTCGACCCCCATCCCGACGAGTCCGTCTACCTCCGAGTCCAGCCCCCTCCAGAAGGACTCCCTGTACTCGTTCCCGCCCAGGTTGACCGAATTCATGGCGTAGAGGAACCTGATGCCGGCCGAGTGCGCGGCCGAAACGTGGTCCCTCAGGCGCCCGCCGTCGACGTCCGGCAGGGCCGAGGGGGACCGGCCGTGCCCCGTGAGCGACCGGGAGTGGCTTCCGAAGATGTACTTCACGGGATAATCCTTCACGGCCTCTATCATGGCGTCATCGAAATTCGTGCCGACTACGAGCTCCACGCAGACTTGAGGGTGCGCCATCTGATATCAGTTACGTACGGCGTCCGGAATTCAGTAAATAAATTAGAGTCGCGCACTGATTATAATAGTTAGTATTGCTGCGATGCGTCCGCTTCCGGGATCCACTGGACCTGTATAGGGATGGATCGGACATCTTCCCCGATTTTCCTAGGAAAGGAGACGGACCTTCAGCATACTTCCCCGCATTTGGTGACGAGGAACCGCGCGTGAATTATCAACGGTGTCAGCTTCATCGGCTTCGACTGGAGCCCATGAACTTCATCAGAGGAAATCACGGGCATCAGCGGCCTCCCCTAACTAGGGCTTCTTCTCGAAATACGAGCAGACGAGCGCCGTCTGAAGGAAGGTGACCGTGATGGAGCCCCGGCCTGAGAACAAACTGAGGAGACCGGCCGCATGATCCCTCGTGAGAAATCCCATTCCATGCACATTCCTCAACCCGTTGAGGAACTCGCCGCCGAAACAGGAAGCCCGCAGTCCGGACTGCCGCCCCGCTGACAATAAAGCTACTATCGTCGAACTTAAGATGATCGATCTATGCGTGGATTTCCCCGTATCTAAATACGACTGTGCGTTCCGATGACTAAAACGCCCGTTTATGACCGGATTCCGGGGGTGTGGACTAAAGGGTAACTCCCGGGTATTTATGTCAATGTAACTGGACTAAACTGGTATCAGAATTATGTCAATCAAGATTTATTCGAGAAATTTATATCTAATTAACCAACGTCTTAATCCTGTATTACATATATATTTCTATAATAGTTTACAATGTAATTTTACATTAACATACTTCGATCGGGCCGCGTCGCTCGGCCCGTGCCCGGTTCGCCGGAACCCAGCAGCCACGCCCAGAGGGGGACGTAGCGCACCTCCAGGTCGCCGATGAGCCCGCGGCCCCAGTAGTCCCACGTGATGACCAGCGATTCCCTGCACCCGAGCTCCGCGGACGCTGCCTCCAGCGCCCTGATCTCCCTATCCCTGATGCCCGATCCGCTGATCGCGTACGTGACCTGCACGAGCTGGCGGATACTCCCCCCGTCGGAGATCACGAAGTCCACCTCGCGGCCCTCGCGCCTCCCGTACTCCCTCCAGTACCTGAGCTCGATCCCCCTCCTGGCCAGCTCGACCGCCACGGCGTTCTCCATGAGCACTCCCGTCCTCCCGGCCACCTCGGGATACCTAGCGGTGACTATCCCGTTGTCGACCACGTAGGCCTTCCTGGGGTACTGCCGCCTGTTCCTCGCGGAGCGCGAGTATATCTCCGAGAGCAGCACGAGGTACGACTGCCTCGCGCATTCGACGTACTTCAGGAGGGTCGCCTTGTTGCACCCGATGCCGATCGATCTCATGTAGTTGCACAGCTTGGACGCGCTGAAGAAGCCGGCGGGGGACGAGACGATCGACGAGAGGGCGGCGTCCAGCAGATCGGGATCCAGCCCGCACCTGTCGACGAGGTCCCTGTAGAATATCGCATCGTAGTGCGCCAGGAGCACGCGCCTCCTCTCCTCCGGGTCCTCCGTGAGCACCGCCCTGGGATAGCCGCCGAATCTCAGGTATTCCTCCAGCGCGCCCAGGATCCGACCCCTCTCGTCCAGATGCGATGTCACGTCTATATCGCGCACTTCCGCCTCGAGCCCCCTGGCCCTGAGGAATTCGCGGAAGCTGAAGGGGAAGATCTCGTAGCTGACGCTCCTGCCGCGCAGCGCGTCGGCGATCTCCGCGCTTGTCATCCTCGAGGTGGATCCCGTGACGTAGATCCTGTACCCGCCCGAGTCGTGCATCCTCCTCACCCATCTGTCCCAGTCCCCGACGAGCTGTACCTCGTCAAGGAGAAGATAGATGGGGAATCTCCCGTCCGGCCCGAGGGCGCCGTAGTACACCTTCATCATGTCCTCCAGGTCGCGTGCGTCCAGTCCCCTGAGCCTCTCGTGCTCAAAGTTGACGTAGAGGATGTTCCCGCGCGGTATCCCGGCCTCCTCGAGCTCCCTCACCAGCTGGAACATGCGGTAGGTCTTCCCGGCCTGCCTCGGACCGGCCACAGCGACTATGTATGTGGGTGACAGCGACAGCTTCAGCTCGCGCTCTACGGATGCCGGCGGCCTCCATGCCCTCCACTCGGCGATCACCCGGGCGAAATCCTCCTCGCGCAAAGTTGTTCTATAAGCAGAACAACTTTGCTATAAAGTTGTTCCTGATATGGAACAACTTTGCGGCATCGGGCGACCGGGCTCGGCCGTCGCGAGCCCTCCGTCGATCGTTCGGAGCTCGAGGAGCTATCCCGGAGCGCCGCTGAATCGAGCGCCGCAACGCATAAGCCGCGCCCGCGGGCGCCATCAACGTGCTCCCCCTCCTCGTGCTCCTCGCCGGCATCGCGCTGACGTTCGCGGCGAGCCTGCTCTTCACCGAGGCCGCCGAGAGGCTTGGGGAGGAGATGGATCTGGGATCGTCCTTCCTGGGGTCCGTCGTGTCCCCGCTGTTCACGTCGACGCCCGAGCTGGCGGTGCTGCTGATCTCGGTGTTCCTCTACGGGCGGGAGGGAGGTGATATAGGAGCCGGCACGGTCCTGGGTGAGCCATTCACAATCGCGACCCTTTCGATACCCGCCGTCCTGCTGGCGGCCGCGATCGGATCCGCACTGGGCAGGAGGGGACGGGGCATGGAGGTGGACAGGGAGCTCTCGGTGCCGTACGCGTTCTTCGCGATCCTGTATCCGCTGGTCCTCCTCCCCGTGGCGCTCGCGGCCTCCAGGATCCCCGTGGCGGCGGCGCTCGCGGCCTCGTACATCGCGTACGCGTACGCGATGTCAAGGAGGAGGGGGTCCCCCGTGGAGGCGGAGGGCCCGACGATTATTGAGAGGGCGCTGGGCGGGTCGCGCGCAGCCGTGGCCATCCAGCTCGCGGCGTCCGTTCCCCTGCTGCTCGCGGGATCGTACGTCATGGTGGGATCCGCGGCCGACATGTCGAGGGCGCTCGGGATCCCGGCAATCTCGCTCTCGATAATCATGATACCGCTCGCGACGGCCCTCCCCGAGACGCTCTCATCGCTCATCTGGGCGTTCAGGGGCAGGGACACCCTGGCGGTCGGCGCCCTGATCGGCGAATCCGTGATGTTCTCCACGGTGTACCCGGCGCTCGGGATCCTGCTGACGGGTTGGAGGCTGAACTCCGCGGCGATTTTGAGCGTGGCCGCGACCGAGCTGGCCTCGATAATCGTCCTGTGGCAGGTGCGCTCGGGCAGGCTCGGCCGGGTCGCGGCCGTCGGCATCGCGCTGTACGCGGCGTACGCGCTCGTCGTGGGCATCGCCGCGTGAGATCCGCCGTGAAGAGGATCGGATAGGCCCGCACCGCTCGGTGATGGCCGGAACTCGTCGAGGAGTCCCCGCGGCGACGGTCAATGCGGTGGTCTCCCCCGGCATACCCGCCGCAATCGCCCGATCCAAGCCGGTCTGGCGCCATCCCCGCTGGATCATAGGTGGAGAGCGGAGGGGAGCACGAATATCGCCATCACTAGGTTCACGAACACGATCGACGTGATGAGCACGTAGAGCCAGTCCCTCTCCCTGGCGAACGACGCTATCCCCAGGGCGACCCTGAGGACCGGCGTGGCAATCAGCAGCATTAGGCCCAGGAGGATCAGCGAGAGCGGATCCAGCGACGCCAACCCGGATGCGACGGCCGCGGGCGATATGGTGGACGTGTTCAGGGGGGAGTTCGCGCCCAGCACACCGGCGGCGCCGCCCAGTCCCGCGAGGGAACCGATGAGGCCGGCTATAAGCTGGAAGGCCAGGATCTCCAGGATCATCACAAGCGGCGCCAACAGTCGCATGAGGGAGATTCCGGCCGGATAATAAAGGCAGCTCGCTCGGCGCCCCGGTCGAATCGCCCCGCCGGTGCCGCCGGCCTCGCCGCGGCGCCCCACCTCCCTCAGCGCGTCCGAGATCCTCACGCCGGAGAGCT
>JAWDMO010000068.1:0-7075 GCA_046536535.1 Nitrososphaeria archaeon
CCAAAACCCCCAAAAGCATAAAAGGAACGATTGCGGCAGAACCGCGAACTTGCCGGGATACAACTCCGTGGCAATATACAAGATAAGGCGGCTCGTCTCGGAGCTGGAGAACGTCAGGGGGCGAGGGACGGAGCTCATATCGCTTTACGTGCCCCCGAATCGGCCGATACACGACGTGATAAATACCCTGAGGGAGGAGTACAGCACGGCCTCCAACATAAAGAGCGACACGACCAGGAACAACGTCCAGGACGCGCTGACGAAGATCATGCAGCGGCTCAAGCTGTACAGACGGCCTCCGCCCAACGGGCTCGCGGTGTTCTGCGGGGCGATCCCGACGCCCGGGAAGGATCTGGAGGAGTTCGTGCTCTACGAGATAGAGCCCCCGAAGCCGGTGCCCACGTTCCTGTATCGATGCGACGACCACTTCCACGTCGACATACTGAAGGACATGCTGAAGGAGACGGAAGTGGTCGGCATAATATCGCTCGATTCGTCGGAGGCGTCGTTCGGCATCCTCGCCGGAAATTCCCTCCAGATAGTGCAGAACATCACGTCCGGGGTGGGCGGAAAGCACAGACAGGGCGGCCAATCCGCGAGGAGGTTCGAGAGGCTGAGGGAGGTGGAGCTCAACGATTTCTTCACGAGGGTGGCGGATCACGCTGCTAAAATATTCATAGATCAGCACCAGATAAAGAAGTTAGTAATAAGTGGTCCGGGGCCTAATAAGGAGGATTTCTATAAACAGGGGTACCTGGATTACAGGCTGCAGAACATGGTGGTCGGCATAGTCGACACGTCATATGCGGGGGACGAGGGGGTTCGCGAGACCCTGGAGCGGGCCGCGGATCTCCTCAGGGACATCAGGCTGCTGGAGGAGAAGTCGCTCGTGGAGGAGTTCCTGAAGGAGGCGGGCAGCCCGAACGGGCTCGCCGTCTACGGGCTCAAGAACGTGCTCAGCGCCCTCCTGTCGGGCGCCGCCGACAAGGTCCTGATATCGGACAGTGTGAACATGAGGAGGCTGGAGTTCGTCTGCAATAAATGCGGGTACACATCGGAGAAATTCGTGGAGTCGAAGGACGAGGCGGGGGCGCTGGCCGCGGGGTCGCAGGAGAGGTGCCCATCGTGCGGATCCTCCGACTGGTCCTACAAGTCGATGGACCTCATCGACTACATAGAGGAGAAGGCGCAGGAGCTGGGCACCGACGTGGAGATGATATCGTCGGCGACCGAGCATGGACAAATGTTTAAGAGCTTTGGGGGCCTCGGCGCGCTGCTGAGGTACAGGGCGCAGGGATCGATCCATGAGCAGCTACAAGCCCAGGATAGAGGCCAAGCGGTGGGATAAATCGTGGGAGGGCGCGTTCCTAGACGAGTGGGATAAATCAAATATATATGAATTTAAGTTAAAAAATGGAGGGCGGGTCTATTCCATAGATACGCCCCCTCCCTACATAAACTCGCCGATCCATATAGGCCACGCCTACACGTATGTCTGGATGGACGCGATAGCCCGGTACAGGCGCATGAAGGGATTCGACGTCCTGTTTCCCCTCGGCCTGGACCGGAACGGGCTCCCGATAGAGGTACAGGTGGAGAAGGAGTACAAGATGAGCCCCCGGACTACCCCCAGGGAGGAGTTCCTGGGCAAGTGCCGGGAGCTCCTGAACAGGTATGAGGGTGTCACGCTGGGTTATTTCAAGCGCCTGGGGATCAGCTTCAACAGCTGGCGCGTATCCCACGCGCCGGGCGGCCTCTACGAGACCGATGACCCGGAGTTCAGGAGGCTGACCCAGGAGACGTTCATAGAACTGTACCGTAGGGGGCTGATATACGAGGGGAAGAAGACCGTCAACTACTGCCCCAGGTGCGGCACGACCATATCCGACGCGGAGGTCGAGTATGAGGACCTCGAGACGGATCTGGTCTACGTGCGCTTCGCGATCGAGGGAGGCGGCGAGGTGACGGTCGCGACCACTAGGCCGGAGCTGCTGGGCGCGTGCAAGGCGGTGATATTCAACCCGGACGACGGCCGTTACCGGGATCTCAAAGGCAGGCGCGCCGTGGTGCCCATGTACGGAAGGAGCGTACCCATAATCCCGCACCCCTACGCCAAACCGGACTTCGGTACCGGGCTCGTCATGATATGCAGCTTCGGCGATTCCGCCGACCTGCAGGTATTCAGGGAGCTCGGCCTGGAGCCGACCTATCTCATAGGTGAGGACGGCAGAATGACGGGGGATGCCGGACCCTACGCCGGCCTCAGCGTGAAGGAGGCGCGCAGGCGGATCGTGGAGGATCTCCGGACCGGTGGATACCTGGTCAAAATCGAGAGGATAAGGCACAGGACGCCCGTCTGCTGGAGGTGCAAGACGCCGATAGAGCTCATAGCCAGCGACGAGTTCTTCGTCAAACAGGTGGCGTTCAGGGACGAGCTGCTGGGCGCCATGGGCGAGATGAATTTCCACTCGCCCAAGAGCGGGGAACTCCTCAGGAGCTGGATATCGAGCCTGAGCGAGGACTGGCCGATATCCAGGAAGCGCTACTACGGCACCGAGATCCCGCTGTGGTACTGCAGGAACTGCGGCGAGCGCATCGTCCCGCCGCCCGGCAAGTACTATCAGCCCTGGAGGGAGCCGCCCCCGGTCGACTCATGTCCCCGCTGCGGCTCGAGGGACTTCGTCGGGGAGACCAGGATCTTCGACACCTGGTTCGATTCGAGCAGCACGGTGGAATACGTGCTCGGTTACCTGTGGGACCGGGGCTTCTTCGACGGGAATTTCCCGGCGTCCCTCCGTCCACAGGGGAAGGAGATAGTCAGAAGCTGGCTGTACTTCACATTCCTCAAATCGGTCCTCCTGTTCGGGAGGGCCCCCTTCAGGGACGTGTGGGTGCACATGCACGTTGTGGACGAGGAGGGCAGGAAGATGGCGAAGTCCCTGGGCAACGTCGTGGACCCGGGCGAGGTCATAGACAGGTACGGCGCGGAGGCGCTGAGGGCGTGGGCGTTCCTGGAAGGCGACATAACCGAGGGCGACATAAGGTGCTCGTACAGGAGGATCGAGGGCCACGCTAGATATCTCACCAAGCTCTGGAACCTAGCTAGGTTCGTGTCGTCGTTCCCGGCGGAACCCGGCTGCGAGCTGAACGTGGATACCGATCGCTGGATAGTCGCGGGACTCGGCAGGCTCGTGGAGGACGTCAATTCCCACAACGACTCATATGACTTCCACGCGGCCATGGACGCGATAAGGTCGTTCACGTGGGGCGTGTTCGCGGACCACTACGTGGAGATGGTGAAGGAGAGGGCGTACGGCCGCGGATTCGGCGACTCCGAGCGGGGATCCGCGTGGTGCGGCCTGCACACGGTCCTGAGGGGGATTTTGCTGCTGCAGGCGCCGATGCTGCCGTTCATAACGGACGCGATCTGGCGCCAGCTTTACTCGGTGGACGGGAGCTCCATACACGTACAGCGCTATCCGGAGCACATCGACCACGATAAATCCCTGCTCGATTACACGGACGACATAATCGAATTCAATTCGCGCATATGGACGGAGAAGAAGACGAGGGGCATCAGTTTCATGGATCCCATAGAGGCGCAGATCCCCGACAGGCTGCGCAGATTCGAACCGGATCTGGCGGCGCTGCACAGAATCCGGGGAAGGAGCTAGACGCCCGGGTCCCGGATTCGCATTCCGGGGGCCTTTGCCGATCGCCGGCGGCCTTTAGCCAGCTCCGCATGTCCGGCCCCGGATGGCGGGGTTCGTCGCAGTCATCGCGCGGAAACGACCTTGGCCCTTACCTCATAGGGGCTGAGGCGTGCTCCGCAGCGCGGGCATGTGTAGCCGAAGGGCCTCAGAACGACCTTCAGGGACTTCTCCTCCTCCGACTCGTAGATGACGTCCCCGCATGCCGGGCAAATTATCCTGAACAACCCAGCACAGGTTAGTCGCACCGGGCTAAAACCGTGCCGAACACTGCGTTAGACATGCATGTCATACGGGCTTCGCCCGCTATGTCGCGTTCCATCGCGATTCGCGGCACTTGATTGTGAACATCATGGAAAGCCAGTTCCATGCTTGTGAAATGTGCGGACCTGATGATGGATTGCAGCCCCGGCCGTTCCCGGGCCCAGTCAGGAGTACTGTCTCCACGTATAACCGCACTTGGTGCATCTGTAGAATATGGTCGGGGGTTCGTCCCCGCTTCTCGTCTGGACCAGCCACCAGTACGCCCGGTCGTTGCCGCACTTCGGGCACTCAATCTCGACCGTCGGCATCGTCTTCAGGTTCGCTATATCGGAATCCAGTACCTGGAGAGCTGTCTCCTTCGGCTCCCCCGTCTGAACGGCCATCTTCTCCTTCCCGGCCTCCACGGTATATCCGCAGCTTGGACAGACCCAGACGACCTTCCTCTCCTTCCCCGACTTCACCTGCCTGAGCAGCATCTTGGTGCCGCACTTCGGGCAGAACAACTACTGCTGCACCCCCAGCTCCTTGACCAGCTCGTTTCCCAGCGCGCCCAGTTCATCCCTGGCATGGCCGAGAGCCCTGAGCAATGCATCCCTGGGTTTCCCATCCTTCGCGCGCACGGCCAGGAAGTACTTCCTCTCGAGGGGATGGGACCTCCTGTAGGCCGCGAACTCCACGGTCTCATGGCTGAGGCGCTCCAGCTGGAGTATCTGCACGAGCGACAGGTCGGTGTCCTCGAGCTGGAGCTCCATCAGGCCGCCCTCCCTCCTGACGAGCTTGACATTCATAATAATGACGCGTGGCGATCGACGCATGGTTATAAGGCTTTGGTGAATTCGCCGGACGACGCTCACGAGAGGGCGTTCACGGAAAGGAAGTCCGGCGCCAGCTCGCGATACTCCCTGTTGCCGCACCTCAGGCATTTGACGTAGCCCCCCTGGTGCCTTGCGACCTTGCCGCCGCATCTGCTGCACCGGGTCCACAGGACGCCGCACCTGTCGTCCGAGATGGCGGCGAACGCTATTCCGTCCACCACTCCCAGCACCTTCGCCCTCACTATATCGTTGAGCTCAACCGGTGGGCCTTCCCTGCGGCCGCGGCGTCCCCCGGTCGCCAGTATTGCCGTGATGCCAGCCTTGCTTTCGTGATCATTTATCTTGTAAATTGTTATGCTGTACATATCCTCCGGGAGATCGTCGTCCACAGTTCCCACGACGTAATCGCCCGGCTTCGGCACCTCGCTCCTCATCGGCACGCCGGAGATCCTCAGTTCCTTGAGGATCGCGTTCAGGTCGAACTTCGATACCTTCGTCGCGCGCACGGTACCCTGCAGGTCCACGTAGAAGTCCCCGAAGGGCACCGCCTCCTCTATGACTGCCAGCCCGTCCCCGGGCGTAGCCCTGCCCGCCCTGCCCTTACCGGTCATAGCCCACCCACGCCCACAAGGGCATCCGGAGCAGTTCGTCCATATTCAAGCTTTTGCCCCGCAACATCCGCAACAGCTGTGCGGCCTGCGGGTATGCCAGGACCGGGCGATCCATCCCCACGCCGTCCAGGCCTATCCTGGGGCACGCGAGCGCGATGAACGCGTCGACGTACTGCACCGCGCCCAATCTGTCGGCCGTTATTTCATATAATGAATAATAATAGACGGACCTGCCCAGCCTCTCCAGCGCGCTCCCCAGGGCCCGCGCCAGGCCGACGTATCTCTGCCCGGTCTTCTCCCCGACCACGATCCCGAACGACCTGGCATCGATCGCCCTGTAGATGGCCAGTGCGGCGCGCCGCTCCATCATGATAGCGTCATCCTCGACGTCCGATACCTCGATGGACTCGGGATCCAGCAGCAGCGTGGTCCTGCCGGTCGCGGCCCTCATCGCGATCGCGTGGAACCTGCTGGATCCCAGGAATGCCATGCCGTCGACCGCGGATCCGTGCTTCCACGGGCCCGGGAACATGCAGCCGGTGATCTGCCACGCGAACAGCGGGCCGATCTTCTCGTCATCTCCGGGCTGAACGCCGATGCCCGCCTCCTCCAGGAACCTGGCAAGCGACCGGCGCGCCTTCCCGTAGTTGCTCGTCGAGAACAGCCCGATGCTCCTCCAGCCCCTCTCCACTGCGCGCCTCGAGAGCTCCGCCGCGAGCTCCCTCAATCTGCCGTCGGGCAGGAGGTACTCCACGTCTATGAGCACGGTGTCCCTCGAGAGGTCGACCGGCGAGAAATGGCCCAGGTTGAACACCACGTCGAGCCCCAGCGCCTCAGCCTGCTGATCCTGCAGGTCGCAGAAGCCGTACGTCGGATCCAGAATTATCACGGGCTCCACTCCCTCGTCCTTCAGGTGATCGTGGACCAGGCGGGCCGCGCCCTGGAGGCCATCCGGCGCCGCCACCCCGGCCCTCCTAGGCTTGAGCCTCTTCAATACGTCATCTATTTTACCCGTATCGACATATACATCTATTATGTCGCTCAAGCGATCACTCGGACGATGAATTCGCTATCTCGGATATCCTGAGCTCGGTCTTAACCGGGAGCTTGCTCGACGCCACCTCGAGCGCGCTCTTGGCCAGTTCCAGGTCGTCGCGCCTCACGTAGAGCTCGAAGAGCGCCGTGTCGTTGTCCACGCGCGCGGCCAGGCCCACCGGCTTGCCGAACGCCCTCCTCATTCCCTCCTGGAGCCTGTCGGCGCCCGCCGTCGCTATCATCTTGTTCTCCCTCAATATGACGTGCGGATACACCTTCACCACGAGGTAGTAGTTCGTCTCCCCGATGGTCTCTATGGTCTTGTTCGCCGCCACCCTGGCGGCCTCCAGCGCGTTGTGCCTTATCTGGGCGCGCTGCTTCGACACGAGCTCCAGCTTGAAATCGTAGCTGCCGTGTGGATTGCCCACGGTGAACTTGCTGACCTTGGGTTGCGGGCTTCCGTGTATGTATTCCCTTCTCACGTAGGGCATCCCCCTGGTGAGCTTGTAGTTGCTCCCCCTCAAGACGTCCCGCTGTGGATAAGGGGCAGATTTAAGCGTTCGGGGGTTCAAGGGAGCGGAAATCCCCATCGCGAGGTGGGTGATGTAGCCCCTTACGAGAGGCTTTTATGTCCGGTCTG
>JAWDMO010000069.1:0-7036 GCA_046536535.1 Nitrososphaeria archaeon
GGGCAACAAGTTCACGGTAAACATGTGGTCTTACCGCAAGTTGATGGACATCATAGAGCTGAAGGCTCAAGAGTACGGAATGAAGGTGTTTGAGGTCGTTGAGTATAACACTTCAAAGTACTGTGCTTACCATCAAGTTGAAGTCGAGAGGAGACCGAGGGGAGTAGTCAGTTGTCCGTTAGGGCATAAACTGCATTCGGATCTAAACGGCGCATTGAACATCCTCAAAAAAGCAGTGGACGTAATTGTTTCAACGGTAAAGAAGCCTCTATCTTTCATCGTGGACCACAACAGAGTAGCACCCGTAAAGGGGTGTAACCCTTGAGACCTCGGGGAACCCTCGCCCTAGGGCGTGGAGGAGGCCGGGTATACGATAGGTATGTGTGAACGCGTGCCCGCGCAGGGCGAAATCCTAGCACGCGCGCACGGCCGCCATCGCTATCGATGCCACTATGTATCCGATCCCCAGCGCGGCCGCCATCGGGACACCGTAGGACGCCTCGACCCTGATCTTGGTCCCGGCATCGCCCGACCCGCGGTACCCCTCCAGCGCCTTCAGCGCGTCCTCCGGCCCGACGTCCGAGAGGTCCCGGAGGACCTCTCCCCCCTCTCCCAGTATCCTCCTGGGGATCCACCTGCCGTCGGAGATCGCCTCCTCCACGCCGAGCACGGCCCTCCACCTCATCCCCGTCTCCGCGGCGGATATCGCCAGGACGGCCGCGAGCGAGGCAATCAGCTCGGGGAGCGGGGACATGTAACACGCGCTGGCCGCCGAGAAAGCCACGGCCGGGACGTCGCCGGAGGCCATGAGCCCCATCCTCCTCCACGCGATCCCCAGCGCCGCCATAAGGCCGACCTTCGCCAGGAGCGCGGCGAGCCCGTATCCACCGCCCGTCCCCAGCGCCGCGAGGACTACGAGGCCCGCCCCGGCCGGTATCCACGTGAGGTCTTCCACCTCCCTGCTCCTCAGATCCTGGTAGGCCGCCGCGGCATAGCTGGCGGCGACGAGCGCCTCCCCGGCGGCGATCCACATCTGCATCTCAGAGCGACCTTGCCATCACGTACGCGTCCTCCCCGTCCCTGTAGTACCCGGGTATCCTCCTGGAGACCCGGAACCCGAGCCTCCTGTAGAGCGATATGGCCGGGTCGTTCCCCACCCTGACCTCCAGGTAAACCTCGGAGCATCCCCTGGATCTCAGCGCCTTCATGGCCTCCACCATGAGCGCGTTCCCGACCCCCCTCCTCCTGTGCCCCTCCTCGACCGCCACAGATATGACGTGTCCCTTCTTGACGAGCGGCGACCTCCCGACGAGCGGGAACCCTATCTCGACCCTGCACATTATGTAGCCGACGAGGCCCCCCTTCCCCTCAGAATCTCCCTCCCTCTGCGCCACCAGGAACGTCAGGGGGTTCGACTCGAGGACCTCCTCGAAGAACTCGTCCGAGTAGTTCTCCGGCAGGTTCTCCCTGTTCAGCCTTATGACCTCGCGCAGATCCCCCCGGGTGGCCCTCCTCACGAGGTATCCGTTGGGGACGGCCTCCGTGTCCACCACCAACCCATGGAGCGGGGGCGCGGACAAATATATTGTTTCCCGCGCGGCCGCATCCCGGTCGTCCGCGCCCCGCGGAGTTCATCCATCATCGTATCGGCCCGTGAACCTTATTACTTCGTGCGTCCGTCATCCGCCGGGATTGGTCAAGTGCCCCAAGTGCGGATACGAGAACCCGGACGGAGCCAAGTTCTGCGCGAACTGCGGCTACAGGCTCGACCGCCCGCGGGCCGAGGGCCACGAGGCCCTCGGCCTCCTCCTGGTAAGCGGGGGCATGCTCCTCCTGCTCACCCTGGTGTTCAACTCGATACTCAGGATCGTCGTGTACGCGGCGGCCTTGTACCTGATAGCCGGGCTCCTGGGCATCTACGGAGGGTACGAGCTGTACCGCGGGAGGGCAGGCGCCGCGCCCCTGGCGGCGTCCGCGGTCTCGATAGCCCTTGGCCTGGCGTCCACGCTGTTCACATTCGCGCTCGGCCTGCCGCTGAAGGGAATAGTCCCGCCGGACTGGATAATATTCCTGGTCGCTGCGTGGAAGCTGCTGTCCGAGAGGGGCTCGTTCCGCCCCCCCGGGGCGGCCGCGGGGAATCGCCGGCCTCCATCCCGGCCGGAATCCGATCCGCAATCCCCCTGACCACTTAAGCCCGGGGACCGATCGCCGCGCCGAATATTTAGCGGACCCGACGCGGAATTACGACCATCTGATCGAGTAACGGGCATGTGCGAAATATGCTCGCGGATGACGCTATCGAGTGATATTCTTATATAATTCAACGCGGTCCCCGTACCGCACATATATATAGGTCCGCCACGACATGCGATCATAGTGATATCCCCGAGATATCTCCCCGTGATGATCCTCGTGCTATCCATGTCGTTCGGGTACATGTCGGCCCCGGCCGTCGCGCTGTCGTCGCCTGCCCCGGCGGTCCCCGCGACGTTCACGCCCGCCGGTATGGCGTCGCCCGCGCCGGCGCTGCCCGGGTTCAGGGACTCCGGCCCCCTATCGGGCTCCCAGCCCGTCCTGGTGGCCATCACGATCCCCCTGAGGAACCAGCAGCTGCTATACTCGATCGCGATGGAGGTCTCCACGCCCGGGTCCCCCGATTACGGCCGCTTCCTCACGGAGGGGCAGGCGGCGTCCCTCTTCTACCCGACCTCGGAGTTCGATTCCGTGGACTCCTACCTGACTGCCCACGGATTCAGGGTGGAGCTGGCCGCGCTCGATTCCGCCATAGTCGCGGTGGGGACCGCTTCCCAGGTCGAGGAGTACCTGGGGCTCTCGGTGGACCTGTACTCGAACGGGACCCTCAGCTACTACGCTGCGTCCGGGGCCCCGTCGCTGCCCGGCGTCTACGTCTACGCGTCCAACGTGACGGCGGTCCTCCTCCACAGCCCGCCCACCCTCGTGGCCCAGGGCGCGCTGTCGGGCCTGGCGGCGTCCGCGGAGCCCAACCAGACTTCCCCGATCGAGGGAATTCCCGCGGTGGACCTCCGGTCCGCGTACAACGAGACGGGCCTCATCTCGTCCGGGTACGACGGCGCCGGCCACACAATCGGCATCCTGGACCTCTACGGCGACCCGTACATAGCGCAGCAGCTCCGCGCCTTCGACGCCGAGTTCGGCATCCCCAACCCGCCCAACTTCACGGTGGTCCCGATAGGTCCCTACGACCCCAACCTCGGGATCCTGACGGGGTGGGCCGACGAGATATCCGGGGACGTCGAGCTCGCGCACGCGATGGCCCCCGGGGCAAACGTCACCCTCTACGCGGCGAACGGCGCGCTCCCGCTGGGGTCGATAATCGCGTACATAGTGCAGCAGCACGCGGTGGACGACCTCTCCCAGAGCTTCGGCACGCCGGAATCCTACACGCCGGCCCTCGGCCCATCGTACCTCGTCGCGAACGTGATCTCCGCGGATCAGTACTACGCGCTCGGGAGCGCCGAGGGCATCACGTTCATAGCGTCGAGCGGGGACGCGGGCGGGAGCGGATACAGCGCAGGCCCGCTCGGCGGCGCCATCTATCCGTCCACGTCGCCGTTCGTGACCGCCGCGGGGGGCACCGCCGTCTACGAGTCGGGGAACTCGTCCGTCCAGACCGCATGGTCGAACTACGGGTTCGTCCCCTTCCTCGCCAACTACGGCGGCTCCACAGGCGGGGTCAGCGACCTGGAGCCCCTGCCGTGGTACCAGTCCAACCTGAGCGTCCCGCAGACCTACCCGTACGGCAGGATGGTCCCCGACTTATCGCTCTCCGCCAGCCCCTATCCGGGCACGTGGTACGTCGCCCCGGGCAACCATACCGGGCTCTTCGCCGGGACGAGCGAGGCCTCGCCCCTCCTGGCCGGGATGCTCGCGGCCGTCATGCAGTACGCGGGACGCCCGCTCGGGAACATCAATCCGTTCCTCTACGGGGAGGGCTACTCCACGGGCTCCGTGGACCCCGTGTCGTTCGGCTACAGCATACCCTGGGTCGCCGGCCCCGGCTACAACCCCGTCGCGGGCCTGGGGACGCCGGACGCCGGGAACATGGCGTCGGCCCTCAGGTCGATCGCCCCCCGCCCCTCGCTGAACGTCACCGTTCAGGCCTACAACCCCTCCATGGAGGTCCCCGAGAACGACGAGTTCCTCCCCGGCCAGGAGATCACGGTTGTCGCGAACGTCACGGAGGACGGATCCGCTGTCACGGCCGGCAATTTCAGCGCCGACCTCGTGACGCTCCAGGGCGTCACGGCGCCGGCCGAGCTGGCCTACAACTACTCGCTGGGCGCGTGGACCGGGACCCTCGCCGTCCCGGCCAACGCATCGGGGATCTCGTACGTCGACGTATCCGGGACCTCCGGCGGCGCCGGCGGCGCCGGGATGACCGAGGTGTACTCCGGTTACGTGATGCAGGTGCTCTGGCCGCCCCCGATCTACCCGGAGTCGGCGCAGTTCGGGATCCCCGTCTACGCGGCTGTGACCGACCTCGCGGGCGACCTGATAACGGGCGGCGCCTTCTCCCTGGTCCCGGAGGCCTACAATATTTCGGACAACGCCTACTCCCCGGAGGCCCCCGTGTCGCTGGCTTACAATTCCATCTACGGGCTATGGACGGGCTACATGTCCGGCAGCTATCCGTACGGCCCGATGGTCCTCGTGGCGCGGGGCGCGTACGGCTATACGCCGTTCATGCAGGGCGCGGATCTGCAGGGCTCGCTGATACTGCCCCAGGTCCTCGCGGAGCCGGGCTCCGTCGCGCCCGGCCAGAGCGTGTTCATATACGCGTACGTGATTCCGCCGCTGAACACGCCGTCCGTCACGGGCCTCTCCACCGGTGCATCTGTGTACCAGGACGCGATGTACGGGTCGAACGTGACCGCGGTCCTCGTGGGCCCGAACGGGTCCGTCGTCGAGGCCGTGGACGTGCCGGCCAGCCCCGTCGCGCCCGGCCAGTACGCGGCCGCCGTGAGGGTCCCCGCGGGGGCGATGCCCGGCCTCTACACGGTGATCCTCGGCTCCTCGTACAACTCCACGACCCTGGGCGAGTGGATAAACGGCTCGTTCTTCGGCCAGATCTACGTAGCCCCGTCGCAGTCCACGCCCGCTATATCGACCGTGAGGCAGTCGTATGAGGGCCAGACCCTGACGATATTCGCGAACATAACGTACGCGAACGGGACGGAGGTCAGGTACGGGATGTACACCGCGTCGGCGTACTCGAGCGACCTGCAGTCGGAGTACGGGCAGCTGGCCTACTTCGGGATACCGCTCCGGTACGATCCATCGCTGAACGCGTGGACGGGGAGCGTCCGCCTGCCCAGCCCCTACGCGCCGTTCGCGTACAACCTGAGCACCGGGACCGTCGGCGTGGGACCCCAGGGCTACAGCGGCCCCTACGACGTCTTCGTGTCGGGGCTCTCCTGGGACGGGGTCCCGACGAACGCGAGCCTCTCCTCGCAGCGCGCCCTCTACGTATCCCCGCTCGTGTTCATGGAGGGGGTGAACGAGTCGCAGCCGGCGCAGACGTCCGGCCTCGCCCTCCTGGGGAGCCGCCTGTCGTTCGCGGGCGCGCCCCCCGTATCGCTGTCGGACGACGCGTTCCTCGGGAACGACACGGTGAGCGGGGGCAGCCCGACGATATCCTACTCCACGGTCAACGGGACCCTCTACATAGAGGGATCGAACGCGGTCCTGCGGTACGTGGAGGGCGGAAGCGTGGTGGCGGTGGACAGCAACGTCACCCTGATCGGCTCCCGCCTATCGAACGTCACCCTGATCGGCTCCCGCCTCTCCATGGGATCGCCGCCGTCGGAGGTCTCCTCGCTGACCCCGGCGCTCCCCTCGATAGCGATAATATCCCCGTCGCAGGACGTCCCCTACAGCGGTGTCGTACCGGTGGACGTGAACGTCACGGGGCAGGGGATATCATCCGTCTCAATACTCGTGGACGGGTCCCCCGTCTACACGGTGGATCACGGCGGCGCCGTGGAGTATCAGCTGAACGCGTCCAGCTACCCGGACGGGACCCACTCGCTCGTGGTCCAGGTCGCCCAGTCCGACGGGATGTCCGCCGACGCCCAAATACAGTTCGAGACGACCGCCCAGCTCGCGGCGCTCAGGAACGACGCCTACGGGATCCTCGGGGTCGCGCTGATCGCGCTCGTGATCGCGCTGGCCCTCATGGCGCGCTCGAGGCGCTGGTACCCCGCCGATCCATCGGCCCGGAGCTGAGGCGGGCATGCGCGCCCGGGCGCCGCCCAGCCGGTAGTCCTCCATCTCGGCTTATCCGACCAACGCCATCCACATTCACGCCAACTCTTATTAAGGAACGGCGCCGCCTAGTGGTCAGGGGAAAGGGGATACAGATGGTCGACTCCGTCACCCTGAGGGTCATGGAGGCATACACCAGGGACGTGGGGAGGGGCGTGGCCAGGGTTGACTACGAGGTCATGGACATGCTCGGCGCCTCGACGGGGGACGTCCTGGAGGTCAAGGGGAGGAAGAGGACCGTCGCGAAGTGCCTACCGCTCTACCCCTCGGACGAGGGGAGGGGGTTCATACGGGTGGACGGCCTGATAAGGAACAACGCCGGCATAGCCATAGGGGACACCGTGGCGGTGAGGAAGGCGAAGGCGGTCCCGGCCGAGAAGGTGACCCTCGCGCCGCTGGAGAACGTCCCCCCCATAGACGAGCGGTACATAGCCGATGCGCTGGAGGGCATACCGGTGGTGAAGGGGGACAGCGTGATGGTCCCCTACTTCGGCGGGAGGCTCACCTTCCAGGTGACCGCCGTCCAGCCGCAGGCGGACGCCGCCATAATCACCCAGAGGACGTCGATAACGATATCCGAGAGGGCCGCGGACCTGAAGGGGATAAAGCGCGTGACCTACGAGGACATCGGCGGGCTGAAGGAGGAGATACAGAAGATACGGGAGATGGTGGAGCTCCCCCTGCGCCACCCCGAGCTCTTCGAGAGGCTTGGGATAGAGCCCCCGAAGGG
>JAWDMO010000070.1:0-7026 GCA_046536535.1 Nitrososphaeria archaeon
TCCGGCCGCTGATGGCTCGTAGACAGCATCCGCTGCGTCGTATATATGGAAAAATACGCCGGAGCCTCCCGGACTCTAGAGCAGGCCTATGGGCTCGAACGCGCTCGATGCGAGCACAGTGTACCTCAGCAGGAGCGCACCAGCTATCACGAGCACCGCGACGGCCAGCAGCGCATAGCCGCTGTACCTGTACTTGGCGAACACGAACCCGGATATCATTGGGCCGACTATCCCCAGCGCCACGACGCCTATCCACGTTATGTAGGAGAGCGGCCCGAAGAGCATCTGCTCGGCCGCTATGTGAGCGCCCACCCCCATCGCTGCGTAGGACATGTACATGTACGCCGACAGCGTCAGGAGCTCGACGAGCTCCGCGAATGCCCCGTAGAGCGATATCCTCGTGGAGAGCTCCCTATCCTCACCGGTCCTGTACAGCATTATCTCGGAGAGCCCCATAGCCGCGGTGGTCCCGCTGGCCAGCCAGAGGAGCGGCAGGAGCGGCGTGTTCCAGAAGGGCTGCCCGGGGGCGGCGGCCAGCAGGAATCCGCTGTACATTGTGACCAGGATTCCGACGGCGAGCATTGCGTACGAGTAAGCCCTCCCCCTCAGGGGACTCAGGATCCCGCCAGCGTACGACGAGACCAGGAGCGCCAGCGACATCAGCGCCATTATCGCGAGCAGTACTATGCCTATCGCCATCCAGCTCCTCCCTATTCCGAACGTCCCCTGCTCGAGCGAGAGCAGCATCGCGTTCATCAGGTTGTACGGCCTGCTGAGGTCCGATACAACCAGGACGAGCGCGGCCGCTATTCCGACGAAGAGCGCCCACGAGTAGGCCTTCCTGCGGGCATCGCTCATCAGGCCGCCGTGCACCAGCGCCGCGTAGATCGCGGCCGCCATGCCGCTCATTCCGGCCAGCCAGAGGAATGCCGCTATGTCCCATCCCCATCCGACCACCTGAAGCTGGGTGAACACCATATCAACCACCTCCCTGTTGCAGCTCCGCCGCCTGTTCCTCTGCGATCGGCGATCTGCCCACCACCACGAAGTACTTCGGCTTCGTGCCCTTGTCATCGAGCAGCCTGATCGACTCGCTCCCACTCAGCCTCATCGATATCTCGCTGTTCGGATCGTCCAGGTCGCCGAACACCCTGGCCCCCGTCGGGCAGGCCGCGACGCACGGCGGATTCTCGCCCTTCGAGATCCTGTCCAGCGAGTCGGGACCCGGGCACTTGTTCGGCCAGCCGTTGATGGGATCGAGCCACCTCATCCCGTAGGGGCATGCGGCCATGCAGTACCTGCAGCCTATGCACTTGTCGTAGTCCACGAGCACGAGCCCCGTGTCCGCATCTATGTAGCTGGCCCCGGTCGGGCACACCGCGACGCACGGCGCGTTCTCGCACTGCATGCAAGATGTAAGGAGCGAGTAGGCCCTCCCCGACGGCGTCTCGTCGTAGTACGTCAGCAGGATGTTGCTCGTTAGCCAGTTCCACGACTTGTTCTCCATCCAGCGCTCCTCGGGATAGTTGGCGGCGGAGCAGGCCGCGACGCACGCGCCGCAGTCGACGCAGAGCGTGGTGTCCCACAGGAATCCGAGCCTCATATCTTGGTCACCTTCACCGATGCGTTGAGGACGCCCACTCCGACCTTGCTCACGTAACCCGCGTTGAGCTCGTTCGGATTGACGCCCTCGGTCAGCCAAGAGAACTGCTCCGTTATCATGGAGGATGTGTGCCCGCCCATCGCCTGGGGCACGAACAGCACGCCCTGCGCCACCCTGTCGGTGACGAGCGCCTTCCCCGTGGCGGTCGCGCCGGTGTCGATCGACTCCAGCTGTATGATGTCCCCCGTGCTTATCCCGAGCCTCCCGGCGTCCGATGGATTCATCCATATCATCCGCATCTCGCTGGCGAGCCACTTCATGGGGAGGAGCCACGCGGCCTGATTGGTCACCTGATAGTCCTTCCCCGTGATCAGGACGAACTCGTCGGGCGAGGAGGGCCGTGTGTACGCCGGAGGGGCGTAATCGGGGAGCGGGTCCAGACCGTTCTGCTGCGCGAACAGCGAGTAGATCTCTATTCTCCCGCTCGGGGTCTTCAGGGCCGGGATCCCGTAGCTGTGGCTCTTCAGCACGATGAACCCGTTGGCCTTCAGCTCCGAATAGAACGATCCGGGGTCCATCCCGTTGGCCTTCGCGAGCGCCGCTATCTCGGCCTCCGCCACCTCCCTCTGGAATCCCCACGGATCGGAGCTCATCTCGTCGGTGTAGCCGAGGGCCGAGGCCATGGACGGATTCACCCTCCTGACTATCTCCATCATGGCCCAGAGCATGGGCCTGGCGTCGTTCCCCTGAGGGGGGCTCAGCGCCGGATATGAGTACTCGACCGCGAAGTCCGGGGTATCCGGGATCGACGTGATCTCCTCCCTCTCAAGATATATGGAGTCGGGGAGCACGTAGTCCGCGTAGTCGATCACGTCCTGCGGGAGCACGTCTATGACCACCACGAGGTCCATCGCCTTCAGCGCCTCCTTCACCTTCTCGAGGTCGACGTCCCTGTGGAGCGGCTCCGTCGCGACTATGAAGAGCGCCTTTATCGGGTAGGGCTCGCCGGTCAGGGCCGCGTCCACGACGCCCTTGAACTGGGAGACGCCGGTCTTCGCGAGGATCGGCCATTTGTACCAGTCGACCCTGGGGTACTTCGTGAGGGAGCTGGGCGCCGGGGCGGAGCCGCCGAATACGCTCTTGATCACGCCGCCCGACACTCCTATGAACGACGGGATAGCGCCGGGCACCGGGAAGAGTAGACCGCCGGGCCTCTCTACGCTGCCCACGAGTATGTTCAGGATGTCTATCGCCCTCCAGTCGTCGAAGTCGTTGCCGTTCCTCGCGCTCCACCATCCCGTGTACGCGACGCCCCTGAGATCCGCGAACTCCCGGGCGATGCTCGCGATCTCGTCCGCGGATATCCCGGTGATCCCCGACGCTACCTGCGGGGTGTACTTCGATGCCCTCTGGGCGAGCAGATTGAACGCGGTGGTCACCTGCACCGTGGAGCCGTTCGCGAGGGTCGCGCTCCCGGAGTATTCGAGCGATGGGGACTGCGATGACCTGTAACTGGTGATCGCGCCCGCGTACTCATCGTAGACCGCGAAGTCGCCGTTCCCCCACCCCAGGTCGGCCCCGGTGAGCGGGGTCCCGTCCGGCTTGATCAGGAAAGGCGCGTCCGTGTGCTCCTTTAGGAATTTCACGTCGTACAGTCCGTTCTGTATGATATAGTTGGCTATCGCCAGGGCGAAGGCCGCGTCCGTCCCGGGCCTTATGGGGAGCCACCACGTCTCCGCGGGCAGCGCCGCGTTCGGCATCTTGGGGTCCACGATGACCACCTGGACATTGTCGCCCCTCGCGGCGGAGAGCGCCCTCAGCTCCCCCATCGTGCAGTTCACGTTCCTCCCTATGAGCAGCACATAGCGCGCGTTCGCGAGGTCCGGGATCAGCGCGAACGGGCTGGCGGTCCCGGCGCCGAAGATCGCCACCCTCGCGGCCCCCGACGCGCCGAAGCACGTCCCGCTCTGTAGTATCGCGTTGTTCGGGGTGCCCAGCAGGATCCCCAGCGTGGCGAATTCCGGCATCCAGTGGCTGGTGACCGCCACCGACTGGGGCCCGTACTTCGATATGACGTCGTTCAGGCGGCTCGCTATGCCGTCCAGCGCGTCGCTCCACGAGATCTCCTTCCAGCTCGGATTCCCCCTAGAGCCGACGTTCTGGAGGGGAGCGCTGAGCCTCAGCGGATGATCCCACAGCCAGACGCCGGATGCGCCGCGGTCGCACTCCCCGGCCTGGGGGGATGCCGTGTTGGGGCGTATCCATATGGGCCTTCCGGAGGCGTCCACCGACAGCTGCAGCGAGCAGGCACTGCTGCCGGCCCTGCAGTACACGGGATATAGCGCCGGGCCCTGCGCGCTTGAGGACGGCGGATCTCCTCCCGACGACAGTATCCCATGGAGGGGTATCTTGGAGGCAACGGAGGCAACGGCTGCAGCTGCGGCCGTTGCAGCTCCCAGCTTCAGGAACCCCCTCCTAGTGATGCGTATGCGAACCGCGCCACCTTCTGAACTCATTCAGGTAGTGCTTCGTTGAAGCATCATATAAAGATACGTTTTTCAGATGATATATAGCTTTCAGAGATGGTGTATATGATGGGTGTAATGCGGTGCCATTCCGAGAAAACCCTGAAGGTCAAAATCCCCATCCGGATGTGAAATCCTAGCCATGGGTCCGGAACACGTCCTTGTGAAGGCTGGACCTCCGCTCACCCGTAAGGGGATGAGCGGGTTCGGCCGGGGAGGTGACACGTCAGAAGACGTGACAGTTCGCTGGAGCGTAATGATCAGCCATTGCTATCCGGTCTACCCCGCCGCGTGGTCCGGCATCCTCGCGCCACATGTGGTCAGTTCCCAGCACGCGTTCCTGCCCCTCACATTGAGCCATGTCGTCTGCCCGGGAACTTCATGAGGCCCATCCGTCACACGGAAGATCTGCATGGTCACGCGGCGGGGGCCGGCACCGAGACGCCGACACGCTGGCCGGAATTGGAGTCGGCCGGCCGGGGAATCGCCCGGGAGCTCAGCTGCGCGGCGTAGCGGCGCCTGAGCAGGCTGAGCAGCACGAGCCCCGCGACCGTTATCCCCGCCCTCTTCAGCGGGTCCCTCACTCCCGCGGCCACCATCCTGACGCCCTCGCCCAGGTCATCGAACGCCTTGTGGAGCGCCCTGAGCACGAACTCCCTCCTCAGCGGATCCTCGAGGATGTCGTCCAGCGCCGTGAAGCCGCTCCTCCTGAAGGCCGCAACCGGTATGAGGGGTAGGGGGAACGTCACTACCCTCAGCCCCTTCAGCCTGTCCAGGAGCTCGAGGTCAGCTATGACGTCATCGTCGGTCTCCCCGGGGAAGTTCAGTATCATGGTCCCCACGACTATCCATCCGTTGTCGTTCAGGATTCCGACCGCGCGCTCGACGACCTCGGGGTATTCCACGGGCCTGTATGGCAGGGCCTTTCCCCTCATGTACCTGTCGATCAGGGCCGGCGAGCCGGTCTCTATCCCCATCTCTATGAACGTGCGCCTCCCGCCCTCGTTGATATATTCGCCGACGCGCCTCACGAGCTGGGGCGCCTGCACGGCCACCGCGGCGGTCGTGAAGTCGGTCGATATCGTCTTGTCGCGGCCGCGGGACTTCACAAGTGCATAAGCCCTCTTCGTGAGGTCCAGCACCTTCTCTGGGCGCGGATCTATCCCGCTGGCTCCGTACCTGAAGTATTCCTCGCTGTGAAGGGTTATGTTATCAGCCCCTCCCCTGTCGAGGTTCAGCGTTATCTCCCTGTCTATGTGGCCATCGAAGGGGAACGACCTTATCATGCCGCTCAGGTTGGGCGTGCAGAAGGCGCATCCCCTCCCGCACCCCCTGGTGACCTCCACCATCCCCCCATTGGACGGCGTCACTATCGTGGGCACGGATTCCATGTCAGCGGGCCTTGCGTAGAATCTGCGCGGCGCGGGCTCGCCCGATAACAGCGACCTGAAGAACGCCGGCCCGTCGCGCTCGAACTCGCCCTCGAATACGTGGTCGACGCCCAGCTCGTCCTGCATGCCGCTATCCGCTATCTGCCACGCGGCCGGGCCTCCTATCACGATCCGGAAGTTCCTCCTGAACCTGGAGAGGTTTGCGCTCCTCAGCACGTACCTGAACGATCTCGCTATGAACGGCAACCCGACGTACGGGATACCGGCCAGCCTGACAATCCAGTAGGTGATGCCGGAGCCGTAACTGTAGCCCATGCCGTCCATCGTGTATATGCCGACCGCCCTGGTCCTCTCCCCCACCACCCTGTGCAGCTCGTACGGGCTGGCTATAACCGCGTCAATGCCCAGCTCCCGGAGCTTAGCCTCCACCTTGGCGAGGCCGTACGGCGCCCTCTTGGCGATTCCATCGCCGCCGGATTCCACGCCGAAAAGCGCGGACGCGATCCTGTCGCTCAGCACGTTCTCGGGAAGGGCGCTCACGAACCCGATGAGCGTCGAGCCCGAGCCGTCGCTTGCTATGGCCGGCTCGCTCGTCAGGACCACCTCATGACCATCGGCCACCATGACGGTCAGTAAATTGATATTAATGCCTTAAATTTCAGTTTTACTGACAAATTCTGCCTAAATATACCCAGGATTAAGCATAAGCTGCGGGGATTAACGATAATTGCGTAAACATTAATTTATTTTAAAATTTACCTCTGGATGTACAAGGTGGGGGAAATCAGCGCTATCTGAGTGATGCGATGATGGATGAAAAGTTGTTATCTCGGGTCATCGTTGAGGATGAGGAAGGCGTCCAGCGCATCGTCTACGCGCGCGGGGCAGCGCGCGGTAGACCAGCTCCATGAGGCCCGACAGCCTGACGTTCCTCCCGCTCTCGGAGTTGAGAACCCGGAGGGCGCGCGAGACGTGCGCCTTGCAGGTCGCACATGGCCAGACCACGACGTCCGCGCCATCCCTGAGGGCGGCGTCGTACCGGAGCCTCGCGTAATCGAGCGTCAACGGCAGGAGCTCCGGCGCCAGGTTGCCGCCGCCCGCCCCGCAACACACGGTGCGGGTTCCACCTAGGGATGGCTCGACGTAATTCCTGACGGCGCGCCTAAGTATCTCCCTGGGCTCCTCTATCAGACCTCCGCCCCTCGAATACTGACAGGGATCACGGTACTCGTACACCAGATCGCCGTTGGCGTCCGCATATAGCTCCAGCTCGTTCCTCCTGAGCGCGGCCGACACGATGTGGAATACGTGCATGACGCCTATCCCGCTCTCCTGCAGCTTGGAAGACAGATAACCCGTGGCGACCCTCCACGCGTGCCCACACTCGCCCACTATGACGTATTTCACGCCGAGCTCCTCCGCGGCCGACGCGACGCCGTCGGCCAAGCGGCGCATGATCGCCGGGTGCAGGAACAGGCCGTAGTTCTCCGCGAGGGCGCGGTGGCTG
>JAWDMO010000071.1:0-6971 GCA_046536535.1 Nitrososphaeria archaeon
CACTAGTCAATGTTCAGACCGGCTATAAAACCCATCGCAAGGGGGCTATCCATCCCCTCCCTTTCGTAAGGGGGACTTTTCGTCCCTCTTAACCCCCGCTAAGTTAAATGGCCCCGTGAACAGTGCGCGCGCATGGGCATTGGATCCGCTCGTCGGAGGTTTTCCTCCGATGGGCGCAGCTGTGCCATCATCCGCTATGCAGCGGACGCGGCGCTCATCCTGGCGCTTCTGGCGGCTTCCCTGCTGATACTGAACAGGTTGGGCGCGGCATTTCCGGTCGAGGGCATCAGCATGCTACCGGTGCTGCACAACGGCGACCTAGCGATCGTGGTCCCCACATCGGTGAACTCGGTTCCCCTCGGCGACGTCGTGGTCTACAGGGCCCCCATAGGCATCTTCATAATACATCGGGTAGTGGAGAGGGGAAACGGCTACCTGGTGGTCAAGGGCGACAACAATCCATATCCCGATCCCTGGAAGGTTACGGGCTCCATGCTCGTGGGGAGGGTGGCCGCGGTCGTGGATTATGTGGGATATCTAGCGCTTCCCCCCTGGACTTACCTGATAGCTTCCGTCCTCGTAATCCTATATGTAGCATACATTATCTGCAGGTCACGCCGTACTGCATCAGCGGGATTCTAATGGACGGATTTCCTGAACTTTATCTGGAGATCGGCGAAATAATATGCAGATCTAACATTATTTATCAAATATAACGAATGTTTTGGCTAACGCTTAAATATATACTTTGTAGATACATGCTACGGGGGACATGGTGGGGAACCGCTCACTTGCACCGGCAATAATAGACCCCGCCCGGGGAAAGCCGCGCCCGGACGTATTCAGTTCACCTGTGTCCCGGAGGATTATCGCCCGAGGGCTATGATGAGTCAGAGTTACCCCGAAGTCGATGTGGTGAAGGCATTTGTCTGAGCCCCCGGTTCCTGCGGAAGATCTCTCGCCCTTTCGGGGCGGTACATTCGTAAATGTGAACTGCACAGCTCATGGAGGGGATTTCCGTCCCCTAACCCTCAAAGGTTAACCCCGACTTTATATAAGGGAACGGATGCTGAATGGTGCGTGAGCAGCTTGGAGAACGGCGGAGCGGCCACGTGGTACGTATACACCGCTATACTGATGGCCGCCATGATAGCTACATATGTTATGTTCATGAGATCGTACAGGAATATGCGTCCGAGGAGCGGTATCTTACAGGGCCCCGGCGTCAGGTACTACTTCCTGAGCATCAGGAGCCGTGAGGCCGAGGAACTCCTTGAGCACGCCGCGAGCGTGTTGAAAGATGGAGACTACGCGAGGGCCATCCGGGAGGCGCGCGACGCGGTCGCGGGGATCCTAGCCGAGGCCTGCAGAAGGCTGAGCGCGGGATGCGAGGGCGAGGCCCCCGCGAAGGCCGCGAGCACCTTGTACAGCAAGGGGTATTACGCGTGGCCGCAGGGCGCTAGGGAATTGGAGGAGCTGGCGCGCAGGAGCTCCGCGAAGAAGGGCGACGCAGAGAGGGCGATTGAGATAGCCTTAAGGATAATGGCGTCCTTCAAGGAGATCAAGGTTGAGCCGCCCCGCAAGGCCGTCGCTGGGCAAGAGGGGAATAAGGTGCCTGGGAGTAGCTGAATCCTTCAGGCTGGGCGGCCTCCCCAGATCGATATTCGCCGGGGTCGTGATGCGGAAGGATCTGTTCGTGGACGGGGCATCGCTCTCCACGGCGACCGTGGGCGGGGACGACTCGACCGACGCGGTCCTGGAGCTCTACAGGGGACTCCGGAGGGATGACATCGGCGTCATAATGATATCGGGCGCTGTCGTCAGCTGGTTCAACGTTATAGATCCGGAGAGGATCTGGGAGGAGGCCGGGAGGCCGGTGCTGGTCCTGACATACCGTACGTCGAGGGGCCTGGAGGCCGCGATAAGGGCCAGGTTCGGCGATAGATGGGAGGAGAAGCTGGATGCCTACAGGAGGCTCGGGCCCAGGGAGAAGGTGCAGCTCCACACGGGATTTCCCGTGTACGTGCGGGCGGTCGGGCTCGGCGCGCGGGAGGCCGCCAAAGTCCTGAACGATTTCACTGCGCAGGGAAGGTATCCGGAGCCTGTGAGGGTGGCCGGGCTCCTGGCAAGGGCAGCCTTACGCCTTGTGGAAGCAACGCCGCATCGACCACCACCTGGTACAGGTGGGGGGCCACCTCCCTGACTATCCTGGAATAGTACGGGTGAAGGCGGGGTTCCGCGGACGCCACAGCGTACATTGCGCGCGGCTCGGGCCCATCGCCCTCGACGTGGAGATACACGTGCGCCACCCCCAGGGTCCTGAGCTCCCGGGCGGCGGCGGGCAGCACGTCGAGCGCGCCCTCCGGCAACGGGAGGAGCACCCTGTCCACCCCCCTCATGGAGAGCGCGTGCTCCACGGCATCCCCCAGGAGCGGTATCACGGATTCACCGACGCGGTTCAGCGCCACATTCCTGACCATTAGCTCGTAGGCGTCGGGGTTTATCTCCGAGCTGTAGACCCTGACCCCCCTGGCCATGCGGGCTATCGCTATCGAGAACGGGCCGACGCCGGCGAACATGTTGTGCACAACCTCGCCGTCCCTGACCAGCGATGCCACCCTGAGCCTCTCGCCCGACAGGCGCGGCGAGAAGTAGACCTTGGCCACGTCGACCATATAGGAGCATCCGTGCTCCCTGTACAGGGTCAGGGTGCGCTCCTCGCCCGCCAGATGCTCTAGGCCCCTTATCCTGTACTCGCCGGACACGGGGGTGGCCTGAGCCCACACCGACTTGATCGATGGAACGGCCTCCATGAGCGCCGTCGCCGCCATCCTCCTCCCCTCGGCCGACAGCCCGGGCCTTATCCTGAGTATCGCTATATCGCCCACCACGTCGAAGCCGCCGGAGATCATCCGCAGCTCCTCGTCGGTGAGGACTCCCCTGAGGAGCTTCCTGAGGAGCTTCGTCAAGGTCGCGCACCTTCCCCTTCTCCTCCCTCCCCCTCGCTCACCGGCGCCAGGTAGTAGTACTCACCGATCTCCTTCTGATATCTGTCGAGCCTGCTGCCGGGCTTGTTGACGCGCGGCCTCCCGCTGCTCGGGTCCCGCCTGTACGTTATCCCCAGCTCCCTCAGGAACGCGTTCATGCCGTTCCTCTTGTCCATGGGGCCGGAGGCTCCACCGATCCTCCCGGGCTCGCCGGTGAACACCATCAGCCTGTCCGACGCGAAATCTATCAGCCCTATGTCGTGGTCTATCACGATGACGCCCTTTCCCATATCCCTCGAATACTTCTGGAATATGCGCGCCAGCGCCAGCCTCTCCTCGACGTCCAAGAACGCGCTGGGCTCGTCGAGAGCGTAGACATCGGCGTCCCTCAGCAGACACAGGGTTATCGCCAGCCTCTGGAGCTCGCCGCCGCTCAGCTTGGAGACCGTCTTGTTCAGCATTGCGTCCACCCCCAGGGGCCTCACGACCCCCGACAGGACGGGCTCCCCGGCCCAGGAGCTCCCGGCGACCCCCGTGAGCGCGTCCTCCACCGTGCCCTCGTACGATGCCGATATGTACTGAGGCTTGTAGGAGATCTTTGCTGTCATGTAGACGCTGCCGGCGTCCGGCGAATCCGCCCCGGCGAGTATCCTGAGGAAGGTCGTCTTCCCCAGCGCGTTCGCGCCCATGATCCCCAGGACCTCGCCCATCCTGACATCGCCCTCGGAGACGACCAGTTTGAAGCCCGGAAACGACTTCTCCAGCCGCGTGTACGCGACGACGGGGGGGCCGGCGGGCCCGGCCTCCGAGGCGCCGCGCAGGTCAAACTCCACCGATGTGGACCTTATCCTCATGTTGTCGCCCGGAATGTATCCCTCCAGGAACGAGTTAACGCCGGTTCCCAGGGACATCTGGTTCGACATAATGCCGTAGATGCCTGGCTTCCCGTACACCACGTGCACGAAATCGGCCGCGTAGTCCATGAACGTCAGGTCGTGCTCCACCAGCAGCACGTACTTCCCGGACCTCGCGAGGTCCCTCATCACGCCCGCAACTGCGAGCCTCTGGTAGACGTCGTTGTAGCTGCCGGGCTCGTCGAAGAAGTACGCGTCGGCTTCCTTGGATGCGGCCATCGCGACGGCCAGCCTCTGGAGCTCGCCGCCGCTCAGCTCATCAGGCCTCCTCCCCAGGGCGTCCTTCAAGCCCAGCCTCCTCGTCAGGTCCCCCGACCTGCCGGAGTCGTCGAAGCGCCCCAGGAGCTCGCCGGAGCTGCCGCTCCACATGGACCTTATCTGCTCCACGGCCTGGGGCTTTATGGATACCCTGAGTGCGCCGGATGCTATCCTCTCCAGATACTCCCCGAGCTCGGTGCCCCGGAAGAACCTCAGCACGTCCCGCCAGCCGGGGGGATTGTCGCTGGAGCCTAGGTTGGGCATGAGGTGGCCCGACAGCACGTTGAGCGCCGTCGTCTTGCCGACGCCGTTCCGCCCTATGACGCCGACTACCCTCCCCCGCCTCGGCATGGGGAGCCTGTAGAGGCGGAACGCGTTCGGTCCGTACTGGTGCACCGGGCGCTCGTCGGGCTCCTCCGCGAGATTCACTATGGTTATCGCGGAGAACGGACATTTCTTGACGCAGATATTGCATCCTATGCACAGGGATTCGTTTATCACCGGGTATCCGTCATCGCCGAACTCCACCACCTTGTGGCCGGTGGTCTGCGGCGGACAGAACCTCTGGCACTCGTGCCCGCACTTCTTCGGCAGGCACAGCTCCCTGTCTATTACGGCTATTCGCTTCGTCATGGCCGGCGACGGTGCTGCGCCGGCTCCATGCGTCTAAAAGGATTTCCAGTCGTCCAACCTGCCCTGTGAAAGCATCTCCCTCGCGACGACGCTCCTCGAGAGCCAGACTTCCCTCGGCAACTTCAGTAACCTGAACGCATAGTCGAACGCCGAGCGAGCGTCGTCGAACGCCGCGTAACCCCCCCTCAACGCCCTCCTCAGGTACTCCCTGACGAACCAGACGCCTACCGGGAACAGCGCGTCCTGGTAAATTTCGCGGAAGGCCGCCACCGAGGCCTGCCTCCTCTCCCCCGAGAGCCTCTCGGCGGCCGCCAGCCTCGCGGAATAGTAACAGCCGCCTATCTCCTCCGCGTACGTGGTCCTCCCGCGATACCCCTCGTGGTCCCCTATGACCTCCGGCGCCCGGCCGCCGGGGTTCCACGTGGTCCCGGGGTACCATGCCTCCATCCATTCGAAAGCCCACCTGAACGGCGCCAGCACCACGACGAACGCGTTACCGAGGCGCTTCTCCGCGTAGACGCGGAACTCGTCTATGGTGCCCATCCCCTTTATCTCCTCGACCAGCTGCCTCGATATCATGTCGTCCACCGCCGTGATGCTCCAGCGCGTGGGGACGAGCCTCCTGCCGGCCCCAATGCCCGTCATCCCGGCGCTGAAGGCCCTCTGTATCTCGGTTATCCTCATCCCGGAACGGTAGAGCCGCAGCACGGCCTCCTCGCTCCTCAGGTCGCGATCGTAGTACACGCGTTCCATCGCGCGGTTACCGGAACCCGGCCTGACCCGGATGTCCTCTACCGGAGCGGAGGGTCCGAAGGGGGGCGCCTCGTCGACCAGCAGGACCGTCGCGGAGGGGGGCCTCGAGAACTTCAGCTCGAGGTCGCTGCTCCAGCTCGAGAGCAGCATATCGTGGATCCTCTGGAGGTATGCCGGGGGGTCCCTGGCGCTGTTGACCTCCAGGGGCCGCGTCCCCCTGACCAGCCGCACCCGCATCTCAGCTATCCGATCGTATCCGAGGCCGTACCAATCCTCCGGCGAGTCGAGGATCCTGGTATCCCCCGTCTCGCCGACCGCGAGAGGGCCCACCGAGACCTTCGGATATCCGATGCGGCCCACGAACACCCCCGGGGGACTGCTTCCCTCCAGATCGGTGCCCAGGCCCTCCATGCTCCTGATCAGGGGAAGAGAGCGCACCATTAGCGGGCAGACGGGTTTGCCGCACAGCAGGAGCCTCCCCCTGCAGCGGACGCACATGGATGAGCTGGGCGCAACGAATCTGAGGCGATCCCGGGCGGCCGCGCCTCCGAATACTTCGGACACCGGGAATTCAGGACGCGGACGTGTATTTAACTATACTGGGGATTAAGGATACGGAAGTCCCCCTCCCTCACGATGGGGTTTACAGCCGGGCTGAACGGTAGCTGTGCCTCGGCCACTGTGATGAGGTAGCGGGGCTTCCCTGTGGAACGCGGGGGAGACGTCCGGGGATGTCCGCGCCTCCGCCGTCAGCATGGCGGGATATTTCCCGTGTTCCCCACGTGTAAAGCAAGAGCGCCCACGAACAGGAAGCCCCGTCCGCGAGGACGGTGGGTTCACCGCAGGTCCGCATACGCGCTTGGTCCGGGTTTGCGCCTCCTCTCAATGGTGTAGGCGGCGGCCACCCCGATGAAGTAGAGCGCTGAGAGTATGATCCCTATCGTGGTCTCTATCACCCCGCCGGTGGTCCCGGGCGATATTATCCACGCTATCACGAACGCCCCGAGCACGCCCCACCTCCAGTTCCTCCTCCACGTCCGCGCGCCGACGACGCCGAGGAACGTGAGCGCGCCCATGACCAGGGGGTACTCGAAGGCGACGCCCGTCGCCATCGTGAGCGACACCACGGTATTCACGAATGCCTTGAGGCTCAGCGTGGGCTCCACGCCGAGCACCCGCGTGTAGTATAGCACGAATTTCATCATGAACGGCACTATGATGAAGTAGGCGAACGCCGCCCCGGAGGCGAACAGCGTCAACGCCGGCAGCATAGCGTACTTTATCATGTCCTTCTCGTGTTTGTACAGCCCCGGGGACACGAACGCCCAGAGCTCGCGGACCGCCACGGGTATCGCCACGAAGAGCGATAGCAGGAATGAGACGTAGAACGATGCGAACAGCGGATCGAACGGGTTTATGTTTATCA
>JAWDMO010000072.1:0-6792 GCA_046536535.1 Nitrososphaeria archaeon
AGTTCCGCTGCATGCTCTGCGGGCGCTAGACATCGTGCGAGGACTGCGAGTACCACGACGTGTGTTCCATAGATGAGACCTCAGCCTTCTGCATCTGTAGCAGCTGCGCCAGGAGCGCCTCTTTCGAGGCGTACGCTGAGGCCTGGCGGAGGTCCGTGGCCGGCGACCTCGGGGCGCTCAGAACTCAAGATCCCGGCCATGGTGGTAGCCCAGGGCTAGAGTCATCATCGCGAGTGCGGCGATCCGCGCTCCAGGGGATAAATTCTTTTAGAGGAGCCGGCGCAATTTCGCAGCGTGGTCGCCGTGATAAAGGTCGACAAGGAGGTGTCGCTCGACAGGTTCAGGAGGTTCCTGATACTGAGCACCTGCAAGTCATTCATCCCGGAGGAGTACGAGCGCGACCCCCTGGTCTTCCCCGAGAGGTACGGTGAGAGGGGGATGATCTACGTGGAGTCCGCCGACAAGTACACGCTCGACAAGGCGCGCGACGTGACGTTCGTCAGGGTCAAGGACGTCCTCGGCGTGATATATGAGTCGAAGAGCGGGAACACGTCCCTCAGGTGGCGCCAGACGAAGGGGAGGATGGGGAGGGTGTCGGGCCGGGCCTCGGCGAACGCGCTGGTCAACCTGCTGGCGGCTGGCGTGCTGAGCGAGGAGGACGTGAGGGCCCAGGAGGTCATTTCAGGGGGCGAGGGAGCCCCCGAGTCCGGCGGCGATGCCGAGCGACGTCCCCCGGGGCCCCGCCGCGATGCTCGGGAACTCTCCGAGCGTCCCGAGATCCCTGGGGTTGGCACGCTCGTGCGAATAGCCCGGAGGGGATTCGAACCCCCGTCGCCGGCTCCAAGGGCCGGCATCATTGACCGCTAGACCACCGGGCTGCCTGCCTTCCGGCACCTCCGGGATTTAACCTTGAGGCATCAGCGCGCGGCGCCTTCCGCGAAATAATCGATAATCTTAAATTATCTTAAAATGAGGTGCGGGATCGTTCGAGTTGTCCAAGTTCAAACTGATGTACCTGTCCAAGCGCGAGGCCCGCGAGGCGTCCGAGGCTATATCGCGCCTGCTGAAGCGCGAGCTGACGCCGCTGGCGACTCTGGCCTCCGAGGACGCCGAGGCGTTGCTGACGAAGGAGGGATCCATCCTCGTGGCGCTGCGCGAGGAGGGGATCTACGTTCCGGCGCTGGTGGACTCCGAGCTCGTCTCCAGCGTCCCGGGATACGTCGTGGTGGACGAGGGCGCCGTGAGGCACGTGGTGAACGGGGCCAACGTGATGAGGCCGGGCATCGTGGAGTACTCCGGCTTCGAGTCCGGCGACGTCGTGGTCGTGAGGGAGAAGGCGTACGGGAAGGCGATAGCGGTGGGCATAGCCCTCATGCCCTCGGGCGAGCTCCCGAGGATCTCCAGGGGGCCGGTGGTCAGGAACGTCCACCACTTGAGGGATGCGGCCTGGGAGCTGCTGCGCGATGAGGAGGTCCAGAGACTCATAAAGAAACTGGCAAAGCGACCTCCACCCTTTGGGGATGGGCGGAAATTGGAGAGCAAATTTTTATAGTTCAAATCCGGGAACTACCCCAAAGGCATGGACGCCGGGGAGGCGCGCAGTGAGGGCCAGAAGGTCCTCTACTATGTCACCAGCTACTCCATAAGGTCTGAGGAGGACGTCCGGAAGGTGGAGGAGGACGTCCGGAATAACTTCATAGTCATACTCAGGGTGACGCCGCTCCTCGAGCGGGGGCGCGAGGTGACCATAAATGTTATAAATAAAATATATGAATATGTAATATCCATGGGCGGCGACATGGCCAGGCTCGGGGAGGACAGATTGATACTCACGCCGCCCGGCGTCAGGATATGGCGCGAGATGGGCACCTAGCGCCGCGGGCGCGCTAGTAGAGCCTCACCGAGTCCAGCAGCTGGGGCGCGTAAGCGTTCACCTTCAGGTGCTGCTGCAGATGGTAGGCGAACTCCTCCGACTTCTTGCGCTCGCCGTGCACCACGAGCACCCTCCTGACCTTCCTCTGGAGCCTCGAGACGTACCTGGTGAGCTGGTTGAAGTCGCTGTGCCCGCTGAACCCCTCGATGCGCTCCACCGCGGCGTTCACGCGCAGGACGCGCATCCTTCCGTTGCTGGGATCGAAGAGGCTGATCTCCCTCGTGGCGCTGTCCAGCAGGCGACGCCCCGTCGTCCCCGGGACCTGATATGACACGAAGAGGATCTTATTGCGGGGGTCCTCCGCGAGCTCCGAGAAGTAGTAGACGGAGGGGCCGCCCTCCAACATGCCCGAGGTGGCCAGGATGACGGAGGGGCCGCCCTCGCTGACTATCTCAGACCTGCGCTTGGGGCTGTCAACCACCGTGTACCACTCCGCGAGGAATGGATTGGCGCCCGTCTCCCTGATCTCGGACTTGACCGTCGGCGACAGGTAGTCCGAGTACAGTATGTGTATCCCGGTGGCCTCCTTGAGCATCCCCTCCAAGTACACCGGCACCTCGGGCACGGCCCTCGTCCTCACCAGCTCGTTTATCACGAGCATTATCTCCTGGGCCCTCCCGACCGCGGGCACGGGGATCAGGACCTTGCCGCCGCCCTCGAGGGTCTGCCTCAGCGAGGCGGCGAACGCTTGCTCGGTCTCCATCCTCGTGGGCATGACGTCGGACCTCGAGCCATAGGTGCTCTCTATGACGAGCGTCTCGGCCCTGGGGAAGTTGAAGAACGCCGCCTGGAAGAGGCGCGTGTTGTCGAACTTGAAGTCGCCGGTGTAGACCACGTTGTGCGCGCCGTCGCCGATGTGGAGGTGGATCACGGCGGATCCCAGTATGTGGCCGGCGTTGTAGAGCGTCAGCTTCACGTCCGGCGTTATGTCGGTGACCGAGTTGTAGGGGAGCGTTATCGTGTGCGATATCATAGTGCGGAGGTCCTCCATGTTGTAGGGCGGCACTGCGCCCTCGGACTGCGCGACCCTGATCGCGTCCATGAGCAGCAGCGTGGAGAGCGCGAGCGTCGGCTCCGTCATATAGACCGGCCCCCTGTAGCCGTGCTTGAACAGGACCGGCACGAAGCCCACGTGATCCAAGTGCGCGTGCGAGATCACCACGGCGTCCAGGTCGTCCAGCGTCATGTCGAGCCAGTCGAGCCTGGGATAGGCGTTCAGGGGCCCCTTGGCGCCCGGGTGCACCCCGCAGTCGAGCAGTATCCTGCTCTCGGGCGTGGAGAGCAGCATGCAGGACCTGCCCACCTCGCGTGCGGCCCCCAGTACGGTGAGGACCACCTCGGACCTCGGGTAGATGCGGTCCCTGAATATGCGCTCCCCTGCCCTGCGCAGGAACGACATGCGCTCATCGGCGTCCGAGAGCGCGTAGTACACCTGCTCCATCGCCGGCGACGATATGGGCGACGATTGCCTTATCCTCGGCCTCCAGCCGGTCCTCACGAACAGCTCCTGCTCGGAGAGCTCGGGCACCTGCTGCAGCAGCTTGGAGTTCGCCGCCTCTATGAGCACCTCCCCGAGCGCGGCATCGAAGAATATCCTGTTGATCCCGGCCTCCCTGGGCGCCACGGACGTTATGTAGTTCCTAACCTCCTCGGCCGGCTTCCGCACGGACTCCGAGGACTTGACGATGACCCTCTTGCGCAGCTCTGTCACGAGCTGCCCCACTACGCCGCCGTTGTCCACGAAGTACTTGGGGTTGTCAGTGTATATCGCTATCCTGGGTCCCTCGTACTCTATCCTGGTGACCATCGCCTCCGGCTTCAGCCTCGAGAGTATCCTCGCGGCGAGCGTTCCACCCTCTTGGGAGGCCTGAGTCATGCCCGGGCCCCTGCACGTCACGTCAGCGAGGACACTATCCGCCTCTTGGTCTCGGGATCCACTTCCCTGTAGCCGCGGCCATCGATCACGACAGCGTCCACGCCGTCGCCAGAGGCGGAGTCCCTCTTCATGGCGTAGTGGACGGCCTTCACCGCGAGCGCGACTGCCTCTTCTTCGCGGAGTCCGTCGCGGTACTCGGACTCCAGCACGCCGTACGCTATCGGCGATCCGCTCCCGGTGGACACGTACTTCTCGCTGCTCACGGCCCCGAAGAAGTCTATGCTGTAGATGCTCGGTGAGCCGTCGAATCCGCCTATCAGCACGTCGGCTATCAGCGGGAACAGCCTGTACGAGAAGAAGAGGTTGGCCGCCATTGAGGCTGCTGACTTGACCGGCATGGGGCTATTGTTCTCCATCCTGTAATGCCTGGCGCCGAACCTCAGGATGTCTATGACGGCCTGAGCGTCGGCGACGACGCCCGAGATGGTTATCCCTAGGTGGTCATCTATCTGGTAGATCTTCCTCCCCTGGCGATGCGCTATGAAGTAGCCCATGGTCACCCTCTTATCGGTCGCCAGCACGACCCCACCCTCAAAGACGACCCCAACAGTGGTCGTTCCTGTGATCTTCGCAGGCATATTCACTCCTCTGCTATAGTACAAAGCCATCACTCCTCCAGAAATCGAGGGATCCCCGAGTAACCACGCTAAATAAATCTTATGCTGACATCTGAGGGCGTTTGTCGTATGGTCCCGTACGGGCGGATCGCCCTCCGCCGGTCCTCGTGCGCGCCCACTAGGCTTCGACCCGAGGAGTTGGAGGTGATGATCCGCGCCCCGGGCGTTCCGGGGACTCGCGCTGGGGCGCTGCCGCGGGGCTTTCGGCGATAGTAGAAGGATGCGAACCCGAGGTCGGGGGCGGCGTCCTCAATGGGGCTATGGGCGCGCATAAAATGGGCGCAGGTCCCAGAGGGGACGGCGCGCCGTCGGAATCGATCGCCCCACCTGATCGGCGCCGGGCCGGGGGCGAAACCTAAATATTGGCCCGCGAGCCGCCATCTCTGGCGTGTCGGAGGTCGACGTAACTCTAAACGTCCTGCAGAACAGCATAGGCCGCACTGTGCTCATAAAGCTGAAGGGCGGGCTCGTTATCCGCGGGACGCTGAGGGGATACGATCATCACATGAACCTGCTCTTGGAGGGCTCCGAGGAGATCGGCGACGGCGGTGCGCTCACGAAGCTCGGCGTCATAGTCATACGCGGTGACAACGTCGTGCTGATATCGCCGCCGTCCGACTAGTGAGCTGCTGGAGGGGAGGCCGCTGACAAGTTTAAATTGCCCAGCCCGGCCCGCAAGTTCCGCGAGTGATAAGGGATGAAGGGGACGCCCTCGCGCGGCAGGCACAGCAGGCACGTGGTCCACATAGTCTGCAGGCGGTGCGGCCACAAATCGTACAACATCAGGAAGAAGCGCTGCTCCTACTGCGGGTATCCCGATCCCAAATGGAGGAAGTATTCGTGGTCCAGGGTGGGCGGCCGAGCTCGGTCTATCCTGATCACGGACTCCACGCGGTAGCCCTCCAGCCTCTTCCTGCCGTTCAGGTACGCGAGCTCCACTAGGAAGCCCGCCCCGATCACCACGCCGCCCGCGCCTTCCACGAGCTTCGCCGCCGCCCTAGCGGTGCCCCCCGTTGCCAGCAAGTCGTCTATTATCAGCACCCTCTGGCCGGGCGCCACCGCGTCCTCGTGCATCTCGATGGTCTCGGATCCGTACTCCAGCTGATAGGTCGTGGAGACCTTCCTCCACGGGAGTTTCCCCTGCTTCCTTATGGGCACGAAGCCCGCGCCGAGCAGCAGCGCAACGGGCGATCCGACTATGAACCCCCGCGCCTCTATGCCGGCCACGGCGTCCGGGCGCTGGTCGCGGAAGCGGCCGGCGAGCTCCTCCACGGCGGTCCGGAATGCCGCGGCGTCCCTGAAGAGGGGAGTCAGATCGCGGAATATCACGCCCTCGATGGGGTAGTTCGGGATGTCCCTTATGTAGCGCCTCAGTGCCTTCGAGACATCGCTCAACGCCGGCCCCCGGGCATCCTTGAAAATATATTAAAACTGTCCGTCGCTGCGCGGGTTCCTCGGGCCCGCTCCCCGGCGTTCCGGGCGGGCCCTCGCCTGGCGCTTAAACATTAAAAGATCCCAGGGACGCTCTCCGGGGTGGGCCCGTAGCTCAGCTTGGCAGAGCGTTCGAGCGGTGCTCCGGGGCACCGCGACGAGGCTGATAACCGAAAGGTCGTGGGTTCGAATCCCACCGGGCCCACGCCGGTCACGTCTCATCGAGCCCACCTCCTGCCCGGGTGATAAGGTCGGCGCATCCTCGTCCAGTCACCATTCGGGTCCTCGCCCCCGAACGCCCCCTCGAAGGGATCGCCTAACGGCTCGATCCCTCTCGACGCATCGGATCGCGCTCCGGGATTCCCGGGGGCGATCGCAGATTATGTGCAGCCCATCAGGGGCGTGCCCTATAAACGCATGTGAGCCGCGCGGCCACGGTCGGGAAAGGGTCCTCTGATTCGGATCGGGGTCACCGATCGGCTTGAGGCGACGGAGCCACGGCCTCACGCAAATCCTTATAACCTGAGGGCCTGAGGAGCCCCCTGTCAGAAGGGGGGAGGGCTCATCGGCCACAGGAAGCAGCATGCACCGAGGAGGGGCTCGCTCGCGTTCATGCCTAGGTCCAGGGCGGCAGGCCTGCTGCCCAGGGTGCGCTCCTGGCCGGAGTTGCCGGCCGATGAGAAGCCTAGGCTCCTCGGCACGCTGACGTACAAGGCTGGAATGACCCATGTAATAATGGTGGATGACAGGAAGACCGTGCCGAACGCCGGCAAGCCTCTGTTCCAAGCCGTCACCGTCCTAGCGGCTCCCCCCCTCCACGTGCTAGGAGTCAGGCTCTACGGGTACAGGGATGGGTACCATTACGTGCTCGGCGA
>JAWDMO010000073.1:0-6340 GCA_046536535.1 Nitrososphaeria archaeon
CCTCGTCGACGCGAAGGCCCCTGGCCTCCAGGGTCCTCCTGACCCTGTCCAGGGACTTCCGGGTGCCCACCAGCGCGCCGCAGACCCTGCAGTAGACGTTCGAGTCCTCCGCGAGGACCCTGGGCTCGAGGGACCTCGGCTCGGCCAGCGAGATCGCCGAGCGCCTGGCGCCGCCTTCGTAACTGAACTCGGGGCACACGCTGACGCAGACGCCGCAGCCCACGCACGCGCGCGGGTCAAAGGTCAGCCGCGTGCGGCCCGACTCCCTTTCCCTCTCGATCTTCAGCGCGGCCGTGGGGCACCACTTGGCGCAGTTCTCGCACAGCGTACATGCATCGCCGTCGACCAGCGCCTCCCTCGCCCCGAGGATCGCGGCGTTTCCCGCGTCGAGGAGCGACCTCAGGATCTGAGATCTCCTGTACGAGAGCTGCGCCGATATCTGGGGCTCACCCGAGGGTTTCTGCGAAACCTGCACCGCCGCCCCCTGGCTGAAGGCGAACCCGCCGTAGAGCTTCCCGAGGGCCTCGACCGTGGACCTGACGGCCGAGAGATCCTGAGAGAGCGGACATCCGGGATCCGGACAGTGCACCGTGACCGCGCCGTCCGCCCTCAGCGACAGCAGGTCGATCGCGCCCAGCTCCCCGACGCACGGTATCTTCAGGGACTCGCCCCCGTGTTTGAAGCATGAGACGACTTTGTCGCCCTTCACCCTCCCGGCGTTGACGAACGATGAATCCGGGTAGTTCGGCATCTGGATGGCGCCCATGGGGCACGCGGCGGCGCACAGGCCGCAGTTCACGCACTTTTCGCCGTCGATTTGAACCCCGCGCCTGCCCTCTCTATCTATCCTGAGCGCATCGTGCGGGCAGGACCTCTCGCATACATCGCACACCCTGTAGAGATCTCCGCACGCCTCCCCGATGTACACCGGGCGATCTGATCTGCTCCGATATGCGGAGATCTTCCCGGTCATCAACTCCCTGCGGGTGTACTCGACGCTCTCCTCGGTGACGGATGCCCTGTCGGCAACCCATGCCGCCTGGAGGGCTGCGACGGCGGCGTCGAGCGTCGAGGGGCTCCATCTGTAGTCCACCACCTGTACGAGGAGCGGATTCAGCCCCGCCCTCAGCGCGGCCTCCCTGTAAATCCTGAGGTGCGGTTGATCGTATATCCCCCTTATGACCACGGCCTTCTTTCCCCTTAACCTGTCCGACAGCACTACTGGATCGCACGTCTCCTCGCCGCCCCTTCTGTGCTCGCAGAAGTGATCCACCACGTCGACGTTGAATTTGAGGAATACCGCGCCGGATCCGGTTTCGCTCAATATTGCCCGGCGCCGCGGCGCCATATAAAATGCTTTCCATGTTTACCGGTGCTCAGTTTCATTAAGCTGACCTATCTATAGATCATGTACTTAGAAATCGAGTAGTCCTCCGCCCCCCAAACCCCCTAGTAAGACGATCGAACGGTCAGTACCGGCAATAATGCTGGCTATGGTTCATTTTTAATAATGTGATTTCTGGGTCTACGATGAAGCGCGAGGTCTGTCGCCGTCGCCGCCTTTCCCGGTCGAAGTCCCCGTCAGGATCGCCTCGGGCGTCATGGGCAGCCGGTTCAGGCCCGCGCCGATCGCATCCATTATCGCGTTTCTTATGGCGGGCGCGGGAAGCTCGACCGGGGACTCTGAGACATCCTTCGCGCCGAACGGACCCATGGATCCGGGCCTCTCCACGATGAAGGTATGTATATCCGGTACGTCCATGGAGGTGGGCACGTAGTACCCGGCGAGCGGCGGATTCACGATGCGCCCATCCCGGCGCACCAGCTCCTCCATGGTGGCGTATCCGAGGCCCCGTATCGATCCGCCCTCTATCCATACCCTCAGCCCGGCCGGGTTTATCGCCCTCCCGACGTCGATGGCTACGTAGTAATCCGTGACCCTGTAGACCCCCGTCTCCGTGTCCACCTCGACCTCCGCTACCGCCGCGCCGAATGTGTACTGATGGTAGGGATCGCCATGCCCCGTCCCGGGATCCCACTCGCGCTTCGGGGCGGCGTAGTGGCCCACCTCCTCCATCTTCGTCCCCCGGTCGTATGCGGCCGCCACGAGCTCCTCCCAGGGGATGGTATTTGTGCCGCCCCCGGTGCAGAACGCGCGCCCATCGACTATGGCGACCGCCTCCGGGCGGCAGCCCAGGATATCGGCCGCGACCAGGTTCAGCCTTTTCCGGAGTACACGGGCCGCTCCGCGGGCAGCCATCCCGCACATCGTCGTGATTCCCGATTCGCCGGAGGGGCCCATGAGCCCGTGCGCCGACGTATCCGGCATGTCCGCGGCGAAGTATCCGGGCGGAGCGCCGAGCACGCCCGCGGCGATCTGAATTATCCCCATGATCGAGCCGGTGCCCGTATCCGCGAGGCCCGTCCCCAGATGAATGCGACCATCCCTCCCTATGATTATGCGCACAACCGCGTAGTCATCGCCCTCCGACCCCACCGGGTTACCGTGATACACTATGGCCATGCCGATCCCCCTCCTGTAGCGGGCCGCGCCCCGTCCGGAGCGCGCGGCGCGCTTGGCTCCGTAGTCGCTCGCGCCCACGACGGCATCCACGCAGTCGGGGAGCCCGCAGCTGGCGTCCATCGCCTGCCCGGTTACCGTCCTGGAACCGGGCCTCAACATGTTCCTGAGCCTGAGCTCCAGGGGGTCCATCCCCAGCCTTCCGGCTATCTCGTCCACGTGCGCCTCGACCGCGAACGACGCCTGCGGAACCCCGAGGCCCCACGTGAATCCCACCGCGTTATTCGTATGGACGGCATAGCCCTCGATGTCGACGTTCGGTATATCGTAGGCGCCGGCCGCGTGGAGCGCCGCCCTGAGGATCAGGGGTTCAATCGGGGGTGTGTAAGGCCCCGCGTCCAGATATAGTCTGATCTCCGATGCGAGGAACCTGCCATCGCTACTGACGCCAGTCCTGTGCGTTATCACAGCGGGCAGCCCCGCCGGGCCCATCGCCGCGGCATCCGACCGATCCAGGGAACAGATGGCGGGCCGGCCGGTCTTGGCCGCCGCCAGCGCCGCGAGCGCAACCGCGTCCATGGAAATACCGTCCGGCACGGGGCCGCCGCCCGTCGGCACCGTCACCCTCACAATGCCCGGCTGCACCCCGAGCATCATTGCCACCGATTCGCGGGCCGCGTACGGGTTCCGGAGCCGGCCGATCAGCGTGATCACCCCCTCGCCCGGCACGGCGATCCCGACCTGCGGCTCCACGGAGCCCGGGTCGTGTGCCTGGGTCCTGTAGGTGCCCTCGACCGTCAGGTCGGCCTCGCGGAATCCGAGCGCCGCATCCCCCCGCCTCACGGCCGCGCGCCCGGCGACGTTGCCTCCATCGCGCACGTCGGGCGCCCCGGGCATCAGCGCCTCAAGTGGATCGAGGACCGCGGGGAGCGGTGCGTAGTCCACGGTCACGTTCCCCGCGGCGTCCTCCGCCGCGGAGGGCCGCTCGGCCACGACCGCGGCGACCACGTCGCCCGTGGACCTCACGATGCCGTTTGCCAGCAGCGGCCTATCCGGAATCAGCGCGCTCGACGCGTTGACGCCCGGCACGTCCGTATGAGTCAGGACGGCCAGGACTCCGGGGATGGAGAAAGCCGCGGATGACCCTATTCCGAGTATCCTGGCGTGCGAATGCGCGGAGCGCACGATCTTCACGTGGACCGCGCCGTTCGGCACCAGGTCGCCCGCGTATACTGCGCGCCCGAACACCTTGTCGAGCGAGTCCAGCGGGGCTATGTCCTCCCCGACGTAGAGCAGCTCGCCCCTCCCGGCTTTCCGCTCGAGCTCGGATATCAGCTCAGAGGCGGCATCGGCCGCGTCCATCTACTTCGACCCCCTCATCTCCTTCGATGCCCTGCGGATGGCCCTCATCACGCTGTAGTAGCCGGTGCACCTGCAGATGACCCCCGATATAGCGTCCCTTATCTCGTCGTCGCTCGGGTCCGGATTCCCGTCCAGCAGCGCCTTAGCCGACAGCAGCATCGCGGGGGTGCAGTAGCCGCACCGGACCGCCCCCTCGTCCACGAACGACCTCTGCAGCGGGTGCACGCCGCCGTCCTTTGACAGCCCCTCCACCGTCAGCACGTCGGAGCCGTCGGCCTGGATCGTCAGCATCAGGCATGAGAGCACCGGGCGGCCGTTCAGGAGCACGGTGCAGGATCCACAGTCCCCCGTTCCACAGCCCTCCCTAACGCTCCTGAGCCCAAGCCTCCCCCTCAGCGTGTCCAGGAGCCGTTCGTCCGGCTCCACGTAGAACGACATATCCTCGCCGTTCACCCGCAGGTTCACCAGGTGCGGCATCACGCGGCACCCCCCGCGATCTCCTCCGCGGAGCGCCTGAGCAGCCCGGCGATTATCGATTTCACGGCCATCCTCCTGTAGGAGGCGGAGGCCATGAAGTCGTCCCCGGGTTTGAGCTCCCCATCGAGGGCCGACATCGCGTTCGACAGCGATTCGTCGGTGAACTTCCTGCCCCTCAGCTCGGATTCCGCGGCCTTGGCCCTTCCGGGGACCCCCGGGCCGATCGCGTTCGTGGCTATGCGGACGTCGACGACGCGACCCGAAGATGGATCCATCTCCATGTAGACGGCCGCGTTGACCACCGCCGGGCAGTTCGAGGCCCTCCTGCCGATCTTCTCGAACGAGGTCCGGTGATCCCCGCGCGGCATCTCCACGAAGATCTCTGACAGCAGTTCTCCGGGCCTCAGCTCCAGCCCGCCGGCCCTGTAGAGCTTCCCCAGCTTCACCACGCGTTCCCCGCGCCTGCCCCTCAGCTTGACCCTCGCGTCGAGCGCCTCGAACACAGTTATCAGGTCGGCGTGGACGCTCGCGGTGGCCAAGTTGCCGCCGACGGTGGCCATCTCCCTGATCTGCGGGGAGCCAAACTTCGATGCCGCTGCGCGCAGCGACTCCATGCCGCCCGGGATCTTCGCCCTCATCAGGTCGGAGATCGTGGCAAGCGCGCCGATCCTCAGGTAATCGCCGTCCACGGCCACATATCCCATGTCCCCGCGGAGCCCTGAGAGGTCCACGAGCACGCTCGGCCTCACCATCCTGAGATGGATCCTGGGCATCAGATAGGTGCCGCCGGCCACCGGGATCCCGCCGCCCTCGACCGCGTCCACGGCCTCATCTATGCCCGAGGGCCTGACGACGTCGAACTCCAACGCGATTCTAAATATACGCTTGGAGATAAAAGGCTGACGGTCGCCGATCGCCCATCGGGTGGACGCCGTCATCCGATGCGCATTGGGCGAAATTTTAATCAATTGCCACGTGCAACTCCTGCCGTATGAGTTCCAAGAAGGATAATACGGTGACCGCCAGGGTCGCCGAGGCCTACAGGATGGACGCGGGGAGAGGGGTCGTGAGGCTCGATCCGCTGCTCGCGGAGAGGCTCGGGATAGAGGCGGGGGACGTCGTGGAAATCGTGGGGAGGAGCGGCAGGAAGACTTACGCGCTGGCCTGGCCGGCCAGGCCGGATGACGCCGGCAAGGAGATAATACGGATGGATGGTTATCTGAGGAAGAACGCGGGGGCGGGGCTCGATGACAAGGTGCAGGTGCGCAGGGTGGAGGCGAAGGAGGCCGAGAAGCTCGTGCTGGCGCCCAGTGAGGAGCTCCGGATAGAGGGCGCGGAGCAGTATTTCAGGGATCTGCTGGAGGGGCGCGTCGTCAGCAGGGGGGATATCCTGCCGATAGGCGTCATGGGCACCACGATCGAGTTCGAGGTGACCAGTTATTCGCCGTCGGCGGACGCTGTTATAGTAACCGGGAACACGGAGATCAAGATACTGGAGAAGCCCGTCAAGGGCGGCCGGGAGATACCGAAGGTCACGTACGAGGACATAGGGGGCCTGAGGGGTGAGATACAGAAGATACGGGAGATGGTGGAGCTCCCCCTGCGCCACCCCGAGCTCTTCGAGAGGCTTGGGATAGAGCCCCCGAAGGGCGTGCTCCTCTACGGTCCGCCGGGGACCGGGAAGACGCTGCTGGCGAAGGCGGTAGCGAACGAGACGAACGCGCACTTCATAAGCCTGAGCGGCCCCGAGATAATGAGCAAGTTCTACGGCGAGTCGGAGGAGCGCCTCCGCCAGATATTCGATGAGGCCAAGGAGAACGCACCGTCGATCATATTCATAGACGAGATAGACGCGATAGCGCCGAAGAGGGAGGAGGTCACGGGGGAGGTCGAGAAGAGGGTCGTAGCGCAGCTGCTGGCCCTCATGGACGGCCTGGAGAGCAGGGGAAAGGTCATAGTGATAGCGGCCACGAACAGGCC
>JAWDMO010000074.1:0-6263 GCA_046536535.1 Nitrososphaeria archaeon
CACGCCGTACTTCACCAGGGATTACGTGCTGCAGGCGGGGACGCTGCTCGTCGTGATGGGGGACCCCGCGCTGTTCGCGGGGCTGAGGGATCTCCTGGAGACCCCCCGCGGCTGATCGACTGGGAAATCCCCATGACGATACCCCCGGCGCTGCTGGCGGTATTCGCGCTGAGCGCGATGCTCCTCCTGGGCAAGCTTGGGGAGGAGGCGCTCTCGAGGCTGAGGATGGTGCCGTTCGTCGGGGCGATAGTCATGGGCCTGCTGCTCGGCCCCGGCGTCCTGGGCGCCCTGGCGCCGAACCCGTACATAGAGGAGTTCGTCGACTTGGGGATAGTCTTCATACTGTTCATGGCCGGGGCGGAGGAGGTCCGGCCCGGCGCGCTGCGCGATCCGCGGGGCATAGTCTCCGGGATATCGATATTCGCGGCGAGCCTCGTCGCCATCTACGCGATAATCTCGCGCTGGCTCTCGATGTGGGGGACCGCCGGCATCACGATCGCGATAGCCGTATCTATGGTGAGCGCCGGCCCCCTCTCCAGGACGCTGCAGGAGGTCCGCGCCGGGGGCGCGACCGAGCGCGCGAGGGTGTTCGTGGAGGCGCTCGCCATGGAGGTCTCCGCCGTCCTGGCGTTCTCCATGCTCTCCGTGAGGAGCGGCGGGATCCTGGAATCGGCGCTCGTCCTGGCATCGGTGGTCCTCGGGATCCTCGCCTTCGGCAGGTTCGGCCTGGGCAGGATCCTCTCGGCGGCCGAGGGCCACCTGCGCACAATGGAGGTCGTCTTCTCGATCCTGGTGGGGTTCGTGCTCCTCCTCGGGTTCCTCGCGCAGACCGTGGGCTTCAACTCGGCCATGGCCGCGTTCTTCCTCGGGGTCTTCGCCTCCGACTATTTGCGCAGAAACGTCTACCTGCTGGAGAAAATGAGGGCAATAACGTACGGGTTCTTCGAGCCCATGTTCTTCTTCGGCCTCGGCCTGTACTTCGTGCGCGTGGACTACGGAATAGCGATCCTGGGCCTCGGCCTATTCGCGCTCGCGATGTCGATAAAGTTCGTCCTCGGCTCGCAGATGGCGCGCCTGATCCGCGTCGGCGGCCTCAGGAACTTCTTCGCGATAGCGCACGAGGGAGGGGTCGACGGCGCCATCATGCTGACCGCGCTCCAGCTGGGGCTCGTGGGGGGCGCGGCCTACTCCTCCGCGATGCTGGCGATACTCCTCATGGCAATAATAGCGCCCCTGGGGTACGGCGGCAGGTCCGCGCTCGCCCGCCACCGGCCGACGCCGTCGCTCGAATTCGTCAGGTACGAGCTGGAGGACGTGACGGCTGAGGAGCTGTCCAGGACCCTCCCCACGGTTTACGCGCGCGAGGGCGACAGCGTCCGCGACGCCCTGTCGTCGGCGCAGGAGCTGGACGCGAGGGTCATGGTGCTGGTGGACGATTCGATGGGGGTCAGGGGATTCGTCAACGTGCACGACCTTTTCCGCGCCGCGGCCTCCGGCTGGATGGACTCGTCGGTATCGGAGGCCATGTCCGCCTCGGGATCGCAGGTCCATCCGGTGCCCACGGTGGGCCGCGCGGAGAGCGCCTCGAGGGCCCTCGAGATATTCAGGTCCTCCGACGCCCAGGTGGTCGCGGTCGTCGACGCGGACGGCCGGCTGGTCGGCACGATACTCGAGAGGGAGCTCCTCAGGTACCTTTTCCGGGGGAGGTCCTCCTAGCGGATATCTCCCTTATGAGCGCGGGGAGCACGTCGTGCCAGTCCGCCACTATCCCGTAGTCCGCGCTCTTGAAGATCGGCGCGTTCCCGTCGCTGTTCACGGCCACCACGATGCCCGCCTCCCTTATCCCTATCACGTGCTGCGCGGCGCCGCTTATGCCGACCGCTATGTAGAGCTTCGGCCGGACGCTCTTCCCGGTCTGTCCCACCTGCTTCTCGTGCGGCACGAAACCGAGGTCCACGGCCCTGCGGCTCCCCGCCACGACCCCGCCGAGCGACTTCGCCAGCTCCTCGAGCGCCGCGAATCCCTCCCTGGTCCCCACGCCCTTGCCGCCCGCCACGACGTACTCGGCCTTCTCCAGGGGCACCTCGTCCCTCCTCAGGACATCGCTCCTGATGAGCCTCATCCGCGGCTCGGCCTTGACGTACGCGGCCGCGTCCCTCAGCTCCACCGGCCCATCCCTCGATTCGTCCCTGGGCGGCATTGGGAACACGTTGGGGCGGGCGGTCGCTATCTGCGGCCTCCTGCTCGGCGTCTTTATGTACGCGAGCAGTATGGCGGCGAACGGCGGCCTTATCATGAACAGGTCCCCGCTGTCCTCGTCCACGTCGAACTGGGTGCAGTCCGCGGTTATCCCGGCCCTGAGCGAGGCCGCCACGTACGGCGCGGTCTCCCTCCCCCTCATGGTGGCGGCGAGCAGTATCACGTCGGGCCTGCGCTCCTCCGCCAGCGATGCTATTGCGGATGCGCGGACCGCCGGTATGTGATCCGCCAGCTGGTCGCCCACTACGATCGTGGCCCTGTCGGCCCCGCGCTTTATCATCTCGGACGCGGCCCTCCTCAGCGCGCCCTCGTCCGCCCCGAGCAGGACCCCCTCGACGAACGTGCCCAGCCTCTGCGATACCGCCCTGGCCGGCGTCAGCATCTGGAGGCTGGGCTCCGATATCCCGTCCCCCTCCATCTCGCCCACGACCCATATTCCATCGTGCTCCCCGGGCTGCCTGCATCCCCACTCGGGGCACAGCGAATTGCAGTCGACCCTCTTGGACTTCCTCTTCTGAGCCAGGCTCATTCAGATCACCCCCTCCTTCGCCAGGATCTCCACGAGCTTCTTCACGGCCTCCTCCGGCGTCCCGTCCAGAATCTGCCTCTTGCGCGGGACCTCCGGGGTCCACGTCGACTTGGCGACGATCGTCGGGCTTCCCCTCAGCCCCGTGCAGCGCGCGTCCAGCTTGAGCGCGTCGTTCGTCCACGTTTTTATGGGGTTCTCGGTCCTCACCCTGAGTTTCTGGCTCAGCCTGACCGGCCTGGGGACGTTGCTGTTCATCGCCACGCCCAGCACGGCCGGGAGCGAGAGCTCGTACAGGTCAACCCTGTCCTCCAGCAGCCTCCTCACGGTCGCGCTGCGCCGTTCCTCGTCCACGGCCTCCACCTCGGTGGCGTAGTACAGGTAGGGCAGGCCCAGCCACCCGGCCACCTGCGCCGGTATGTGAGCCGTCGAGCTGTCGATCGTCTCCTGGCCGAAGAGCGCCAGGTCGAAATCCCCCAGCTTCCCCAGCGCCCTCGATATAACGTAGCTCGTCGCGAGGGTGTCCGCGCCGGCGAACGCCCTGTCGCTTATCAGGACGGCCTCGTCCACGCCCATGCCCAGGACGTGCTCGAGCCCCTTCGTCGCGGACGGCGGGCTCATGCTGATGGCGGTCACGCGGCCCCCGTACCTGTCCTTCAGCCTCAGCGCCAGCTCGACCGCGTCGAGGTCGTGCGGGTTGACGATGCTGGTGACGCCCTCCCTGATGAGGGTGCCGGTCTTCTCGTCGAATCTGACCGCCTGATTGTTCGGCACCCACTTGATGCCCACCACCACGTTCAGCGGCACATCCATCACCTCAGGAAGTCCTGTACTGCACCCCCCTGCCGCTCAGGGGGTAGTTCCACTCTATCGCGTCCATGGGGCAGACGACCCTGCACGTCCCGCACTCGAGACATCCCTCGTAGCTGAACACGATGGATCCCTCGACCTCGGTGTAGCAGCCCGCCGGGCACATGACGACGCACGCCCTCGTGGGGCATCCCGCGCACTTTCCGGTATCCACCTTTATGTGCGGCCTCGGATCGACGTCCCACGTGGTCCTCTGGAGGAGCTCCTCGACCTTCATCGTCTGCGGGCGCGCGCTCATATGCTCCTCACCGCCCCGAGCCCGTCGAGCAGCATGCGGACGAGCGAAACATCCGATCCCCTCACGGATCCCCTCACGGCCTCGTAGATGGACGGCGTCGCCTCCTCCAGGTTGAAGATGCCGTCCAGCGCCTTCCCGGCGATCTCCGGATATCCCGCGAAGTACCTGTCGCCGGCCGACATCACGCGCTCAACCCCCCTCAGCCGCTCCAGGTCCCTGAAGGCGCGGCTCCTCCTCAGCGGCTCCTCGTAGAGCTCGCGCAGGATCCCCTCGCCGGCGCCCCTCTCCCTCGCGCCGACCGCCGCCTTCCCCGCCAGATGTCCGCTGTACACTGCGTAGTCGACCCCGCGGAACGTGTAGCCCAGGTTCAGCAGCATGCCGGCCGCGTCCCCGACCACCATAAGGCCATCGGCCACCAGTTTCCTCGGCAGGTACCTGTAGCCGGACTCCGGCGTCAGCTTGGCGGAGTACTCCACCACGTCGCCGTCCGTCCAGTACCTGCGGAGCGCGTCGTGCGCGCGGAGCCCCTCGATCAGCGAGTGCACCGGCTCCTTCAGTGACCGGGCGGCCGCGTCGGCGTAGAGCACGAGCCCCAGGCTCACGGTCTCCTTGTTCGTGTAGAGGAACGCGCCGCCCGGGAGGCCGCCGGTGAATCCGCCCATCATTATCCACGAGAGGCCCTCCCCGGGCTCCAGCCCGAACCTGGCGTCGATCTCCTTCTCCCCGATCCTGATGACCTCCTTGACGCCCAGCGCGACGTTGGTGGTCCTCGTCCTCTCGGCGAGCCCGAGCCCCTCCAGGAGCAACCTGTTCACGCCCTCGGCGTCTATCACGACGCCCGCCTCCACGGATTCGCCCCCGGCCTCGACGCCGGAGATCCTCCCCGAGCCGTCCCTGAGGATGGAGTCCACCCTTACCTCGTCCACGAACGTCGCCCCGGCCTCGACGGCGCGGTCCATCATCCAGCCGGTGAGCTTCGTCAGGTACGCGGTGAACGCGCCCGACTCGCGCCCCTCGTACTCCAGCGTCGCGCACCTTCCGTCGCCGTCGGCGATCGACAGGCGCTCCTTCCTGACCCACCTCTCGACGGGCGCTCCCTTCAGGTCGCCGAAAACCCTCTCCAGGTAGTAGGAGTAAACCTTGCCGCCGTACACCTGCTTGGAGCCGGCCCCCCTCCCCCTCTCCAGGACCAGCACCTTGAGACCGTCCCTGGCGGCCGAGTACGCCGCGGCGGCGCCGGCGGGCCCCGCGCCCACGATCACGACGTCGAATCTCACGGAACTTCATATAGTTATATAGTATTTAAGCAGTTTCATGGCCATCCGCGCTCCGTGAATGTACAATCTGATTTATAATATGTCGACCATCGCCGCGCCATGGCGGTGGACCTCATCGAGCTGAGGGGCGTGAGGTGCGAGGTCCTGCGCAGGGTGAACAGGTTCGTCGTCGCCATGCGCTCGCCTGAGGGGACATCGCTGGCGCACCTGAACAACACCGGCAGGCTCCTGGAGTACATGGTGCCCGGGGGGGCCGCGTACTGCGTGCCCAGGACGGCGCCGGGCGCCACGCGCTACAGACTTGTGGCGTTCGAGGACCGCGGAGGCCCCGGCGCGGCGCTCGTGGACACGTCGTATCAGATGTCCGCGCTGGAGGCGGCCCTCCGGTCCGGGGCCCTTCCCTGGGCGCAGGGCTGCTCTGTGGCGAGGAGATCCCCCAGGCTCGGCGACTCGGTCCTGGACTACGTGTTCGACTGCGGCGCCGCGATCTACGTGGAGGTGAAGAGCGCGGCGATGCGGGGCCCGGGCGATCTGGCCATGTACCCGGACTGCCCGACCGAGCGCGGGAGGCGCCAGATATCCACGATGATTGAGTGGTCGTCCCGCGGCATCGGATCGCTCATCGTGTTCATAGCGGCCCTCCCGGGGGTCGTCGCGTTCGCGCCCAACGGCTCCGGGGACCCCGTGATCCCGGGGCTGCTGCGGATGGCGCGCTCGGCGGGCGTCGGGCTCAGGGCCATCTCGATGCATTACGACGGCTCGCGCGTGCTGCTGGACGATCCGGATCTGCCAGTGCTGCTGTGAAGTGAACTACCCCGCCCTCGCGGACGGGGCTTCCCGGTTCATCGAGACGCTTACGTGGGGAATACCGAATATCCCCGAGGCATTCCACCATCGCGGAGGCGCCCTCATCCCCGGGCGTCTTCCCTGCGTTCCACGGGGAAAGCCCGGCCATCCCCATCACGGTGGCCAGGACATCAGCCACTGCTCAGATCTACTAAAAACCTCTCGTAAGGGGGCTATCCATCCCCTCCCGCGAGGGAGGGGACTTCCGCCCCCATAACCCCCGATCGTTAAGATGTGTCGGACCACG
>JAWDMO010000075.1:0-5988 GCA_046536535.1 Nitrososphaeria archaeon
CCTCGTCCGGGGGATCGCGGCGGAGATATTCGAGGAGAAGGGGCTCGCGGTGGATCCCAAGGTGGATGAGCGCGCGGAGGCGCTCCTTCTGGTGCCCTCAGACGACCTCGTGCTCAACGTCGACACCTTGAAGGGCTACATGGCCGTCCTGGGCCGGCTCGGCGTGGACTTCGCGTTCAGCCACCGCGCCCTCGCGGAGAACTACGGCCTGTTCCTGCACCCGGCGATCATGCGCCGCTTGGCCGACGGCGTCGCGTCGGCCGCGGAGGAGCTCGGCGTGAAATACGTCATAGTGGGTGAGTGCGGACACGCGTGGAGGGTCGCCACGGGTTATCTGTCCTCCAGGCTGAAGGAGAGCGGGATAGGCGTTATGCACATATTCCACATCGTGTCGGCCGCGCTCAGGAGGAACGAGCTGGAGCTGCACGCGGACGCCAACGGCGATCTGGTGTACGAGTACCGCGATCCCTGCCAGTATTCGAGGGGCGGAGGCCTGGTCGAGGAGCCCAGGGAGATACTTAGGCGCGCGGTCAGGAATTACATAGAACCATCCTTAAGTGGAACCCGCACCGTGTGCTGCGGGGCGGGCGGCGGCAACCTGGCGCCGGAGCTCCTGCCGTTGACGCTCGAGTACGCGAGGCTCTGGTACGACGCCGCCCTCAGGGATGGCGCGGACGTCGTGGTCTGGCCATGCGCGACCTGCAAGGCGCACGTCTCGCGCGCCCTCCGGGTTCTCAACTCCGAGAGCGGGAGGAACGTCAGGCTATCGGGCCTCATGGAGCTGATCTACCGCGCGCTGCCCCGCGCGCGTGGACGATGCGCTGGACGCCTCCCTCATCCCAAGGGTGGCCAGGGATGACCCTCATCAATCGTTGCACCGCTAGATAGAGCGGATTTCCCCGCCCCATATTTAGGCAGAATTTGCCAGTAAAACTGAAATTTACGGCAATTACGTCGATCTACGGACCCTCATGGCGGCCGTCGGCCACGAGGTGGTCCTGACGAGCGAGCCGGCCATAGCAAGCGACAGCTCGGGCTCGACGGTCCTCGGGTTCGTGAGCGCCCTCCCCGAGAACGTGCTGAGCGACAGGATCGCATCCATGCTCTTCAGCGTGGAGGCCGACAGCGATGGGATCGCCAAGAGGGCGCCTTACGGCCTCGCCAAGGTGGAGGCTAAGCTCCGGGAGCTGGGCATCGACGCGGTCATAGCCAGCCCGTACGAGCTGCACAAGGTGATAGGGGAGAGGACCAGGGTGGTCGGCATATACACGATGGACGGCATGGGCTACAGTTACGGCTCCGGCATCACGTACTGGATCGTCAGGCTGGCCGGAATCCCGTACGTCGGGCTGCCGTTCATAGCGAGATCGTTCAGGTACGTGGTGAGGAGCGCGAACCTATCCAGGTTCAGGAGGAACTTCCGGATCGTGGTGGGGGGCCCCGCGGCCTGGCAGATAACGGACAGCGGCATGCAGGACGAGCTGGGCATAGATCACGTGTTCGAGGGCGAGTTCGAGCGCGACGGGCCGGCGTTCTTCAGGTCGCTGCTGTCGGGCGAGCCCGTGCCGCGCAGGTTCTACGCGAGGCCCGCCGACGTCGAATCCGTGCCCACGATAGTGACGCCGTCCAATGGGGGGATGGTGGAGGTCACCAGGGGGTGCGGGAGGGGGTGCGCCTTCTGCACGCCCAACCTGAGCGGCATGATAAGGTCGTTCCCCTTCGACGGCCACATAGACAGGGAGATAATATTGAACCTCGACAGGGGAGGGGCCGATAACATAAACCTCCACAGCGAGGAGTACTTCAGGTACGGGGCCAGCGGGATAGACCCGCGCCCGGAGAAGGTGCTCGAGCTCACGAGGAGGGCATATGCGCTCGTGAAGTCCCGCGGCCGCGACAAGACGATATCGACCGACTTCACGACCGCCGCGGTGGTCGTGCAGGCCCCCCAGCTCGTGAGGAGCGTCGGCGAATACATCAACGAGGGCGGGCGGCGCACGTTCATAGAGATGGGGATAGAGACGGGCTCGCCGACCCTGATCGAGAGGTACATGAGGGGGAAGGCCCTGCCGTACAGGCCCGTGGATTATCCCGAGGTCGTCGAGCGCGCGATCGGAATCCTGAACGACAGCGGGTGGATAGTCGTGGGCACCATGATACTGAACTTCCCCGGGGAGACGGACGACGACATCATAGCTGACCTCGAGCTCCTGGACAGGCTGAAGGGGCTGAGGGTCGTGACTTTCCCCCTGCCCCTCATACCGGTCGCGGCCTTCAGGAGGAGGGGCTTCACCGCGCTGGACGACATCCTGGAGGACCCGCTGAGGAGGGAGTTCGTGCTCAGGGCGCTCCACAAGGCGTTCGATGACCTGAGCGAGGGCGTCAGGATGGTGGCCGCGGGAGTGAGGGACCCGCTGAAGAGGGCGGGGATAATTGCCGCGGGGCTCGTGCTGCTTAGCCTGGTCAGGCGCCGCTACGCCGCGCAGCTGGGCTCCTTGGCGATCCCCCGGCCGGTCCACTCCAGTCCCGGCCAGCGCGTCGGCGTCTCGGTGCCGTCTCCCCGAGCGATCACGCGGGTCTTCCGCGCGAGGGACGGGCCTCATTGAGTTCCTTGGCATACGGCGCGGCTCAACGCGATGGCGGGGCGCTCAGGCCGATGTTCAGGCGATCGGTCCTCGCGGCCGCGCCCATCGCGAGGGTCCTCCTCATGGCGCGGTTCGCCGGCTAGAGGAACATGCTCCACCTGGCGCTGTGCCTTTTACTTTTTTGGAGTTTGGGGAGCTCCGTTACCTCAAGCAGATCGATGAATCTAGATCCAGGGAGCGTCGCTCCGCCTCCACGGAACCTCGGCTGGAAGCATCCGAGGGGACATTCTGGGGGTGCGGGCGCCGCCGCATGGAGGCTCTCGCAGGGGGTTTGGAAGGCATCGAGGGGCATCGGTTAAATATTATAACATAATGTTTAAATGAACTCCTGTCCAATATAGCGCAATGTCGGAGGAAGGCGGCCACCTGACCATGAGCCAGGACGCGCTGGTGTCCGCGCACGGCGGCGAGTCCATGGCGCATGTCAGATACCTGATATTCGCCGAGCAGGCCGAGAAGGAGGGGTTCAAGAACGTCGCCAGGCTGTTCCGCGCGATCGCCTATGCCGAGCAGGTGCACGCGAGGAACCACTACCAGAGGCTATCCAAGTTCAAGGACTCACTCAAGGTCGTGGCAGGGGCGCCGTTCGGGCCCGGGGACACCAGGAAGAACCTGGAGCTGGCGATAATGGGCGAGCAATTCGAGGTGGAGCAGATGTACCCATCGTACATCGAGACCGCGAAGCTGCTGAACGACAAGTCGGCGGAGATCAGCTTCAGGTACGCCCTGGCGGCCGAGAAGATACACCTGGAGCTCTACAGGAAGGCCCTCGAGTACGTCGCCAAGGGGCAGGACATGCCGCTCGACGGATACGTGTGGATATGCCCGGTGTGCGGCCACACGTACGTGGGGAAGGAGCCGCCCGCCAAGTGCCCCATATGCAACGCACTAGGGAAGGACTTCCAGAGATTCTAATGGTGAATCGCGCCCCGATTTCATGGAAATGCCCGACTAAACTTGAGGAACTCCGCTCCGAGATCGGGTAGCCTACATAATTAACGCAAATAATTGGTCGAGCTTAAGCGCGCAACAGGTCGCGGCCGCGCCCATCGCATTGCTCCTCAGGGGGAGGGCCGAGTACCTGGCCCGCCCCCGGGTAGGGATTCCCGAGGGACCTCTACCGAACTCGAGTGGGATGCGAGCCCTCGATGCGCCCGGTCCGGGCGTCGCCCGAGGAGCGCTCTCGATCCCGAGGCATCAGCTCAGCCTTCCGCCGCGAGATGGCGGGCAACGCGTAAATATCATATCAGATATCGGGCGCGATATGGAGTACAAGTGGGTCGTCCTCACCAACACGACCCTCGGCGTCATCATGTCCTCGATGAATATGTACATAGTGCTGATATCCCTCCCCGTAATCTTCAGGGGGCTCGGGATAAACCCATTCCTTCCCGGGGAATTCGCCTACCTCCTATGGGTCCTGATGGGATACAGCGTCGTGATGGCGTCGGTGCTCGTCACGTTCGGCAGGATATCCGACATGTACGGGAGGGCCAGGGTCTACACGTGGGGGTTCATCGTGTTCGCCGCGGCGTCGGTGCTCCTCTCGCTGATACCGAGCGGCTCCGGGAACTCGGGGGCGCTCCTGCTGATAGTCCTGAGGCTCGTGCAGGCCGTCGGAGGGGGGCTCCTGATGGTGAACAGCACCGCGCTCCTCGCCGACGCGTTTCCACCCCGGGAGAGGGGGAAGGCGCTCGGGCTCAACCAGGCGTCGTTCATAGTGGGGTCGTTCCTCGGGCTCATAGTGGGTGGCCTCCTGTCGAGCTACGACTGGCACCTGGTCTTCTTAGTGAGCGTGCCGTTCGCGGTCGCGGGCGCGCTGTGGTCGCTATTCAGGCTCAGGAGGACCCCGGGGACCGGCGCGGTGTCCCTGGACGTGGCGGGGAACCTGACGCTGGCCGCGGGCCTGCTCGCGATATCGCTCGGCCTCACGTACGCGCTCGTGCCCTACGGGAGCTCGCAGATGGGATGGGGGAACCCGTGGGTCATCGCGTCGTTTCCGCTGGGCGCGCTCCTCTTCGTCCTCTTCGCGATCAGCGAGAGGAGGGCCAAGGCGCCTCTCTTCGACCTGTCCCTCTTCCGCGTGAGGCCATTCACCTACGGATCCATAGCGCTCTTCCTCAACTCGCTGGCGAGGGGCGCGATAATGTTCCTCGTGGTGATATGGCTCCAGGGGATATGGCTCCCGCTCCACGGATACTCTTGGGAGTCGACGCCGTTCTGGGCGGGCGTCTACATGATGCCCATGCTTATCGGGACGGTCATCATGGCCCCCATCGGGGGGACGCTGACCGACAGGTACGGCGCGAGGGCCTTCGCCACCCTCGGCATGGTGATGATGGCCGCGTCGCTCCTCGCGCTCGCCACGCTCCCGTACAATTTCAGCCTCCCCGAGTTCGAGGCCATCTTGTTCGTGAGCGGGCTGGGGAGCGGCCTCTTCTCCGCGCCGAACACGACCGCGATAATGAACTCGCTGAGGCCGCAGGACAGGGGGACCGGGAACGGCATGAGGCAGACCTTCAGCAACGTGGGATCCACGATAAGCATGGCGCTGTTCTTCTCGATGCTCATAACGTTCTTCACGATGTACGTCCCGGGGGAGATAGCGTCCGCTGCCGCGTCACATGGCCTCCCGGGCCAGGTGGCATCGTTCCTCTCCTCGATACCGGCCAGCGGCCTCCTGTTCGCTGCATTCCTGGGGGTGAATCCCGCCTCGGCCCTTCCGCAGTCGGCGCTGGCGCTCCTCCCGCCGAGCGCCGTCCAGCTGCTGAACTCCAAGACCTTCCTCCCATCCGTGATAGGGCCGCCGTTCATGGACGCGCTGAGGATCTCGATCTACATTTCCGCGGCGCTCGTGGCTGTGGGCGCGATGTTCTCGTGGATGAGGGGCGGGAAGTTCGTCTACGAGGAATCCGGGGCCTCCGAGCGGGCTCCTAATCCCACTCCGGCGAATGCCTCCAGTTCACGAGGGCGAAGCCGATGTCGACGCTAACCCGCGGTGGCCTGCGACTGCGTCGTAAGCGGCCGCTGGCCTCCGAAGGAGCTGCAGATCTACTTGCGGAAATACATTAAATTATTCTAGAAAAGCATTACCTGGCCGTCCATCGATGGGGCGAGCGGCGCCTGAGCGCTCGCCGCGGATGCTCCGCAGATCGCCGATCCATCGCGCCCCGACGCGCCGCCCTCCGGGACCCGTGCCCGCTGCGCCGCGCGACCCACCCATCTGATTGGGGAGCGGAGGCGCTTTGAGGACCTCGAGGGGTATCTGGCGCCGATGTCCGCGAATTGGCACGGCGACGACCGCTGCCGGGTGATCGTCGCGCGGGCCGCGCCCTCCCCAGCA
>JAWDMO010000076.1:0-5984 GCA_046536535.1 Nitrososphaeria archaeon
GAGGCCCCCGCTCGAGTGGGAAGAGGAGGGGATGCCGCGGTGGCTGAACGGGCTGCGCCCGATCTTCTCGCTCGGGTAGGGGGTGGGCTTAAGGTAACGGAGCCCCGGCAACATCAAGAAACTTTAAAAATAGGATAAACTAATCACCCATCATGGAATCGCATATACATACACGTGGACATCGCGGAGGCCGCTGGGGCGGCGCCCTAGATCCGCTGCCGATCCTGGAGCGCGCCGGGCTGAGGCCCGGGATGTCGCTGCTCGATCTGGGCTCCGGCGCCGGCAGGTTCTCCATACCCGCCGCCGGCGTGGCGTCGAGGGTCCACGCCATCGACATATCGGAGGACGCCGTTAGATCGCTCTTGGAGGAGGCCTCGAGGCTGGGCCTGGGGAACCTGACCGCCTCCGTCGGTGACGCCGCGGGCGACTTGGGGTTCGATGGCGAGTTCGACATGGTGCTGCTCGCCAACGTCCTCCACGGCTTCGTGGTCGCCGGCACCGCGGATCGCGTGCTGGAGAACGCGAGGAGGGCCCTCCGGCCGGGCGGCCGCGTCCTCGTGCTGGAATTCAAGAAGGACTCGCCATCGCCCCCCGGGCCCCCGTCCTACATGAGGATCCGGGAGGAGGACCTCATCGAGATCGCGTCCCGCCACGGCCTCGAGCCCATCGATCGCTTCGAAGCGGGCCCCCATCACTACGCGGTTGTGTTTCAGCGGAAATCGTGAGCTATCCCCTCGGAGCAGGATCCGTCGCGTCGGCTCCGCGAAATGCGCGCCGCCCCCTCGCGCCCCAGCTCGTCCCACGTTCCATCGGAGTAATGGCTGACGGCTCCCCCGTCCCCGACGTACGTCCCGCAGAACCTGCAGAATCCCCCCTCCATGCATGAGCCGCACGTGGGGCACGTCCTGCGCGGATCGGAGCACCTCCCCGGCCTCTCGATGCACATCCCCTCCATCACCCTGTACAGGTGGACGTGAGCCCTCGACGGGAATTTTATCCCGGTCGTCCTGTGAAGTTCGACCGCGTCGCGGAGCTCCACCCCCGATGACCAGCGCGCGATCAGCCCCATGGCGCCGGATCCCTCAGTAATGGGGACCTTCTCCCTCCACGCTATATTCCCCAGGCCCCGCCTATCCAAGTACCTCCTCATCAGCAGCTTCCCGTATCTGCGCCCGTTGACGTCGCCGATCTTGCACTCGAGGGGGGTCTCCAGCGCTATCCTCCTGGCGTCGTCGGTGTAGAGCGGGAGCTCCACGCCTATTCCCAGCGCGAACCCCAGGTCCCTGGACGCGAACCTGGATCCCGTGAGGACCCTGGAGTACCACCTGTCCACGCCGCGCTGGTCGTAGCCCAGGAGGAAAGGGTAGCCCAGGAAGAGCTCGTCTCCCCCGTCCCCCGTCGCGGCGCATCCGCATCCCCCATCGCGCGCGGCCCTCAGCCCCAGGCACGCGGCGGTATCGGCGGCTATTTCCACCGGATCGATGGACCTCGTGACCGAGATCGCTTTCCTCTCGCATTCCTCCACCAGATCCGGGTCGACCGGTGCCCTGAGCAGCTCCAACCCCAGCGCTTCGGCTGCGCTCGCCGCGAATCCCGCATCGACCCCGCCCGGCAGCTCCACGGTGACCAGCCTGGGCCTGATGCCAGCCTCGCCGGCCGCGGCGGCCACGAACGCGGTATCTATCCCCCCGGAGAAGAGCACGCAGTCGCATCCCCTGTCGCGAAGTAGCGCCGCGATGGATGCGGCGAGCTCGTCCCCGAAGACATCACAGTTCACGCGGAGGGAACGGGCCGGAATGTATTTATACCATATGGATGGATAGTCCATCCAGTGAGAAGGAAGGCGTCGTCATCGGTCGCGGTCTCGCTGATAGTAGTCGCAGTGGTCGTGGCAATATCCGCGGCGTACATAGGGCATCAGTTGAGCGCCTACTCCGCCCAGGTCTCGGAGCTCTACTCGGCGGTCAGCTCGCTCAACAGGACGGTGGCGTCCCAGGCCTCCGCCATAAGCTCGATCGCGTCGCAGCAGCAGTCCATCCAGTCGCAGCTGAGCTCGCTGGAGAGCTCCATGAGGTTCCCCGCCTCCGCGGTCGACGCCACGGGCCAGCAGATAGTGGTATACTCGGAGCCCACTAGGATAGTGTCGCTGATGCCGAGCGACACCGCCATCCTCTTCGCGGTCGGCGCCGGCCCGCAGATCGTGGGGGTCGACGAGTACTCGAGCTGGCCCCCCTGCCTGTCGGCGCTCGAGGCGAACGGGACCGTGAAGGACATCGGGAGCGGCTGGTATCCGGACCCGGAGGTGATACTCTCCGCGAGGCCCGACATAGTCTTCGGCGTTTCCAGCGTCCCGAGCAACTACGCGCTCAAGCAGCAGTTCGCCGCCTACGGCATCCCCGTGGTCCTCCTCCCCGATAACACGATAGAGGACGTCCTGCAGAGCATCTACACCGCCGGGAGGCTCACGGGCCACACCGGGACGGCGCAGCTGCTGGCCGAGAACGTGACCGCCGAGCTTTCGTACGCGGAGGACAGCACTGTTGGGCTCAACAGGACATCCGCCGCGCTCATAGTGTGGCCCTCGCCGATCTGGGTGGCCGGGAACGGCACCTGGGAGGACCAGATGATCACCGCCGCCGGCGGGTCCAACGTCTTCTCGAACGTCAGCGGATGGGAGCCGGTCGACCCGGAGGCGCTGCTGGCGGCCAGGCCCCAGGTGATAATATACACTGCGGGGCACGGCCAGTTCAACTACACGGAGTTCATGTCCACGCTGTACCAGGAGCTGGGGCCGGCCGCCGACAGCGTCCCGGCCATAGCGAGCGGCCGCGTCTACGCGGTCACCGGGGAGTACAACGACTGGCTCACGGAGCCGGGACCGTTCGTCGGGGAGGGCGCCATACTGCTCTCGGTGCTACTGCAGCCAGGGGCCTACGGCATGAACTACACGTCGATACCCCACGTGGTGTCCCCCGAGACTTTGAAGCTGCCGGTCCCCGCGTCGGTGCCCGTAATAAGCACCCCGCAGTACGCGCCGGTCGTGAGCTCCCCATGAAGGGCGGCGTCCTACACCTGCTCCTTCCGTTATTTTTCGCGCTCTCGGTGTTCCTGGGCCCATACGGGTTCATCGATCCCTTCTCCCACGGGCTGGGGGCGTTCGTCATCGAGCTGAGGCTCCTCAGGGCCCTCGCGGCGTCGCTCGTCGGGGTGGCGCTCGCCGCCTCCGGTTCCGGGCTGCAGGCCCTCCTCAGGAACCCCCTCGCCGATCCCTACATACTGGGCGTCTCGTCGGGCGCGGCCCTCGGGGTGCTCGCGGCGATCGCCGCCGGCATGATCTGGCCGCTGGAGATCTCGCTCGCGGCCCTCCTGGGGGGCCTCGCGGCCCTCGCGCTCGTCATGGCGGTCTCGTCCGCGCTCGGCCTGACGAGCATCTCCATGGTGCTCGTGGGCGTCGCGGCCTCCTACGCGCTGAGCTCCATCGACATGATAATCATGATGGACCTGGGCCCGGCCGTCCAGGGATCGCTGGCGTGGCTCTTCGGGACCGTCGCGTACGCGCTCTGGAACGAGCTGGCCTACGCCGCGCCCCTGATGGCCGCGGGCGCGATATGGATATTCCTGAGGGCCGGCCACCTGGAATCGCTGATGCTGGGCGACGACGTCGCGGAGTCCATGGGCGTCAGGACCCGCAGGCTGAGGATCGAGGTCGCGGTGGCATCGGCCCTCTCCACGTCAGCCGCGGTCGCGGTGGCGGGGCCCGTCGGATTCGTGGGGCTCGTGGCCCCGTGGCTCGCCAGGCTGGGATCCGGCGGCGCCTTCCGCAGGACCTATCCCCTTTCGCTCTCGCTCGGCGCGGCCCTCACTGTCGCGGCGGACCTGGCATCCAGGTTCGTGGAGCCCGGGGGGATGGCCCCCCTGACGTCCATAACCGCGCTCATGGGAGCGCCCGTGCTCATCTACCTGCTGGGCAGGTGGAGGCGTTGAGCTTGAACCGGCGCTGGAATCCGATCCTCGTCGTCAGGTCGCTGGACCTCGCCTACGGGAGCCGCAAGGTCATCGAGCACCTAGATCTGGAGGCGTATTCCGGCGAGGTCCTGGCGATAGTCGGCCCGAACGGCGCCGGCAAGACCACGCTGATGAGGGCCATCTCCGGGTCCGTGGAGGTCGGCGGCGGCGAGCTCACGTGCTGCGGGAGGAGCGTATCCGGCGGGAGGCTCGACGTGGGGGACCTGATATCGTACGCTCCGGCGTATCCGGACGTCGATCCGTGGCTGAGCGCCATGGACATAGTGATGTCCTACAGGATGGGCCCCCGCAGGCCGTGGGCCAGCCCGTCCCCGGGCGACGTGGCGGCCGCCCGTGCGACGATGGATCGCATGGGGATAGCGGCGCTGGGCCGCAGGAGGGCCGCGGAGCTGAGCGACGGCGAGAGGAAGATGGTGATGCTGGCCGCCGCCCTCTCCAGGCGCCCGGAGGTGCTCCTCCTGGACGAGCCCCTGGCGAACCTCGACCTCAGGAACCAGTCCATAGCCATGGCCGCCATCAGGGCGGAGGCCGGGAGGGGGGCGCTGGTCATCGCGGCGTCCCACGAGCTGCACCTCCTGAGGCTCTACGCCGATCGCGTCCTCGTGCTGGCCGGCGGAAGGGCCGTGGCCGTGGGCCCCGTCGACTCGATTCTGAGGGAGTACCTCCTTGAGAGCGCCTACGGCGTGTCCCTGAGGACCGAGCGCGCCCTCGTGCCATCGCTCGGGCCCGACAGGTGAGCGCGCCCTCCCGTCCGGATCACGTCCCGGGCGCCCCGGGGGGATCGTTCATCCGTTGAAGTTAAATTATTGCCTATAATAAACCCTAGCGTTTAAATCTAATGTATTAATCATATTTATCCTCAGCCACGGGATCCGGGCGACATTAATATAAGGCCGTGTTCAACCCGCCCCGGTTTGGATCACGAGTCGGAGACCGGCTTCGGCTGGAAGCTGGATGACGGAACCAGTGTCTTCACAAATCTGACCAACGAGGGCCCGGTCCTCGTATACGTCAGGGACGGCAACATGGTCAGGGTTGAACCCCTGAAGCTGTCCCAGCAGGATCCCGAATCCTGGACAATAGAGGCGAGGGGGCGGGCGTTCTCCCCCCCGAGGAAGGCCCTGATACCCGCTTACGTGCTGGCGGAGAGGGCCAGGGTGTACTCGCCGAGGCGCGTCCTCTATCCGATGAAGAGGGTGGACTTCGACCCCGATAAGAAGGACAGGAAGGCCGAGAACAGGGGCAAGTCCGGCTACGAGAGGATCTCATGGGACGAGGCCCTCGACATACTCGAGCGGGAGATAACCAGGATGCACAAGACCTACGGGCCCGGCGCGATAGGCGCCACGTCGTCGTCTCACCATTCATGGGGCGTCATCGGCTACAGGCTGAGCGCCTACCTGAGGTTCATAGATATCCTGGGGGTCACGTACGCGGATCACAACCCGGACAGCTGGGAGGGCGCCCTCTGGGGCTCCGTCCACATGTACGGCTTCAACTGGGGCGTCGGGGTCCCCGAGCAGAACGACCTGCTGACGGACGCCCTCCAGAACACGGAGATGGTCGTCCTGTGGTCCGCGGACCCCGAGACGACCATGGGGACCTACGCCGGGTACGAGACCAATCCCTGGCGCCAGTGGCTGAAGGAGCTCGGCGTCAAGTTCGTGATAATAGATCCGTTCTTCAACTACACCGCCGTCAACTTCGCCGACAAGTGGATAGCCCCGAAGCCGGGGACGGACGCGGCGCTCGCGGCCGCGATAGCCCACGTCTGGATAAAGGAGGGGACGTACGATAAATGGTTCGTCGAGAACAGGACGATAGGGTTCGATAAGTTCAGCGACTACGTGATGGGAAAGGAGGACGGGATACCGAAGACCCCTGAGTGGGCCGAGAAGATAACGGGCGTGCCCGCGCGCGAGATAAGGGCCCTCGCGAGGGAGTGGGCCAGGAAGAGG
>JAWDMO010000077.1:0-5660 GCA_046536535.1 Nitrososphaeria archaeon
CCGCTGGGGGAGGTGGTGAGCTTCACCTCTAAGTTCGAGGAGGATGCGAGGGTCGTGGGTTACATGAAGCTGAGGCTCTGGATCGGGGTCGAGGGCGCGGACGACGCGGATCTGTTCGTCGCGATCGAGAAGCTGGACAGGGCCGGCGGGATCGTGGAATTTCCCTGGAACAACTACTTCGACAACGGCCCCGTGACGCGGGGCTGGCTGCGCGTCTCGTGCGGGGAGGTCGACGAGGCGGAGTCGAGGCCCTACAAGCCCGTGCACAAGTGCAGGAGCCAGCGGAAGCTCCGGCCGGGCGATGTCGTGCCGGTCGACGTGGCCATATGGCCCTCCGGGACCCTCTTCAGGAGGGGCGAGGCCCTGAGGCTCATCATCGCGGGCCACGACACGCACAGACCCGATCCTGACATCGAGACCGCGGTGATGAGGGAGGCCATACGCCCCGACGTGTGGCTGCTGAGGATCCACGAGTCGCCGCCCTTCTACAGGCACACGCGCACCGTGAACAGGGGGCATCACATCCTCTACATGGGAGGGAGGCGCGATTCCCACCTGCTGGCGCCGGTCACCGGGCGAGCTCCCCATCCCTGAAGTACGGGATCACCCGCCGCGCGAACTCGCGCTCGCTGCGCTCGTCCATGAAGTGCAGCAGCATCTCGTCCGCGCCGGCCCTCGCGTACTCCTCGAGCCTCCCGATGGCCTCGTCCGGCCCTCCCAGGAGGAACGTCCTCCTCACGAACCCCTCCGGGATCCGCGACGGCGAGTCGAGGTCGCCCCTGAACCCCTCGGCCTCCAGGAGCTTCGCGCCGTAGTCCTGGAGCTGGATCGCCGGCATGACGCCGAACGCGAGCTCGCGCGCGAACTCCAGCTGGCGCTCCGCGTCCCCGGCAATGGCCACCCCGGTCAGGTAGCCGCCCATGATCCCCGATTGGTCGCGGCCCGCGCGCCCGGCGAACTCCCTGACCTCCGAGAGGAGCCTACCGAATGTCCCGGGGCTGTAGAGCCAGTTCGCCAGCCAGCCGTCCCCCGCGGCGGCCGCCGCGCGCCTGGAATCCTCCGAGTAGCCCCCGATGAGCACCTGTATCCCCGAGGGGGGCGCCACGGCGGGCGTCGCTCCCGCGACCGAGAAGTGCCTCCCGCTGAACGTGACCGGGCCCCCCGCCCAGAAGGCCCTGAGGAGCCCGACGTACTCCGAGAGGTAATCCGCGTCCACGTGCCTCCATATGCCGAGCGCGACGTCCTGCCTCCTTGCGCCGACCCCCATGCCCAGGACCACCCTCCTGCCCGAGAGCCTGGCGAGGGTGGCCGCCTCCTGCGCGAGGACCGCGGGGTGGCGCCTCAGGGCCCCGAGCACCGCCGTCCCGAAGCCTATCCTCCGGGTGCGCGCCGCCGCGTAGGACATGGCGACCAGCGGCTCCGCGTGCTCCCTCCCGTCCGGCCTCCTCGTCAGGAACTCCGGGAACCAGACGGAGTCGAAGCCCTCCCTCTCGGCGCGCGCCGCCCTCCCGGCGGCGTCCTCCACGGACGCGAAGAGAAATATTCCGAACCTCACGTCGCGCAGAAAGCTCAGAAATATTATTAAAGTTTATTTTATATATAATACGTAAACCATCCTCACCCACGCCCATCCCCGCGTTCCGGGGCGACGGCGCGAGAACGACGTGCAGGTGGTGCCTCAGTTACTGCGGAATGGTCCTCAAGGGGGCGGGGGCCGCTGCTCGAGCGGAGGCCCCCGCCCGTTGCGCGCCCGATGTCCCCGGGGTCCTCCTCCGCGCCTCGAAGACGCACTTATCCGATCCGTCGTTCACGCACTCCACCTCCTCCACCTCCCACTCCCCTCCCTCCGACGCCTCAAGGATACCGGCGAGCATCCCGCGGAACCAGTGGGACGTCCTCCCCTTCCTCCTCCCCTTCAAAAGATCGCACTCAACCAGGTCGCGTGCCTCGATCCTGTAGCGAGATCCGTCGGGGCTCCTCAGCGCCTCGATGGACGATGCGTATCCGTGTGCCTGGAGCACGGCGAAGTTCACGCTTGGCGCCGCGCCCGGACCGAGGAGCTCGTCGTGCGCCTGCGCGGCTCCCCTCCCCGAGTAGTACCCTATGTAGTAGAGCGCCGTCTTCCCTATGTCCTCCCCCAGGAACTCCCTCATGCCCAGGAGCATCCCCAGGAGGGCGCGGGACGTCATCAGGATGGACCTGGTCCCGGCCGCCTCCAGGGTCCTCCCGGGGAGGGATGCGAACCCCGGGACGGCGCCCTCGCGCATACTCGCCGATTCTATCCCCTTTATCGACCTCAGCCTGGACTCCAGCTCCCCCGGGTCCAGCTCCCCGAGGTCCACTATTGACTCGCACACCACGCGTCCCTCAGACGGGGCGCAGAACGTCGAGAGGACCCTCGCGCCCGACGAATCGATGGCGCGGTGCTCCTCCTCCACCGCGGAGTAGCCCGAGGCCTCCACGGTCACCGCGACGAGCCTCCTCCCCGGCTCCGTCCACGAGAATGGCAGCCTGCTGACGCGATGATCCGATCCCGGCGCGGTCATGGAACCCGTGCCGTGTGATTATTTCATAAATTTAACCTTTTGCCGGTTTGATGCGCCGTATCCGCCCTCGAGCGGCGCCGGCACAGGCCGGTAGAAGGCCGTGAGCTTGCGGGGCCTCCACCCGGCTCCTCCGGAACCCTCGCCTGGCTCACCGTCTGCGCCCGTGCATGGCCGGATTCGCGTCCGGCCGACGGATGAAATGACCGTATACGACGGGACGGTGCGATCCCGGGATCCGTTTATCCGTGCTCACCTGATCTCCCCCAGCGCCAGTCCCTCGCCGCGCCCGTCCGCGTGCGCCATGCGGTCCCGTCCGCGGAACTGGACGGCGTGCGCCACCCCGGATCCGCGCGAGCGCCTGACTATCCTCGCCCCGTCCACGGTCGATCCCTCCTCCGCCGTTACCGATCCCCCGTCCCAGATGAACCTGGGGGCCTCGACCGCCTCCGCGACGTCCATCCCGCGGTCTATCATGTTCGTGATCAGCAGCGCGTGGATCTGCGGCCTGAAGTGCCCCCCGCTGGTCCCGAGCGCGGCGAACGGCTCCCCGTCCCTCGTTATAATGACCGACGAGAGTGTGTGGAGGGGCCTCTTCCCCGGCTCCAGGCGGTTGGGCCCCTCGAGCGAGAAGTCGCTCGCCCTGTTGTTCAGCGTCACCTGGTGCGACGGCTCCGTCACCCTGGACCCGAAGCGGTGGTAGATGCTCTGCACGCCCGACACGACGCGGCCGCGGGAATCCACCACCACGAAGTTCGTCGTGTCCTCCGCGCCCCCGCCCGGGCCGTGGGCCGGCCCATTCCCGCCCGCCCCCAGGAGCTCGTCCACCGGCACCTCCACGAACCTGGGGTCCGCCACGTACGCGTCCCTCAGCGAGTACGCCCTCCCGTAGGCTTCTATCATCGAGCGGGGATCCGGCGACGAGCGCTCCAGCTCCCTCAGTATGATCAGGGTGGTCACTCCCTGGCTGTTCGGGGGCGACTCGTGGATCGTGTACCCCCTGTAATCGACGCTCAGCGGCTCCGAGGCCTCCGCGCGGTAGCCGGAGAGGTCCCCGGGCTCCAGGACCCCCCCGATGGACGACACGTAGCGCGCCAGATCGGCCCCCACCTCGCGGTAGAAGAACTCCGGGCCGTGCTCCGCTATCCCCTCGAGGACATCGGCCAGGCCCCCCAGCGCCACGCGCCCCCAGCGCGCCGCCGAGTAGATCCTCTCCGTGTTCCCGTCGCCGTATCCGCCGGCCCCGATCGATTCCAGGTCCTCCAGGAGGAGGGGCGACGCCGGCAGTCCCGCGCGGGCTATGCCGATCGCGGGCGAGATCAGGCGCGCCCACTCCATCGATCCGAGGGACCTCCACATCAGGTGGACCCCGTCCACCATCCCCGGGACCGCGATCGACAGCGGGCCGTACCTGGGCACGGAGGCGAGGCCCAGCCCCCGGAGGAGCTCCACCGTGAGCCCGCGGGGGGCCCATCCCGTTCCGTTGAAGAAGGCGACGCGCCCCTCCGTGAGCACGGTGGCCATGAAGTCGCCGCCGAGCCCGTTCAGCGCAGGCTGCGAGGCCGCGAGCGCGAACGACACGGCCACGGCTGCGTCCACCGCGTTGCCCCCCTCCTCCAGCGCCCTGAGGCCGGCGAGCGCGGCGTAGGGGTGCTCGCTCGCCACGACCCCACCTCCCGAGACGAAGGACGGCTTCACGTGCGGACGCGCGCGTCCCGGCCTAATAAGGGAATGGCCGCCCCGGGGGCGCTGGACCGATGGACGATCGCGCGCCATGGAATGTCGTCCCCGATGGCGCCCGGCGTCGACCGCCGCACCGCGTGGATGACTGCCCCACGGCGTGGGGTTCGCCGATCACTTCCCGGGCGTCGTCCTGTCCCTGAAGTAGGCGTAGAGCGCGTCGTAGAGGGGGAACTGAATTTTCATGTTTTCGTGGTCGTCCCTTGAGATTATCCTGAAGCCCGCCGCGGCCGCGCGAAGCCCAGCGGACTCGGGCGGCGGGTTCGGAATGCGCGCATCCGCGCCCCTGACGACCTTGGCGAGCTCGAGCAATGCCGGGTCCCTCAATCCGTATTTCTTCATTATCGCGTCGAACGAGACGCGCTCCTCCCCGTCCTCGTAATAATGCGTGAGCTCCACGCCGGGGACGTCGAAGGGTATCGCCCCCTCCCTCTCCGCCACCTCCATGACGGAATCCGCCGGGACGAACAGGAATTCAGCGTCCCCGTCCACGAAATGACTGATCAACCAGGGGCAGGCTATCCTGTCCACATGCGCCTTCTCCCGGGTCACCCATTTCACGGCGAAATTCCGGCGCCGGCGAGCTTAAGCGTTTCGCGGAGCCGGCTGGCCCCGTCGTCTTTTGCGATTGAAGGATGCTACCCGCGGGGCTGCTGTGCTTTCCTTTGAAACAAATATGCTATTAAACCGGTGACCCACGCTATTATCAGGCCGACGCCGACTCCTCTAAAATAAATTTTTCCCGTTAGGTACGACGCCGCAAGAAATATCAGGCTTAAAACGAATTCAAACACTATTAACGCCGTAAGCGGGTGATTTTCTAGAAGCCTTCTCCTCCATTCCGGCAAAACTGTGCTCATTTCTCCGCCTTCCTCGCCGTTGTCTCGTGTTAAATCTTAATCTTAATAACACTTCCACTCTTTTCCGCTCCGCTGCGCTGGACCGATCGGCCGCCCGCCGGCTCATGCATGCGCGCATCGATCCGAGGGCAGGACGGTACGCGCCCCGGAGCGATCGCCGTCTCCCTGATCTCCTCATCAGGGCCCGCGCATGGACGGAAAAGCCCTTTAGTGCCCAGCCCGCGCGGCCGGTCGATCCGCGGGATGAGGCTCTGGAGCATCCATCCGGAATACCTGGACGCCAGGGGCCTGGTGGCGCTGTGGAGGGAGGGTCTCCTCGCGCAGCGGGTCCTGCTCGGGGGGACCAGGGGCTACGCGCACCATCCCCAGCTCGCCAGGTTCAGGGAGTACGGGGATCCGATCCTGGCGATAGGGAGCTACCTCTACCACGTCCACGCGCAGGCGGCCGCCCGCGGATACAGCTTCGACGCCTCGAGGATCCTGAGGTACGACGCGGGGCTCAGGGGGATACTTGGGG
>JAWDMO010000078.1:0-5581 GCA_046536535.1 Nitrososphaeria archaeon
GCGCTCCATCAGGTTCCTCAGGGGGCGGCCGTAGACTACGTGCTCCACGCCCGCCCATCTGCAGGCGTCCGCGTACCATCCCGCGCCGTCCGTGTAGATCGGGACCCTGCCGTACTTATGCACCAGCCTTCTGATGAACGTATACGCGTCGATGGAGTTCCCGCGCCAGCTCACGTGGAAGTCCAGCATGGCGCGCAGGTCCGGCTCGAACGCGATCCAGATCAGGGCGGGGGTCCCTCCCGCGTTCACCATGGTCTCATCCACGAATATCCTGCGCACGTCCCGGGGATCCGCGCCGAAGGATCCGAGGACGGGGCCGAGCCTCTGCACCCACCTCCATATCGAGGTGTAGCTCCTCACGATGACGCTCCTCAGGGACTTGGCGGCGTACCTGAGGGACATGTTCGGGTAATACGGATAAACCGCGTAGGCCATGACCGGAAGGGGAGTCCTCCTCCTGATCTGGATTGGATTGGTGATCATTGCGGACCGGGCGGAGGGCTCCCCTCGGATTTATGTTCATCGATCGGCTGCTCGCCGATCGGCTTAATGAAACACGTCCTCTCCGGGCAAACCTTTTTAGAGGTCGGATGTATAGCTGGCTACATGGTATGCCTGGAGTAGTTGTTGTCGGCCTTCAGTGGGGCGATGAGGGCAAGGGCAAGATCGTCGACAGCATCGCGGGGAATTTCGAGGCGGTCGTCAGATTTCAGGGGGGCTCGAACGCCGGACACACGGTGGTGGTCGGAGGGCAGAAGAGGGTCTTTCACTTGGTGCCCTCCGGGGTCCTGCAGGGGAAGCTCGGGGTCGTGGGAAATGGAGTGGTCGTAGATCCGAAGGTCCTGGTGGAGGAGCTGAACTCCTTGGAGGAGGCGGGCGTGCGGCCCAGGCTCCTGTTGAGCGATAAGGCGCACGTGACCACGGAGCTGCATAAGATGCAGGACGAAGCGGAGGAACTGGGCAGGGGAGGAATGGCGCTCGGCACCACGAGGAGGGGTATAGGCCCCACATATGCCGATAAGGCCGCTAGGATCGGGATAAGGATCATCGACCTTCTGCACCCGGATAGCCTGAGGGAGAAGCTGAAGGGGCTCTACAGCGCAAAGGATCACATCCTGCGCGGCCGCGGCGAGCCGCCGGCGTTCGAAAGCCTGTACGGGGATCTCGTCCGCTACGGTGAGATCCTCAGGCCGTACGTTGGCAGGGCGGAGTACACGCTCAACCGCATGCTCTCGGATGGCTCAAGGGTGCTGTTCGAAGGCGCACAGGGCAGCCTCCTCGACATCGATCATGGGACTTATCCATATTCGACGTCCTCGAATACCGTGGCGGCCGCGGCCGCTATAGGGAGCGGAGTCCCCGCGTCCGCCATCTCGGAAGTGATAGGCGTAGCCAAGGCGTACACCACTAGGGTAGGCGGGGGCCCGTTCCCCACGGAGGACACCGGAGAGGCCGGGGAGACGCTGAGGAGGATCGGGGGCGAATACGGGGCCACGACCGGGAGGCCCCGCAGATGCGGGTGGTTCGATGCCGTGGCCGGGAGGTACTCCGTTATGCTGAACGGCGCAAACTATGCGATGATCATGAAGCTCGACGTGTTGGGGGAACTGAACAGGGTCAAGATCGCCACCGCCTACCGGATCGATGGCGCCACGACCGATGAGTTCCCATCCACGCCGGAGGAGCTCGGGGGCGCCGCACCCGTGTACGAGGAATTCGACGGCTGGCGGGGCACCGATAAGGCGGTGTGGGAGCGCGCCAAGGAGGAGGGGATATCCGCCCTCCCGAAGTCGCTGAGGAATTACGTGGGCAGGCTCGAGGAGGCTCTGGGGATCCCCGTGCGCGGGCTCTCGTACGGACCGTCGAGGGAGGAGCTAGTGTACATTGATTGACGGCTGGGAGCCGCTCTCGCCGCTGGACGGCAGATACAGGAAGCTCGCGGAGGATGTGGCCGGGGATTTCTCCGAGGCCAAGCTGCATGAGCTGAGGGTGAGGATAGAGCTCCGATACCTGGACGCGCTCGTGGGGAGGCTCTCGGCCGAGGGGATTGAGGCCCCACTCGGCGACGAGGAGAGGAGCGCGCTTGGCGCGCTGATGTCGCTCTCGTCCGAGGACGTCGCCGAGATCAGGAGGATAGAGGGCAGGATAGGGCACGACGTCGCCGCGGTGGTCGAATTCCTTAGGTCCAGGGTTCCCAGGAGGCTCAGGCGGTACGTTCACCTGGGGCTCACGAGCGAGGATGTGAACAATCTGGCGTACTCGGCGCTCCTCGAGGTCCTGATCAAGGGTCACTTGGTGAAGGAGATCGCTGAGGTCGCGCTGAAGCTCTCGGCGATATCGCGCCGGGAGGCCTGCAGTGTGATAGTGGGGAGGACCCACGGTCAGCCGGCTATCCCCACCACGCTGGGGAGGGAACTGGGGGTCCATGCGATGAGGTTATCCAGGTTCGCGGAGCTCCTTGCATCCTACAGGCCGCGCGGCAAGCTCGGCGGCGCCGTCGGGACGCTGGCCGCGCTCAGGCTGGCATATCCGTCGATCGACTGGCGCGAGTTCTCTAGGAAGTTCGTGGAGTCGCTCGGGTTCGAGTACGATGAGGCCGTGAAGCAGGTGCTGCCGCACGATAGGGAGAGCGTGATGCTCTACGAGTCGGCGGCCGCCTGCAACGCCGCCGTCGACATGTGCGTCGACGTGTGGCTCTACCTGACGCTGGGATACGTCAGAATTGCGCGCGCCAGCGAGCATGAGGTCGGGTCGTCCACGATGCCGCAGAAGGTCAATCCGATAGACCTCGAGGGCGGGGAGGGTATGTTGAGGCTCGCCGCTAGGACTTTGGAGTCCATGGCTCACGGACTTCAGGAGTCAAGGCTTCAGAGGGATATCTCAGATTCCGCCGTCAAGAGATTCTACGGTGAGGCATACGGCTTGGCGGTGGTCGCCCTCAGGAGGATAGGAAGCGTCCTCGACCGCGTCAGCTACTCCCGCGAGGGCTCGCTCGAGGAGCTGGGGAAGCACTGGGAGATGCTGGGCGAGGCGGTTCAGGTGCTTCTGAGGTCGAGGGGTGACGACGAGGGATATGAGAAGGCCAGGCGCATGTTGCAGGGGCTCTCAATGGACGCGGATGGATATCGCGCCGCTGTGCGCGATATAGCGCCGGAGCTGGCTTCGTTGCGCCCCGAGCTCTACCTGGGATATGCGTGCGAGCAGGCCATCTCGTTCTCTGATGATGCGCGGCGCCTCGCGACCGGCGCCGTCGGGACCGGGTATGCGAATTCCCTCTTCGACGCGAAATCGTTTTAAGCATGGTGGATCGCGGATGGTCAGCTTGAGCAAGGTGAAGAAGGGGGAGAAGGGGAAGGAGAAGGGGAAGCCTGCCGAGAGGGAAAGGGCGAAGGGCGTGGCAGAGGGAAAGGCGAGGGCTGATGCGCTGCTGGTCGAGGATCCGAAGTACGTGGTGGAGAAGCTAAAGCCGCTGAAGGCGCTCACCGTGTATACGGTCGCGCAGACACTGGGCGTCAAGGGCAGCACCGCCAGCGTGCTCCTGAGGAAGCTCGTGGAATCCGGGATCGCAGTCAGGGTCGGCGGATACAGCGGACATTACGTATACGCCATCAAGGAGGGCCCTGGCCCGAGCTGACTACGAGGGCCAGGCGCGCGCCTCTCCTGATAGCACTCAGCGAATCTATACCCATTGTTATATTGCCCAGGGGTACCAGGGGCATGCGGGATTCCGAATCCCCGGTGAAGAACCACATGGTGCCGTCCGCTGGGCTGAGCGCGACCTCGCCCCTCCTGAAATTTCTGCGCGACTTGGAGGATCCGACCTTGAGGTGGGTCACGATGCCTATCGCGTTATCCCTCATCAGGACGTTGCCGGCGACGCGGCGCATCCTCTCGAGGTCCGAGGCCACCGAGGGCGCTATCGCCCTCCTCAGGACTCCCGATGCCACTTCCTCATCGTCGACGATAAGCTTAAACGAGGGATCCATCGCAGGCTAATGCGAGGGGTGAGCTATTAAAGGGATGCTCGAAGGGCCAAGTGCGGTCCTGAGGAGGTCACTGAGCGAAAACCTCGTGTTCCGGCTCCCCGCGGATCTCATGGAAAACCTCGCGGAAGCGCATGGGACTCCGTACTTCGTGATGGACGAGGAAACGCTGAGGAGGAACGCGCGCGATCTGGCGGCGGCGTATTCCACATATTCGGGCGGGCTTTCGTTGGCGTATTCGATCAAGGCGAACTTCCTGCCCAGGGTGCTGGGTACGTTTGGAGAGGAGGGGCTCATGTTCGATGCGGCCACCGTCGAGGAACTGTACTTCCTGGAGAGGGCGGTGGGCGGCGTGGAGCGCTCGATATACACGAGCGCAACCCAGACCTATCGCGAATTCTACAAGGCGATCGGGCTCGGCGTCAGACTTTTCGTCGTTGGATCCTCGAACGGGCTCCAGAACCTGACCAGGGCGGCCGAGAATTCCGATGCATCAGTCGACGTGCTCTTGAGGATAAACCCGGAGCTGGATCCCCCGGATGACGAGCACTTCTACAAGGTGGGTAAGTACGGCGTGCCCATACTGGATGAGGATGGGGAGGACGCGCTCGCGCTCATCAGGACGATGTCCGGGCGCGGAAACCTGAGGTTGAGGGGATTCCACTTCCACGTGGGCACACAGGTCTCGGATCCGTCGAGGTTCATCAGGGCGGTGGATCGCGTGGAGGAGCTGCTCGCCATATCACGCGCAGAGGGGATGAACATCGAATTGGAAATGCTGGACATAGGGGGCGGAATGCCGGTAATGTACGACCGGGAAGGCGTGAGTGCGGACCACGTCGCGCCGGCCGTGGCCGATAGGCTCAACGCGCTGGCCGAGCGCCTGGGCAGGGCGCCCCATCTGGTTGTGGAGAGCGGCAGGTTCCTCGTAGCGGAGGCGGGGATCCTCGTGTCCAGCGTGGTCAACGTGAAGAGATATGCGGGTATGACCTATGCGTTCCTCGATACCGGATATCACAATCTACTGGACGCGGCGCTGGTTAAGCAGGTGTACCCGGTCAGGGTGATCCCGGACGATGGGCGCTATGAGGATGGGCGCGTGGTGCTCGCCGGCATGTTATGCGATTCCGACGACGTCTTCCCTCTCCCGGACGGGATTAGGTTGCCCGAAATGAAGGTGGGTGGGCTAGTCGCGTTCGGGAATGCGGGCGCGTACAGCGTGGTGTTCAACATGCCGTTCCACGCGCAGCCTAAGCCGCCGGTGCTCTTCAGGAACTCCCGGGAGGAGATCGAGGTCGCGAGGCCCAGGGAGAGCCTGGATGAACTCTTCCGGGAGGAGGGCGGATCCGATCCCGCTCCAGCTAGCTAATGATGAATTCTATATATAATATTGCTCAGTTGTACGATTTGACGGTCAGTTATAGGATCACCGCCCTTGCATCGAAGAACATCCGAGTGAAATGATCTGCCAGCGAGAATACTGCCGGAACTCCGAAGCCACGTCCTCGGGACGGGACAGCTCACGACGGCGCCCTTTTTATACCATATCTGTTGATCTCCTCGAATCCATAGACGCCCTTGCTCTTGTTCTTCCACCG
>JAWDMO010000079.1:0-5329 GCA_046536535.1 Nitrososphaeria archaeon
CGCGGAGCGCATGGCCCAGTACGTGAAGGAGGGGACCGAGGCGTTCGACGACCCCTTCCCGGCCGGCGGGCGCAGGCTCGCGTCCGGGCGGGCGTTCGAGCGCATGCTCAACCCGCTGTCCACATTCATCTCCATGCAGGGCTTTGTGCCCGAGAAGGGGGACCTAGAGGGAGGGATGGATGCCGTCGCTGAGGGTGTAACTGGAAGGTAATTCAGATTAGATGCCCGGGCCGCTGAAGAGCACAGCCCCACTTTCGCTCGGGCAGAAGGCGGGCTTAAGGTGACGGAGCCAGGAAGTGCGTTGCACAGCCCCATCATTCTATCCGGGGAGGATAATTCTGCGTTGGGCTTGCCAAGCTATTTATTCGACACCGCGATAGGGGCAATCCATCCCGCATCTGATGGAAGTGGTGTTCGCCCCCTAAACCCTATTAGCTTAAATTCACGCGAAGATGGATGTTCGGACAGCCCGGTGGTCTAGCGGTCAATGATGCCGGCCCTTGGAGCCGGCGACGGGGGTTCGAATCCCCTCCGGGCTATATAGGTGCGCGGACTACGCGTGGTGCCGGTAACACAAATAAATACGACCGGGTTCCCACCCCGATCCCCTCAGTATATTGAGGGATGCGTTGTAGTCGCGATCCGCGGCCCAGCCGCACCCGGGACAGACGAAGACGCGGTCGGAGAGCCTCATCCCCCCTCAGGAGGGGTCTTCCGCCTCCAACCCCCCCTGGTAAGATAAAATTCGATGATTTATTTGGCCACCACTCGCGAATAACCCATTGAATGCAACCCATAGTCGATCAAAGAATGGTAATTCCATGTTAAACTGTACGGCAGAGCATACGACGCCTCAGCTACATCGCGCCCACGGGGGCGAGATCCTAATGCTCCAGCAGCGCGAAGCCCTCCTCAGCCGCGAACTTCGCAGGATCCGTCAGCGCCTTCCTGAAGGCCATCGCCCTGGCCTCAATATGCGCCCTGTTTTCGATCGATTTCCCCACGAGCTCCCCTATCTCCTCCACTCCCTCGGCCTTCAGTATCAAACCCCTCCTCACCAGTTCGCGCTCTATCCTGTACCCACCGGGATAGGCGCTTATCGCGGGAACCCCCATGAGAAGGGCCTCCTGACTCATCGTGCCGCCGTATCCCACGAAAGCCATGGCGCCCTCAAGCAGGTTCGGGCCGAAAAATCCCGGCCCTACCACTCTGACGCCGTCGACTTCCCTCCCCGAATACCTGGTTAGCAGGACCACCTTGTAATTTCCGGCGAGGTACCTCGCCAGCGCCACGGCATCTTCCTCGCTGCCTCCGTAATAGTATGCCATGGACTCGCCGGCCCTGATGACAATGGCCCCCCTTGAATCCTCCCACGGCTCCTTGGGCGGCCAGAGGTGCCTCCGGTTCAGCCACGCGACCGGATCTATCGAACGATATCTGCCGTAGCGCGCGGGGATGATCCCCGCGCTCATCCAGTCCGACTTCCTGATGAGCCAGGGGGAGTACAGCGCGCTGGCGAGCGGCACCACCAGCTTGGCCACGGCCACCGAGTGCGGCGAATCGTTGAGGACCACCAGGGGGATCTTCAATCCATATGATATTCTAGCGGCCTCGGGGCTCGCGGTCGTGATCGCGAGGTCCGGCCTGAAATCCGAGATCACCCCGTGGAGATCCACCGCCCTCCGCAGGCTCGCCTCCAGCTTTCCATCCAGCCCCTCCCCGCCGTGGGATCCCACCTTGGTGGTCTTCACGCCGAGCCTCCTTTCGATGGGATCCAGCTCGTCGTAGCTCCTCGTGGTCAGCAGGACATCCGCGCCCCTCGCCTCTAGCTCCTCCTTTATCGCCAGAAGGAACAGCAGCTGCTTAGGTGTAAGCGCATCGAGCCACGCGCGCACGCCCTATATCATTAATAATGATACAATAGCATTGCTCCCGGGGGGCATGGGGCGCCATATAGCGTTCTACGGGCTGTCGTCGGAGCTGCTGAACCTGTCATCCCGCATCCCGGGCTCGGAGGGGCTGTACTTCGTGGACGAGGTCCTGGGCGCCGCGTACAGCGCGGCCGACCTCAGGCGCTCGTCGCAGCTGGACTCCCTGACTCCCATGACGTCCCTGGAGGAGGCGATAGGATCTTCCTCCGATGTCGTATTCGCGCCCCGCTACAGATCCATAGAGAACCCCGAGGCGAGGCTCCAGGAGATCAGGTCGCACCTAGAGGTACTGGCGCCGTTCCTGGGCAAGAAGACCGTGGTAAACGCGCTTCCGGTCGGTCTCGGGGAGAACGCGCAGATGGAGGAATTCCTGTCCAGCAGGATGGACGCGAAGCCCGTCTACATATATGCTCCTATAGAACCGAACGGCGCCATAAAATACGTGGGCGCCCACCGGGATCAGGTCCCTAAATGGCTGCTCGAGGTCACGCGGGGGGAGGTCATGGGCATCGAGGACGTCGAGGCCGCGCACATAAACAACGTGCTGTCCCAGACGGTGCCCTTGCTCGTCAGGGGCGTCGCGGCGCAGGGCCCTCCCGTGGGCTATGTGCAGGAGGCGTTCTCCGGCGCGCTGGAGGCGTTCCTTGTGGGCGCCACGGCGGATCCCGGGAGCTCCGCCTACAGCGTGTACAGCCTAGTGAGGCGGTCGTTCGACGAATACGCGAAGCGACTGATAGCCGCACTCAAGGAGGCGATAAGGGGAAGCGGCATGAAGATAAGCAGGGCCAGGATAGCCGTGCTCTGGACCTTGGACGAGGGTTCAGCCAGGGGGGACGAGCTCTGGGCGTTCGAGCGGTTGAGGGAGGCGCTGGCCTCCACGTTCGTCGACCTGAACTTCATGAGGTCCGACAGGCTGCTCCAGATGGAGAGGAAGGACGTGGCCCTGATATGCACGAAATTGGACGAGGACGCGTTCTCCAGGAGGAGATTCGAGGGACGCGTTGTCGTCAGGATGCTCTATCCGCGCCCCGAGGTCGTGCAGGCGCACTAGGTAAGGATGAACCACTACGTCCTCACGGACGGGGCTTCCCGGTTCATAGACACACTTACCCTCACATGGGATTATGGGAACTACCCCGTCACGCTGACGGCGGAGGCGCGATCGTCCCCGGGCGTCTCGCCTGCGTCTCCTAGGTGAAGCCCCGCCTGGACAGGAGATATGCCCTATGAAACTGCGCCCCTTTTACCCCCACAAGGTTAATTGGAGGGCCATTCAGGAGGTGGCCGTGGCTCCAAGGGTGGCCGTCATAGGCGTGGGCGGATGGGGCAAGAACCACGTCCGCGTGCTGAGGGAACTGGGCGCATTGGCCGCGGTGGCGGATTCCAACCCGGCGAGGATGCTGGAGTTCTCCAAGTATTACGGCGTGCCGGGCTATCTCAGCGTTGAAGACCTGATAGAAAACGGATCGTTCGACGCCGCGGTGGTGGCGACGCCGACCTCCACACATAAGGAGGTAGCGCTCAAGCTGATAGGCGCCGGGAAGCACCTGCTGGTGGAGAAGCCGATAGCGCCCACCGTCGCCGACGCCGACGAGATCGTGGACGCGGCCTCGCGCGCCGGGGTTATACTTGCCACCGGTTATATAGAGAGGTTCAACCCCGCCGTGTCCGAGCTGAAGTCCATGATGGGCTCGGGCAGGACCGGCCAGCCGCTTTTCGCCGAATTTCACAGGGAGAATAGGAGGCCAGCGCACATATCGGACGTCGGGATACTGCACGATACGGCCGTCCACGATATAGATACCGCCAGGTGGCTCTTCGGGGAACCCCGCAGAGTCTATGCGCGGCTCGCCAAGATCTCCGGGCCGAAGGAGGACTACGCCGTTGTCGTGCTGGAGTTCGGCGAATCCAGAGCAGCCGTTATAACTGCGAACTGGATAACGCCTAAGAAGGAGAGGAGGATGACGGTCGTGTTCTCGGATTCAATAGCTACCGTCGACTTCGTGGCCATGAAGCTCACGCTGGACGACGATAGGGGCCGCTGGGAACCGAGGATACAGACGTGGGAGCCCCTGAGGGCGGAGCTGGAGGGGTTCCTGGGCGCCGTGGGCGGATCCGGGGGGACGATAGTCGCGGGCGCGGAGGCCATGAGGACCACGGCGCTGGCCGAGGCGGCAGAGAGATCCGCGCGGCTCGGTTCCCCGGTGGAGGTGTCATGAGTTGAGCGTCGTCAACCACGTCGGAAGGAACGTGAAGATGGGGAAGAACGTGAAGATCTGGCACTACGCGTACGTCGGCGACAACGCGGAGATCGGGGATAACGTCATGATAGGAAGCCTAGCGCACGTGGACAGGGATGTGAAGATAGGCGATGGGACCAGGGTACAGGGGCTCGCCTACATACCCCCCATGACCGTTATAGGGAGGAACGTGTTCATAGGCCCGGCCGCCGTTTTCACAAACGACCCATATCCGCCCAGCGACAGGATGATCGGCGTCACGGTGGAGGACGAAGCCGTGATAGGCGCCAGAAGCGTGATACTGGCCGGGGTCAAGGTGGGGAGGAGGAGCGTGGTGGCCATGGGCAGCGTGGTCGTGAGGGACGTACCGCCCGAGACGGTCGTGGCCGGCGTCCCGGCGAGAATCCTCTACTCTAGGGAGGAGTACGATCGGAAGCGCGCTGCCTGGGAGTCAGGAGGAAGCGAGCGACGACGTCCCTGAGCCGTAAATACGAATAGATCCACGCGGCGAGTATGACCGCGCCCGCCACTCCCTTGGCGACCTGGAGCTCCACGTAAATTATCCTGGGCCCGGTGATCTCCAGCGGAATGACGGCTGCGGCCAGCACGAACACCGCGGAGATGAAGAGCGCCCATGCGGCCACCATCAGCACGATGAGCGCCGGCAAGACTTCCCTGAGCCCCACACGTGCGCGCGGGGCCTGCCCGGCTTTAACCTTTCGGGGCGAATGCCCACTACGCGATGGACTGACGGCCCCTGGGCGAAGGAGTTCGCGCTCCATGGGAAGGGCCGCGGGGGTACCGGCAATTGTCCATGGAAACCCATTATCCGCATCTGCGGGCGCGGAATCCATCCGACGGCAGCGAAGGCAGCCCCGGGAACGCGGGAGTCCGAGGTCGATGGCCCCAGGACATGTGCCATCGGAGACATGGTTCGGAATCCTTCCTGACCTCCTCCCCGTCCTGGAAGGGCGAGGGTTCCCGAGGTCTCAAGGGTTACACCCCCTTTACGGGTGCTACTCCGTTGTGGTCTACGATGAAAGAGAGCGGTCTCTTTACCGTTGAAACCATTACGTTTATCGCTTTCTTCAAAATGTTCAACGCACCGTTTAAATCGCTGTGCAGTTTATGTCCTAACGGACAACTGACTACTCCCCT
>JAWDMO010000080.1:0-5165 GCA_046536535.1 Nitrososphaeria archaeon
GCCTCCATTATTGAGTTTCGAGGTCGTCCCCGCCCTGAACGTTGCCCCTCCGGGGGCATCGGTGCTCCCCTTGCACGCATCCCGTCCGCGCGCAATCCGGACATGCCTTTATCCACAGCACCTGGGGCGGGCTTTGGAGGCATTCCAAACCGGTCATGGATTGGTTTTGTCGTGGGAGTATACTGCATGCCTTCTCCGAGGACTTATTCGCAGGACTTTCCACGAGGGATTATAGCATTACTATGTATATACTTCTCGATTGTCAATTCATATCCTCCCCTGAAGGTCGGAGCTTTCTTGCTCATACGCCGTTTTCTTGCTCATACGCCGTAATGTCGTGAAGCCCCATCTCCACTAAGCGCACGATAGGCGTGCGGATGCGTGCCAGCGTATGCCTACTTAGAGTGAAACTCGTATATATTCATCCACCTCATCAGTTTGGAGGCTGCCAGTCCCCTGTGCGATATCCAGGATTTCTCGGAAATGTCCATCTCGGCAAACGTCCTGGAGTAGCCGGCCGGGATGAATATTGGATCGAACCCGAATCCGCCGCCGCCGGCGGGCTCTTCAGCTATCATCCCATAGACGCGGCCCGTGAAGACCCTTATGCGGCCTTCCGCGTCCGTGTAAGCTATGGCCGATTCGAAGTAAGCGCCGCGATCCTCGACGCCCTCCATGAGCCTCAGCAGCCCGCTGCAGCCTATGGTCGACATCGCGTACGAGGAATACGGCCCGGGGAAACCGCCGAGGGACCTGACGAAGAGGCCGCTGTCCTCCACGAGCGAGCCCGGGATTCCCGCGGAGCGCGCCGCGAACAGCGCTATCTCCTCGAGCCTGTCGGCCTGCACCTCGATCTTCCGGGCGACGTCGCACGTGGTTACCCGCAGCCCAAATCCCTCGGCGACCGTCGAAATTTCCGCCAGCTTGTGAGGGTTCCCGCTCAGCAGGCACAGGCTCCCCCGCGCGCTCAATCCCCCCTGTACCTCCCTGTGGACTCCAGCTTCCCGAGCCACACAAGCACCCGGGCGGCGCCGTCGAATGCCCCCGAATAGCCATCCAGGAGGAGCGACCTGACGTCGCCCGGCAGGTCGCCATGATAGCTCTCCAAGGCCTCGATTATCACGTGGAGATCGGACGCCTGTTCCTCGGGGGCCCTTGACCTGAATGAGAGCCCGAAGTCCATCGCGTACAGCGTGCCCCCGGACAATATGAAGTTGGACGTAGTGGGATCCCCGTGGACTATGCCGTTCGAGTGCAGCCTGCCCAGGTGCGCGCCCACAATCCCCACCAGGTCGACGCGGCGCTCCGTCTCCAGGAGCTCCTTCAATCTGTATCCCGAGATCCTCTCCATGACTATCTCAGCGTTGAGCGGATCCACGAAATAAACGATGGGCGCGGGAACCCCGGCCAGCTTGGCGTCGTGGAGCGCCCTGGCCTCCCTCACTGTGCGATGATGGCGCACGCGCGCGTCCAGCTGCGCGTTCAGATATTCCCTGGGGGTGCGCCTCTTGACGACCGCCGGCATGCCCATCCACTCCGCCGCCACTATGTCGGCCTCGGCGCCCCTCGCGATCACGCCAATTTCCCTTAAGTCGATCGCTCTATCCACGGTAGGGTCACCTGGTCCAACCTCCACCTCTGGATAACCCCGGATGCGCGCGGTTCAACCGAGAGCCCATGCGCGTAGTGCAGGAGGCCGGTCCATGCTATCTGCGCTCCACAATCCCCCGAGTATCTCGCGGGGACGAGCTCGAGGCGCGCCCCCTGCCTGCGGGACACGGACTCCAGCATCAACCTGAGCCTGGAGTTTGCCGCGACGCCCCCCACGACCATGAGCTCACCGCGGCCTGAGAACGCCAAGGCCCTCTCCGACACCTCGCACAGCATAGCGAACGCGGTCTCCTGGACGCTGAACGCGACGTCCTCCCTCCTCGCGCCCACCGCCAACGATTTCTTCGCAGCCGTGAGCATGCCGGAGAACGACATGTCGTTCCCCCTTATTACGTATGGGAGATCCAGCAGATTGGAGCCCTCCCGGGCGATTGACTCCATCTCCGGCCCGGCGGGGCTTGGCAGCCCCATGTACCTGCCCAGTTGATCTATGAGCTGCCCCACAGTGATGTCGAGCGTCTCCCCGAAGACGCGCCACCGCGATGATCTGGGCAGGAGTATGGCCGTGTGGCCGCCCGAGACCAGGAGCGCCACCGGGCGGACGGCGCCCGTGAGGAGCCTTCCGAGCTCGAGATGACCTATCGCGTGGTGGACCGGGACCAGGGGTTTGCCGTAGTATGCCGCGAGCGCCCTTGAGACGACCGCTCCGACGCGAAGCACCGGCCCCAGGCCGGGCCCGGCGGAGTACGCGATGCAGTCGACGTCGCCCATGCCGATGGACGCAGCGTCCAGCGCCTCGCGCACCGATTCCGGCGCATGCGCCGCGTGATGCCTCGATGCCTCCCTTGGGTGTATGCCGGATCCCGGGGGCGGCCTGTAGACCGACCTGACGTCGGACAGTATCGTTCCATCATCGCGCATAACGGAGGCCCCGAACGTATGGGCGGTGCTCTCTATGCCCAGGCACAGGGTCATGCGAGGACCACCGGTTGCACAGGACGATCTATCTGCGCTTGAATATAAACGCGGGGATAGATGACGGCGGAAAGCCGGCGCTGGTCGGCGCGGATCCGACACAGATTGCCGGTCCCCTTCATTCGCTAATCGCTAAAATACATGTGCCGGCGATGCACGTCCAGGGTTGGGGAACGCACCCAGGCGGCGCATGAAGCTGGAGATCAGCCTCTACGCCCACGCGACAGAGGACGAGGGAATTCTCCTGGAAAGCGTGGAGAGGGTGCTGGGCATAAGGCCCGAGGAGATCGAGAGGGAGCAGATAAGCGGCCATCACGGAAATCCGATAACCGTATTCAGGGCGGTGTTGTCCGGCGACAGGGCCGTGGAGGTCCTCCGCGGGGCGGCGGCGAAGATGGATGCCGCCGAGAGGGAGCTCCTGAGGGAGTCCATCGATAGAGCGATCGATGACCGGGGAAAGGTTCACCTCAGGTTCGATAAACAGGGGCTGGTGCTGGGCAGCGTCAGGATGGGGCGCAGGGACCCGGTGGGCCTGACGATTTCGCCCGGCCCTAGGAGGGAGGACGTCGTCGGCCTCCTGATCGGGATCCTGGAGGGCGGGGAATGATACCGATTGATGCGTATGTCGAGCTCGGAAGTGAGTGCGGGCGCACGATCAAGGCGCTGAGGATGTCGGGGTTCAGGCTGGCGCTCGCAGAAGGGCCCGCCGAGTGCGGTCCGGATGGAATCGGGAGTGGCGGGTTCAGGCTCCTCAGATACTCCCGGGACAGGCGGGGTATCGGGATCGCCGAGTTCGGCACCGGCATGGCCGACGTGCTGTACGTGAGGCTGGACACCGTGAGGCTGGATGAGCTGGACGAGGCCATGGGCAGACATCCAAACGTCGTCAAATCAATTCTCGTGAAATTCAGCGATCTGAGGGAGCTGTATCGGACGGGCAGGCTGAACATGGGCAAGCTCAGGGCGCTGTTCGATATCGCGCTGGACCATCACGCGCCGTTGCTCATGGGTTCTGGCGCCAAGGCGCCGGACGGCGTGCTCGGCCCGAGGGTCCTCTACAGCGCGCTCAGCGCGATGGAGGGCAACTTCTGGGAGAGGAGCGATTACCGGAGGGTGATGGCATACCTCTACGATCGCGCGGTGATATGAATGCGGGGGAGGATTTCCAGGTACATCAGCGTGGGAGGATGTCCCGACGACGCGAAGGGGATAATCCCAGCGGTCGCGCACAGCCTGAGGTCGCTCATCGGCCTGGTGGGCGAGTCCGGCGTGCGGCTTCAGATCAAGGAGGGCGGCGAGACGTGTATAATCAGGGTGGTACTGCGCGATGGAGGGCTCCTTGACGCGGTGCTGCTGGCCATAGCGCTCTCGAGGGTCGATGACAGATATCTGAGGCCCATGCGCGTATCCGGCACCGTGCGCGGCCTCAGGGAAAGGTTAAACGCGCCCCCGGGACGATGTGAACGGGGGGATGAGGGCAAACCGTCCCAGTCTGATGGATGATGTTCTCGCGACGAACCGACCCCTTTAGCTGATGAAAGCGACCCGGAGAAATGGAGAATCCCCCGCGCGATTTATCTCACTGGGGGTTTGGGGGCGGAAGACCCGTCCGTGAGGGCGGGGTAGTTCACCACAAGTGGATTAATTTTCCCCGAATTTAAATGAACATTTATATGATAATACTCGATACGATATCGTGGTTACATCTCTCCTGACTAGCGCATGAAATAGCTGGAGGAAGGCTATCGCGGAGGTATGGATAGTACAAATGCCCCGGATGCACGCTCATCCCCGATGGAATGTGAACGCGGCGAGGAATCAACGCCCGGAATCAAGGGAGTAGGGAAATGCGCGTCGTTCCGATGCGCGGTTCACGTCGATCTGTTGTGTCTGGAGTACAGTATATTGAGGGCCTCCTTCAGTACATCCACGCTCCTCAGGTATTCGCCGAGATCCATGCGTTCGTGGTTTGTATGCGACAGCTTTGGATCCCCGGGACCATACGTCGCGGCTGGAACGCTCAGGGAGAATCCCAGTATATTCATGTCGCCGGTGCCCGTCTTCCTGACGAGCTGAGCACTCCGGTTGGTGACCCTGTGAATGGCGGCCGACAGCGCGCTTATCAACGGATTGGATTTGTCCACCAGGAACGCTTCCGTTATCTCCTCGGGCACGACCTGCACGTCCACCCCGTGCTCGGTAGAGTCCACGTATCCCTTGACGAGCGCCAGCAGATCGTTGACGACATTGTACGACCTCAACCTCGGGGGCACCCTTATGTCAAGCGTGAAGGAGCAGTTCGGGGGCGCCACGTTGGTCGCCAGCCCGGCCTGGATCATCGTGACGCACATCGTGAGCGAATCGAACGGGCTGCCTCCCCCCTCCCTCTCCACATATCCCCGCATGCCGTTGATTATGTCGAGCGAATGCATGAACGCGCTCTTGCCCAGCCACGGGGAGCTCGCGTGGAATCCCTCTGTCTCGACGTTCACCCTGAGCTGCACGCGGCCCTTGTAGCCGACGGTTATCTGAGACAGGCCGCTCGGCTCGCCTAGGAGCACATAATCGACGCTCAGGCC
>JAWDMO010000081.1:0-5120 GCA_046536535.1 Nitrososphaeria archaeon
CCCCACGGCCATCGGTGATAGAGTGAACGGCAAACCTCGCCCCTTCTAGGGGGGGGGGGGAGGTCAGAGGCCCGATTCACGCATCATTCGCCGGCGGTACCCGCGCATTTCGCTATTCGCGCTGCACGCCATCGCCCCCGTCCTCCTTCAGTCCACGGCGCCCTCCTGAGAGCCCGAGGGCTGCTGACACCAGGAACGGGAGTGCAAGCGTCGCGTCGCTGTACACCGTCACCTTCCTCGCGTTAGGCTTCACCTTGCCCCAGGACACCGCCTCCCTGACGGGGGCCCCGCTGAGGCTGCCGTCATACTCGACAGCCGTCGTCACATACACCGCGTAGTCGAGTCCGCCCTTGAACTGGGCCCACCATATCAGATGATGTTTGGAGATGCCTCCTCCTATTATTATGCCCCCCAGCTTCTCGCCCTCGAAGACGAAGTCGGACATCGTCTGCTCGTCGCGCATGACGTCCACCTGGAAATCCCGCCTCCTCTGGTTGAAAAGCCAGAGCTGGAGCCCCACCGCGCCATCCATGGGTCCTGGGATGACCACCGGTATTCCGTTGACGAATGCCCAGTGGGCCAGCGACGACTCATCTTCCATGCGCTTGCCGAGCTCCCACGTGAGTTCCACGGTGGACAATTTCCTGATGCCGCCCGAGTAGAGCTCCTCCAGCAATCCCTGCATCTTATCCTCCACCAATCCGCCATAGTCCTCCTTGGGCACCAGCACGCTGCCCAGCCTGTGATATCCCCTCCTGTCGACCTCCTCATCGTCCAGCGTGAAATCGCCCTTATAATAGCTCCCGAACGTCCGTGCCACATCGTGATCCAGCGTGCCGCACGTGGTCACGACCAAGTCCACCAGCCTCTCCCGGAGCATCTGCACGATGACGCCACGCACGCCGGTGGCCATTATTGCCGCCGGGAACGACATCATGACCCTGACGCCGGAGTCGGACCACATCTCGGCCATCGCGAGCGCCGCCTCCGCGAAGCTCCTCCCCGCGAACCCACCGGCCCTCGCCATCCTCGACGCTATCCCGGCCGGCGTATCGGATGCCCCGACATTGAAATCATACACCTTCTCGCTCAAGTTCTATCCCCCATCACGATATCCGCGAACGCCTTCCTCGCGTGCTTGGCCATCAGCTTCGCGCGGTCCTCCGGCGTATCGTCCATAATCCTTATGCCATAGCCGGACGATATTCCAGCGAACGCGTCCTCGCCGCCGTGGAGCCTCACGCTCCAGTGTATGTTCATGCTGCTCCTCTTCAGCGAGCTCGTGTAGAACACGGCGCAGTAGTCGTGCGCCATCTGTGACATGGCCCTCATCGTGGGGAGCAAGATCTGTGCGAGCGCCGTCATATTCGGCAGCGTGAGGCGATAGAACCTCATCCGGTGGCTGCGCGGGAGCACCCATGCCTCGAACGGGCTCATCGGCGCCCATGGAAATATTGATATGTACTCCTCATTCGAGAGGAGCTCGCGGGGCCCGCTCTTCTCCACCTCGGCTATCACACAGAGCGGGCACGTGCCGATCTCCTTCAGGTATTTCCTGTAGGCCTGATACTCGCGTTCAACCGCGGGGGGGACCTCCGGGAGCCCCAGGACGTGAACCAACGGGTGCTCGCCGCCCTCGGACCTCTCCTCGTAATAGATGGCCACGTAGTTTATCCCCTTCCTCTGATAGAGGTCCTTTCCGAATTCCTGGATCGCGAGAAGCACCAGCACCATCTGGTCCACGTCGAGCTGGGAGAGCTTCAGGCCGTGCTCGGGCGTCGGCACTATCACGTAGTGTACCCCCGCGCCCGGATCCGCCTTCCTGAAGGGGACCGTGAGCTCCTTCGGGCTCTGCGGCCCATCCGTGAGGAGCGGCGCGTGGTAGGGCAGGACCTTAAGGTCCCAGTCCTCTACGCGGTCCTCCTCGCCCTCCTCCAGCCTCATCAGGAACCCGTTCTCCCCCCGCCTGAAGACCACCGGAGAGGGCGGGGCGCTCTTCTCCGATCCGCGGCAGTACGGACAGGCGCCCTCTACGGCGCGCACGCGCCGAGGGGCGACGAGCGCCACGTAGTCCTCCAGATAGTCCTTCCTGAGCTCGCTCAATTGCCCTTACCCGAGCCGCCCCATCTAATAAGCAGTTCTGGGGCCATGTCCATTTTCATTGATTAGCAGCTAAATTTGCGTTTGCGGACCGACTATAAGCGTCGCGTGCGGGCAATGTCCATGGTTGAGGGGACGGATCGGCCTGCTCTTCACGGCGCATCAGGTGGAGCACCTTAACAGGGCGCTTCCTCACCAGAGGCTCTCGATGCTTGCGTCGGGGGGGATACCTGCCGACAAATACATAGATATGGAGCGCACGAACCGCGAGTTTCTGGACGATGCGAAGGGTCTCTATGCGCATTTCCTGGGCGCAGTGGAGGAGGTATCGCAGGAGGCCGATAAACTGGGCCTCCCTTTCAGGGTGGGGCTGGCGCCATCCGGCATCATGCTCGAGCTCGTGATAAGGTATTCCAAGGGGGTGGATCTTTACGGCCGCCTATCGGAGCTGGTCAAATCCGGCAGGATAGAGCTGGTGGCGACGCCATATCACCAGAGCCTCGCATCGCTGTATCAGGACAGGATGGAGGAGTTCGGGTTCCAGTTGGCGCTCTCTAGGGCACTCATTCAGAAGCTGTTCGGCGTGGAGCCTCGCGCCGCCGTGAACACCCACATGGGGTTCTCCGACGGCATGGCCGCGTCCGTCGAAAGGGGGGGATTCTCCGCGATGGTGGCGGAGGCCCCGGATATCGTCCCCGGAGTCTATGCCGTCGACGGGATGAACGTGCGCGCAATAGTGCGGGATCGCCGGCTGAGCGGCGCCATACTGGAGGGGGCATATGAGGCTACCATCCCGGCCGGGGAAGGTCGCCTGGCGGTCATCTGGCTCGGAACGCTGCGCGGATCGGATCCGGCCAGGTTCGCGTTCATCTTCAGGTCGCTTCTGAGCCAAGAAATCGGCATAGTCTCCCCGTCAGACGTGGCGGCATCGGGCGACTCCGGCTCCGTGACGCAGCCGGATGCCACACCTCGCTTCGACGTGGACGTGGGGGGACTGGACGCGTTCCTGGGTAACGCGGCACAGAGGGCATACTACAGGCGCGTTGCGGCATTGGGGCCCTACGTGAGGCAGGTAGGGGATCGGGAGATCGCGGCGATCTGGAGGATACTGCAACAGGTGGACTTCCTGGCGTATCTGTCGGAGGCGGGACTGCCCGGATACGCATCTCCCTACTCAGGATGGGTCGAGGCATTCTCAGTCATGGATTCCGTGCTGAGCGACGTCGAGGGAAGGGTGGGTGCCGCATACGCGAGGGCCGCGCCGGCCAAGCGCGCCGCCGCGCCCTAGGAGCGCACGAAGTCGGCGAACCGTCGCCCCGTAGGCAGCAGCTCCCCGCTTCACCGGGGGTCCTCGCGTCCGCGGCGCATTATAGCTGAACTTACCGGACGGCTTCCTCGGGATCGCGCGATGACTAATTTGAACCTCCACGGTTAAAAGGCACCTGACCTCCCCATCAGTGCGTGAGGAAACTGGTATACGTCCTGTTGGACGGCGTGGGCGACAGGCCGGATCCCAAGCTGGGAATGAGGACTCCGCTCGACGCCGCTAGGACCCCGGGCCTAGATTCGCTGGCGTCCAGGGGTGCCACCGGGCTCGTCTACACTGTTGGTAAGGGGATCGCGCCCGAATCCGACGTGGCCGTTTTCCATATGCTCGGATATAGGTTGGGGGAGGAGTATCCGGGCAGGGGTGTGATAGAGGCGGTTGGCTCCGGCGTCGATTTCAGGGATGGCGATCTCGCCCTCAGGGCGAACTTCGCGACCGTCGACGATCACATGAGGATCATCGACAGGAGAGCCGGAAGGGACCTAAGCGATTCCGAGGCGAGGGAGCTGGCGGAGGCCCTGAACGAGGGCGTCAGGCTCACGCCGCCGGCAGAGGTCGTTTTCAGGCACACAGTGGGTCACAGGCTCGTCGTGCGCATAAGGGTGCCCGGGGTAAAGCTCTCGTCCAACGTGACCAACACAGACCCGGCGTACCGGAAGGTCGGCGGCATGGGCGTCGCAACGACCGGAGGCGGCGAGATGCGCGTGGAGAGAGCCGCCCCCCTGGACGGAAGCCGTGAGGCGAAGCTCGCGGCAGATCTCATCAACGAGGTGACTGACGAAGCGTATCGCGTCCTCGTGCGCCATCAGGTGAACTCCGCGCGTTCCCGGGCCGGCCGGCTCCCTGCGAACGTCATACTGATGAGGGATGCGGGCGCAAGGCTGCCCTCGCTCCCCGGCATCGATAAGCTACACGGGTTGAAGATGGCCGCGATAGCCGATATGCCGGTCGAGGTCGGCGTCGCCGGGATATTGGGGATGCACGTCGAGCGGAGTCCGGAGCTGTTCAACTACGACTGGAAATCATCTAAGGTCCTGGAGCTGCTCAACTCGTACGATGGCGTCTACGTCCACCTGAAGGGACCGGACGAACCCGGGCACGACGGGCTACCCGAAGTCAAGGTGAGGTCGATAGAGATCATCGACGGTGGGTTCTTCAAGCCGCTTCTGGCGGATCTCGACTTGGAGAGGACTGTCGTAGCGGTGTCGGCCGATCATGCGACCCCCTGTCAGCTGAAATCGCACAGCGATGATCCGGTGCCATTGCTGGTATCGGGCGGATCAGTCGAACATGACGGAAGCAGGAGGTTCACCGAGGCAGAGGCTGCCAGGGGCGGCCTCGGGATTCTCGACGGGCCTGACGTGCTTCCGACGATCATAAGGCAATACCTTAAATAGCCCTGTATCCGAGCGGCCGACATGTCGGCACAGGAGGAGACGAGATCCGCCTACGGATTCACGATAGGGGATAAGGTAATCACGGACCTCGGAGTCCTCGGAACCGTCGAGGATATAATAGATGTCCAGGGGAAACCATACCTGTTGGTGCGGTGGAAGAACAAGAGTAAGGGCGCCTATGGATTCGAGGAGATCAACAGATATGGTATAAAAAGGGCGCCGTCGTGAGCTGTCCCGTCCCGAGGACGTGGCTTCGGAGTTCCGGCAGTATTCTCGCTGGCAGATCATTTCACTCG
>JAWDMO010000082.1:0-5015 GCA_046536535.1 Nitrososphaeria archaeon
CAGACTCCGCGGGCTACACTGTGAAATCGTCCATCGATATAACGGTCAACCCCGATCCCACGGTCTCGGTATCGACGGCGGCCTCCTCGAGCGGCTTCCTGTACGTGAACAACGTGGCGCGGATGTCCGCGGCCGTCGAGGGCGGCACCCCTCCGTACAACTATACTTGGTATATGAACGGGAACCCGGTGGCGGTCACCGGATCCCCGTCCTACGAATACTCGCTACCCCTGGGGCGCGATTCGCTCTCCGTCCAGGTCACCGACTCCGCGGGCTACTCGACGACCAGCCGGCCCGTCCAGGTGGCCGCCTCCTACAACTACCTGGCCGTGGGGGCGATAGCAGCCGTCATCGCTGCGGTGATCGCGGCGGTGGTCATGCTGCGCAGGAGAACCTGAGCGCGCACAACTCAGCGGGGCGGTAGCCCGCCCGCGGGAGATCCGGCGGCCCGCGGATGCCGCGCGGGCACAATGCGCGGTCCCTCCGCCCGCCCGGGGCGCCACGATCGTGCCGGCCTCCGTTCACATAGCTTAGCGGTATTCCGGTCGGGATTCGCCCGGGGCCGTCCATCCGCTTCCCCGCGGTTCCGCGCTCCATAGTCGACCCCGGCCGGAAAAAACATAATTCCCGCGCGCGGCATCAGCCGGGCGGTGGGCGCTTGATAGATATGACGGAGGTCGATCGCCACGTGGAGCTGGAGCTCATACCGCGCGCCGTCGCGGACGAGATCCGCTCCAGGCTCCGCGTCCTGGAGGAGGCGGTGGAGGACGTGGAGGCCGCGTCCGGCGTCCCCTACCCGCACCCCATGGTCGCGCCCTACCTGGTGGTCCTCGTGTACGCGTCCGACATATCGGTGGAGGGGAACGCGTACGCCAGGGTGATAGTCAGGCCGAGCGAGGAGAGGGGGCTGGACTTCTCCGTCGAGTTCACGGCGCCGCTCATCCTCTACGGATCCAGGGGGACCGTGGAGGCGGTGGCGGCGCACGAGCTGACCCATTACCTGTACTACGCCAAGAGGTTTCACGAGTTCGGGGCGACGCAGCTCCTCCCGCCCGAGGGCTACTTCGAGGCGTTCGAGGTGGACGACGAGCTCACGATTCCGCCCGGGCGCGTCTTCCGCCCCAGGAGCAGGTTCATCAGGCTGCTGGGCGAGAGGCTCCCGTCCGGGCTGAGGGACGGCGCGCTCGACAGGAGGACCGAGAGGTACTGGGTAGGGAGGGGGCTCCCCGTGATAAGGATGACCCAGGACGAGAACGCGGTCAGGATACCGGTGGAGTACGCCGCCAGGTTCAGGGTGGACGAGAGGGTCCTGAGGAAGCTGAGCTCGATATGATGGAGTTCCCCGGGGACGTCGTCCGGGAGGCGCTGGGGATCGCCTCGTCGCTCCCGGGCGACCTGAGGGCGCTCGTGGCCTACGGATCGCGCGTCGCGGGCTACGCCTCGCCGGGGAGTGATTACGATCTTATCGCCGTCCTCGAGGGGGGCCGGGACGGCGCCAGGTACTACTACGTGGAGGGCTCCGGCGGGAGGAACTTCTCAGTGCTCGCTGTCGAACTCCGCCGCCTGGTCCGGGACGCTGAGGCCGGGGAGCTCGGCGAGTTCGTCGCGGGGAGGCTCCTGAACCCGTACGTCGCCATCTCGGGCGGGGAGCTCGTGGAGCGCATAGCCCTCTCATACAGGAGGAGGGTGGTGCTGGAGGAGCTGGCCAGGCTCGCGCACTACTACGGGCCGTTCGCCCCCGAGATACTCGCGCCCCCCGAGTACTTCCTCTTCTCGAAGCTGAGGAGGAGGGCCAGGATCTACCCGCCGGCGCGCTACAGCTACATCAGGACCTACTCCGGCCCCGCGGGCCCCGGGAACACGGATTTCTCGTCGTCGAGGTTCCGGGCGGCGCTCGAGGAGCTGGCGTCCGAGGGGATAGTGGAGGGGATGGGCGGCATGTACAGGGCCCTCCGCCCCCCGCTCCCGCGCCGTCCCCCCGAGGTGGAGACCCTCTCGCTCGCCCTGAGGCAGTACGCCGCCCACCTGTCCTCGGGCAGGGTCTCGCCGCGCGTGTTCGCCGGGGAGCTCGTCTCCAAGGCCACGAGGTCCAGGGGGATCGGGCTGCCGAGGCTCGAGCCGCTGGAGCGCCCCGAGCGCCTCCTGAGCGTGCCCGAGGGGATCCTCTCGTTCGAGCGCCTGCGCCCGCTCGCCGGGGACTGCCGGTGGTCCGTCCGCCCCCTCGGCGAGTTCTACTCCACGACGAAGGTATTCGAGGCGTCGTGCGGCGGCCGCGGGCTGAAGGCAGTGGTCAAGGAGTACGGCTCGCCGTGGGCGGCCAAGTGGATAATGGCGAGGGTGGTCGCCGCGGGGATAAGGGACATGCGCTTCTCCCCGATCGAGAGGCTCTCCTCCGAGTACGCGTTCACGCGGCTCCTGAGGGCGGTCGGATTCGCGACCCCGGGGATACTCCTTGTGGATCCCGGGGGGCTCGTGATGGCCAGGGAGTACGTGGAGGGCGTCCTGCTGGAGGGGGCCGTCGGCGAGGAGGGGCCGTTCCGCGCCCTCGGGGAGCTGATGGGCCGCCTGCACTCGGCCGGGATCACGCTGGGGGACATGAAGCCCTCAAACTTCATGGTGGGGAGGGGCGGGATATACGCGATAGACTGCGAGCAGGCCATGCGCGGGGGGAGCGCCCCGTGGGACGTGGCCAGCTTCCTCTACTTCCTCGCGCCGCTCGGGAGGAGGCGCGGGATGGACGCGGTCAGGAGGTCGGCCGCGGCGTTCCTGGACGGGTACGTCACGTCGGGGTCCCGCGCGAACGTGGCGGCGGCCCTCTCGACGAGGTACCTGGCGCCCCTCAGCCCCCTGCTGCAACCCGGGGAGGGGGCGGCTATCGCCGGCGTCCTCTACCAGTTCCTCTCGCGCCCGCGCCGGGGCTAGCGCCGGAGCCGAGCCATATCGTGTGGCCGCACCTGCCGCAGTAGAGCCTGTCCGCGTGCTGCGCCATGAAGACGCCCGCGCCGCACCTGGGGCACTCCCTCCTGAGCCTCGAGAGGGAGTTGCCCTCGACCCTGTAGTACTTCCAGACCTGGACCTCCTTGCCCTTCACGGGGCATCCGCCGCGCGCGGCGGTTAAAAGCTTAGCGCCGCGCGCCGGGGAGGATATCCGAGATAATATTTAAATAGAACCGGGGAAATCTTTCATAATGGGTGGCATGGAATGGCCAAGCTTGACGAGATAGACGCCAGCATACTGCAGGAGCTCGTGAGGGACTCGAGCCAGTCGATCCCCAAGCTGAGCAGGAAGATAGACGTGAACACATCCGTCGTCTACAGCAGGATAAAGAGGCTCATAAAGAGGGGGATAATCAAGAGGTTCACCGTCGAGGTGGACGAATCCCAGCTCGGGTACTCCGTGTCCGCGTACGTCGGCGTCAACGTCGACTCGAAGAGGAGGGACTCCGTCCGCGCGGGGCTCATGGGCATATCGGAGGTGAGGGAGATAGCTGAGGTCACCGGGAGGTTCGACTTCCTGGTCCTGGTGAGGGCCAGGGGGCTGGAGGAGCTCCACAACACCGTATCCCAGGGCATAGGGATGCTGGACGGGGTTGAGCACACGGAGACGTTCATCTCGATGCGGCAGGAGTCGAAGTTCCCCGAGATAAGGCTGGGGCAGCGAGAGTAGCCCCACGACGGCCGACGCCCTGAGCGGCCGATTCCCCGGATTTTCGAGCTTCCACGTGCCATGTGGAGTGTACACCGCGCGCCTCCTCCAGGAGCGCCTGGCCTCCGCCTTCGGTTCCCCCAGCTCGCGCACGGCGGCCCGGGCGATCTCCCCCAGGTAGCTCAGCCTGCGGTGGAACTCCTCGCGCGGGTCCGACTCCATCGCCGAGAGCGCCAGCCAGGGCGCGCCGCTGCGCCGTGCTAATAGCCGTCCTTGGGCCCGGGGTAGCGCGCGGACGGGTGCGTCCGCCGCCGGCCCGCGATTCGTGAATCGCGTAGAGATACTCGCGGCCGTGCGTCCTCCTCACCTCCAGGTAGCTGTAGGGCTGGCCGCACCGCGGGCATATGCGCTTGGGCTCCGACCTCGGGCGCCTGCGCCGCGTCCTCGCGGGACCCCGAACAGCCCCCGCGCTCATATCCCCATGAATTCATGGGGATATCCCATTCAAGCGGGCCGCCCAGAGCCTGAAGCGACGCCTCAATAGTTTTAGCGCTTTACCGGTTGAACCGGGGAGGGCTTGGAAGGGGCGCGCACCCGTATGGGGGGCCGCGCGGAAGCCATGTGTGGGGATACCTCCACATACATACATAAATTTTAAGCGGTTTAAGCCCTTTTTGTGTGGGGGTACCCCACAATTTAGACCCGGTTTAGGCCAAGTTAAGCGTGAAACGTGTGGGGTTTTAAGCTAAATTTTGTGGGGGTGCCCCCACAAAGTTTAGGCCGTGTTTAAGCCCGATTTGTGGAGGTCCCCCCACAAACGCGCATGGGCACTCCGCAACGCTAACTGTCAATAAATATATATTTTATCAAAACTCTAGAAAAATATTAATAATCACGCATGCCCCGAGTTCCCAGGATGACGAAGATATGTCCAAGGTGTGGCGAGCCGTTCGCCTGGCTGGAGCGGAGGCGCCACGGGAACTACGTGTACCTCTACGCGGTCCACGAGCACAGAGAGAACGGCGCGCGGCGGCGCAGGCGCTGCTACCTGGGGCCCGAGGAGGAGGTCGGGCAGAAGCCGGAGGAGGCCCGGGCCTCTCCCAGGCTCGAAGCTGAGGAGGTCCTGAGCGAGGGCGAGGAGGAGCCCAGGGCCGCGGGGAAGGAGATCCCGGACGAGGAAGGGGAGGAGATCGAGCCCGCGGCCCCGACCGCGGTCGAGGGGCCCAGGTCGTATAAGGATGAATTCCGGGAATTCGTCCGCTGGGCCCGCTCCCGGGGCCTGACCCCGTGCGACGTCAGGCGGCGGCTGGGGATACGCTCCCCGGGGTGCGAGGAGGAAGGGAAGGAAGAGGGGGCCATGCCTAGGAGG
>JAWDMO010000083.1:0-4949 GCA_046536535.1 Nitrososphaeria archaeon
GCCGCGCTAGTGTTCGTCCCAGTCCCCGAAGAACCTGCGATAGAGCGCCACGTTGGCTGACATTATCGCACCGTACGCGATGAACGGTATCCAGAGCAGGCCGGGATCCATGAACGGGGACGCTGCGACGGTTCCCACTGAAGCGAACGCCAGCCTGAAGCCCTGGTTGAGCCCGGAGGTCCTCCCCCTCTCCTCCGGGGAGACCATCGACACCATTCCGGACGTCTGGACCGGTATGGCCATGATCCTCAGCGCCGGATAAATCAGGTATATGGCCAGCGAGACGTACAGGACCCTGACGAACGGGAATACAGCGAGGAGGACGACCGTGCTCCCCCTCGTCACGGCTATCGACTTCACGAATCCCAGCCTCCTCTCCAGGAGAGGCGCGGATAGCATCACGAAGACCGCGATCACGGACGAGAGCGAGGAATAGAATCCCATCGCGTCCCTGGGGATATCGTAGAGCATGATGAATATCGGGATCATGAACGGGCTGACGAGGCCGCTGCTCAGGCCGTTCAGGATTCCCGTGATCGAGAACTTCGCCGCTATCTTGTTGCTCTGGCTCCTCATCTTGGCGGCCCTCGCCCTGATGTCCGGCGTGTCGAGGATCGCTATCATGCCGAGGGCCGCCGCGCCCAGGACGGTCGCAAACAGGAGCCCGGCCGCGTAGCTCAGAATACCCCCTATCAGGAGCCCGGCCGTGGACGCCAGCGTGGACGCAAAGTTCAGCCACGTTATGTACTTGGTCCTCTCGCCGCGCGAGGTCAGATCCGCGAGTATCGCCGTCTGGACCGGCGCCACAGCACCCCCCACTCCACCGGCGCCCATGGTGCCGGTGGCGCTTATCCCGCCGAGGATCGCGGCCGCGATGGCGGTGTACACATCGATCCTCACGAGCAGGAGGAGCGATGAGGCGACCATCAGCGCCGAGGCCACGTAGAGGGAGCTCCTCCTCCCCCAGAGGTCCGCAGCATACCCGAGGAGTACGGAAAATGCGGCCGTGGCGAGGGCTGCCCCCGCGTAAATTACGCCGAGCTCCTTGACCGGAAGGCCCAGCTCCTTGACGACTATATATGGATAGATTATGTACAGGATGCCGGCCGCCAAGCTCCTGAGGATCCTCATCGACGCGAGGACAGCGAGCGGCCGACGGATCATGCGCCGCTCGCGATCCCTTTTCTGTTATAATCGTATCTGTAACTTATCCGCGTGAACTACCCCGCTCTCGCAAGTTCATCGGAGTCCATCCGCTCACCGTCACGAGACATCAGCTCACCGGCGCCGGCAGTATATGCTTATCCAGCAGCTCGCGCTGCTGGGAAACTCCCTCCACCCTCAGGTGGAGGTCGATCGCCGCGTTGAGCCGTTCATCGATAGTGAGCCCGCACCTGAAGATCTCCCGTCCACCCGCCGTTTCGACCGCCTCGTCTCATCTGCAGTTTCCCCAAAACCCATCATCATGGTAACACCTATCTATTGAAGGATGGCTGTGAACTGCCCCGCCCTCGCGGACGGATCTTCCCGCTTCATTACCCCGCCTTGCCCGCCGACAGCGGGTGGAGGGTGGAGCTCCACGGGCTCCAGGGAGTGGTCCCCACCCCGATCCCCTCGGGATATCGAGTGATGCATCCGCATTGCCCACGGGGGCCGTCGATGGGGTGGAGGCGCACCTCACCGACCTCCGCTTTGACGGGGCTCGATGGCGCTTACCCCGTCCATGGCTATCGTCGTAATCTTGAACTAAACAATTTCCAAATCCTGGGAGCTATCCATCCCTCGCGGAAGGGGTCTTCCGCCCTCAAACCCCCCAAAAGTAAGATAAACGGCTGACGCGACATGCACGCGATGGGCGATCGTGGTCCGGTGAGGATCGGGGTACTGGGAGGAATAGGTCCCGAGGCCACGGGAACGTTCTACTTGAAGCTCGTGAAGAGGCTGCAGGAACTTGGACGTGTCTCGCGCAACGGGGAATACCCCCCAGGTGATAGTGAACAGCGTGCCCGCGCGCGAGTTCCCCGATCGCGTGGATCGGAGGGCATCCATAGATGAGATAGATCCGCTGTACGCTAGGGGGCTCGAGGAACTGGACGCCGTGGGGGTTGACTTCATATCGATGGTATGCAATACTGTCCATATCTTCCACCGCGAACTGCAGGCCCGGGTCAAGGCGCCGATAATCAATCTGAGGGAGCTCGTGAGGAGGGATATCCGGAGGTATGTAGTCTTGGGGACGAGGTGGACCGTGGAGCTGGGGCTCTATGAGTTCAGGGATCTCCAGCCGTTGAGCATGGATCCCGCCGACGCTGGGATTATCCGCCGGGCGATCTATGAGTTCAACTTGGGGAGGAATGTGGCCGACGACGTGGAGCACGTGGCCGGTAAATCTCTGGGCGCCGGCGCGCAGGCCGTGGTCCTCGGCTGCACGGAGGTTGCGCTGATGCTGTCGGGGAGGGGATTACCCGCGGTCGACACTATGGACGTGCTGGTCGATGCCACGGTCGATGAGTTCTGCGCGCTGCGCGACGGCCGCGCTCCGCCGCGCCACCGAGGTTTTCGCGCGCCCGGGCGCCGAGCATCCTCTCGGCGGCCTCGTGGGGGCTGATCCTCCCCGCTGCTACATCAGCGACCATCCTCCTGGCGCGGGTCCCCTCCATCAGGCCCTTAACCTCATCCCTGAGGAGCGACTCCAGCGCTATCCGGACCGCCACGGCGGCGCGCTCCCCCCTCATCGTGCCCGTGTTTCCGCGCGCGGCCTCGAGCGCGTCCGCCAGCTCCCCCATGCCCCGGCCATCGACGGCGCTGGCCATTATCACCGGCCTCCCCCCGGAGATCTCCTCAAGATAGCGCCCCAGATCATCCGCCCCGGGCAGATCAGATTTGTTGACCAGGAACGCATCAGCTATCTCCAACATCCCGGCCTTCAGCGCCTGCACAAGGTCCCCGAATCCGGGCGCCACGACTACGAGGACGTAATCCGCTATACCTATGACGTCGACGTCGCTCTGGCCAGCGCCCACGGTCTCCACGACCACGTAGTCGCTCCGGGCCGCGGAGAGCACGCGCACCGCTCCCCAGACGGATTCCCCCAGGCCCCCGGCGCTCCCCCGGGAGGCCATGCTCCTCATGAAGACGCCTCTCCTGTGCAGCTGTTCCTCCATCCTTATCCTGTTCCCCAGGAACGCGCCCCCGGAGAACGGGCTGGACGCGTCCACCGCCAAGATGGACACCGTCCTCCCGCGGGACGTGAGCTCGTCGCAGAGCCTTCCTATCAGCGTGCTCTTTCCGACCCCGGGGGGTCCCGTGATTCCGATGACGAACGCGCTCCCGCGGGACGTCCGCAGCGAGTTGATGATCTCCCCGGCGGCCTCGCCCCCCGGATCGCTCTCCAAAATAGTTATGGCCCTGGATATGGACGCGGGGTCCCCGCGGACGATCCCATCGATGAGGCTCATGTCGCCGGGAGCTTCCTCCTCCTGGCCTCCGCGGCCCTTTTCCAGATATGGTCCACGATGTCGTCTATCGGGGTCCCGGGGCCGAAGTTGCCGGTTATGCCCATATCCTCCAGCGCCCTCCTGTCCTGCGGCGGTATCGTCCCCCCGCCCACCACGGCTATGTCGTCCCTCCCCATCTCCCTCAGGATCCTGACCACCTTCGGGAAACCGGTCATGTGCTGTCCGTTCAACAGGCTCAGCCCTATCACGTCCACGTCCTCCGCCACCGCGATCTCAACTATCTCCTCGGGGGGCGTGAACAGCCCCGCGTATATCACCTCCATCCCCGCATCCCTGAGGGCCTGGGCCAGCACGTATATGGCGCGATCGTGGCCGTCGAGCCCGGGCTTCGCCAGCAGGACCCTCGGGGGCCTGGACCCGAATATCCTCCTATAGTATGCCGAGGATCTCCGGCTCCCTCCACCCGCCATAGAGCTCCCTCCCGACGTCCATTATCTCCTGGAGGGTCGCGCCCGCCTTCACGGCCTCTATCAGGTACGGCATCACGTTCCGGTCGCGCTCGAGCGCGGCCCTGTAATCCGAGAGCGCCCTTTCGACCCTCGCCCGATCCCTGCCGCCCCTCACCTCGTTCAGCCTCCTGATCTGGGCCTCCCTCACCCTGTCGGAATCCACCCTGAGGAACCTTATGGCGGCGCCCTCCTCGCGGTACTTGTTGACGCCCACCACGACGTCCTCCCCGCGCTTCAACCTGAGTTCCCTCTCGTAAGCTGACCTGGCTATCTCCCTCTGGAAGTATCCCTTCCTTATCCCCTCCATGACCCCTCCGATCCCCTCTATCTCGTCCAGGTACCTGTAGATGCCCTCCTCCATGCGATCTGTGAGCCACTCGACGTAGTATGAACCGCCCAGGGGATCCACCACGTCGCCGATCCCGGTCTCCTCCATGATCACCTGCTGGGTCCTGAGGGCCAGCTTGGCGGCCGCCGACGTGGGGACTGCGTAGGCCTCGTCGTACGCGTTCGTGTGCAGGCTCTGGGTCCCGCCGAGGACCGCCGCCAGAGCCTCCAGCGCGGTCCTCACCACGTTGACCATGGGTTGCTGCCATGTCAGCGTGTAACCGGACGTCTGCGCGTGGAACCGGAGCCTCAGGCTCCTCTCATCCCTGGCGCCGTATCTCTCCCTCATCGCCGTGGCCCAGACGCGCCGGGCGGCGCGGAACTTGGCTATCTCCTCGAACAGGTTGATCCCGGAATCGAAGAAGAACGAGATCCTGGGGGCGAAGTCGTCGACCGACAGCCCGGCCTCGATCCCCATCTCCACGTAGTGGAACCCGTCTGCCAGCGTGAACGCCGCCTCCTGGAGGGCCGTCGCGCCCGCCTCCCTTATGTGGTACCCTGAGACGCTTATCCAGTTCCACCTGGGCATCTCACGCGTACAGAAGACCATCATGTCGCGGACGAGCCTCATGTGGACCTCCGGGGGGTAGACGAA
>JAWDMO010000084.1:0-4886 GCA_046536535.1 Nitrososphaeria archaeon
GGCAGCCGGAGGAGAGGAAATATTAGCGTCGCATGGAGGCGATTGGCGATGTCCACAGGCACCAAGTTCCCGAGGAACATGCGCGGCGTGCTGGGCGGATGGATCCGGGTATCGCACGCGAACTTCGAGAGGTGGCTCTACCTCGCGCACAGGGTGACGGGCCTGGTGGTCGGGCTCTACCTGATAGCGCACCTAGTGGAGACCAGCGACATAGTGCCGGCCTACCTGGGCGACAATCCATCGACGTGGACCAACCTGATGGGGTCCCTGTACAACCCCGTGGCCCACGCCGGGCTCCTGATAATAGCGGCGTTCGCAGTCTACCACGGCCTCAACGGCGTGAGGCTCTTCCTCGCAGCCTCCGGGGTGGGGGTGGGGAGGCCCATAAGGCCCGAGTGGCCCTACGCGCCTGTGAGCCTCAGGAGCTTCCAGAGGAACCTGGGATGGCTGTTCATAGCGGTGACGCTGATACTGACGGCCTACGCGTTCTACGAGCTGTTCATAGTGACCCATTTCATATGAGGTGATGGATGATGGTGCGCGAATCTACACTCATGTGGATCCAGTACATAACCGGACTGGGGATAATCGTGCTGGGGGCCCTGCACTTCGCTTCCCTCACGTTACTGGCGCCGGGGGGATATCCGGGGGCGCTGGAGTACACTACCGTGATCTCCAGGTACACCGATCCCCTCTGGGCAGCGGCGCTGGAGGCGTTCCTGGCGCTGCTGTCCTACCATATATTCAACGGCTTCAGGATAATGCTCCTGGAGTACAACCAGGGCAGCGGCTGGAGCAAGGCCGTCAACGTCACGATGTTCCTGGCGGCGCTGGTGGTCTTCCTATACGGGACCAGAACGATAATTACCTTCTACCTCGGGGGTGTGGCCTGATGTCCGCGTCCGAGCAGAAACAGCAGGAACAGAAGCCCCTCGAGTTCAAGATACCGAACCTCGAGGGCGTCGAGAAGCCCATGAAGAACGTGACGTTCCGCGTGTCCAGGTTCGATCCGGATAAGGACGCGAGGCCCTACTACAAGGACTACGAGGTCCCCGTGTACAGGTTCACGACGATACTGGACGGGCTACTATACATAAAGTACAACCTGGATCCGACGCTGGCCGTCAGGTACTCATGCCGTATGGGCGTCTGCGGATCGTGCGCGATGGTCGTCAACGGGCGCGAGAGGCTGGCCTGCAAGACGAACGTGCTCTCCCTCAACTCCAGCATAATAACGGTGAGGCCGCTCAACAACCTTCCGCTGATAAGGGATATAGTGACGGATCTGAGGCCATTCCTCGAGAAGCACAGGAAGGTGATGCCGTACACCATAAGGGACGACCTGGAGGCGCATGAGGACAGGGAGTTCCTCCAGAGCCCGGCCGAGCTCAACGATTACATGATGCTCACCGACTGCATAAAATGCGGCCTCTGCTACTCAGCGTGCCCGACGACGGCCACCGACGAGCTGTTCCTCGGCCCGCAGGCGCTGGCCCAGGCTTACAGGTACATCGTGGACAGCAGGGACGGCGGCGCCAAGCTCAGGTTCGATATAGTGGACTCACCGCACGGCGTCTGGAGGTGCCACTTCGCGGGCGCGTGCAGCGCGGCATGTCCGAAGGGCGTGGATCCCGCGTTCGCGATACAGCAGTTGAAGAAGTTACTCCTGTACAGGCGCAAGGCGATGGAGAACAGGAAGCCCGCGCCCGAGTCCGAGAAGCCTAGGGAGGGGATATCGGTGGAAGAGGTCGTGAAGGAAATACCGAAGGAGTGGCCATCCCCGCCCGCGCCCAAGTGATGACTGATGCGATCCCGCGCCGGACCGGGTCCGGCGCGTCCATTTCCCGGGATCAGTTTTTATATTGTGGGAGGATGCGATCGTCGCGTTGCGCGGCTCTCCATCCGTCGCCATACTTGGAGGTACTGGGGACCTCGGGGAGGGACTGGCGCTCAGGCTATGTCGGGGGCGCGAGATCATAATAGGATCCAGGGACCCCGGGAGGGCAGTATCCAGGGCGGCGGAGTACGCCGCGCGTTCCGGCTGTCCCGATTTGATCGGCGCCGGGAACGGCGAGGCGGCGGCGCGCGGGGATTACCTGATAATTGCCGCGCCGGCCTCCGCGGTCCCCGGGCTGCTCGATGAGGTGATGGCCCGCGCGGCGGAGGACGCGCTTATAGTGTCCCCGGTGGTCCCCATAATCAGGCGCGGCGGCTCCTTCCTATACGACGCGTCGGCGCTGGACGCCGGCTCCGCGGCTGAGTATATAGCGAGGAGGACGGGGCGCAGGGTGATGGCCGCATTTCACACGGTCCCGGCCGGCGTGCTCTCCGACCTGTCGCGCGCCCTCGACATGGACGTACTTGTCGCCTCCGGCGACGACGAGTTCAGGGCCGCCTCCCGCGACCTCCGGATCGACGGCATCAGGTACCTCCACGCGGGCCCGCTGGAGATGGCGCGCTACCTGGAGGAGCTCGTCCCCCTGCTCCTCAACATCGGGCGCAGGAACGGCATCAGGAATCCCTCGATAAGGGTGATATGAATGCGCGCCCGCTGGGCAATCCCGCTGTCGATAGCGCTCCTGTTGGTGACGGCTGTCCATTCGTCCCAGTTCGTCATGGAGTCAATGAACAGGCTGGGCGAGATAACGTATCACGTTTCGGTCGCGGGCCTGCCGCTGCCGTACGTGAGGACATTCCTAGCCGGGCCCGGCGGTCCACCGGAATACACCGAGGTGCTGACCGCCCGTGTGCTGCTCGACTGGGCGTTCTGGCTCGCGATATCTTATTTAGTGCTGAGGTTGATCCGCCGGATGATCGGAAATTGAGCTCCGGAAGACCGCTGCTACTCGTCAGCAACGACGATGGACCGGAGAGCCCGGGCCTCGAGGCCCTGCTCAGGGCCCTCAGGGAGGAGCCACTGGACGTTACGTTCATAGTGCCCGAGGGACCCAGGAGCTCCTCCAGCATGAGCCTGACCTTCCACAAGCCCCTCAGGGCTTGGGACCGCGAGATAGCCGGGGTGAAGGGATACGTCGTATCCGGCAGCCCCGCGGACTGCATCATGCTGGGACGGTTGCGCCTGCTGGACAGGACGCCCTGCGCGGTCGCATCCGGTATAAACATAGGCGATAACACGGGCCTTCAGGACATGTACGCGAGCGGCACCGTGGCCGCGGCCCTTCAGGCGGCGCTCCTCGGGATAAATTCCTCCGCGTTTTCCATGAGGGTCGAGGAGGATGATGGCGCCATGGCCGACAGACAGTCCATGCTCAACGGCTTCAGCTCGGCGTCGAGGTACGCTGCATCCGTCGCGCGCTGGATCTGCGAGCGCGGGCTCCCCGACGGGGTGCACCTCCTGAACGTGAACTTCCCGCTCAGGATCAGGGATCCCACGCGGATCGAGATAACGAGGCCGATCCGCAGGAAATACGAGAATCACGTAGTGGAGCGCAGGGATCCACGCGGATTCCCGTATTACTGGGTGTGGGGCCACAGGTTAGGCGGTTACTCCGAGGGCACCGATGCATGGGCGGTATATGTGGAGGCCGCGGTGTCTGTGACTCCGCTCAACATCGACATGGTGTCGCCCAGCGCTCCGGGGATGGAGGATCTGAAGGCACAGCTGGCGTCCGTCGGCCGCGCCGGTGGATGATTCGACCGCTGTACACGGCGGAATGCACATTAAGGGATGTCGGTTCAAGCCCCGGCGTGGACGTGGAGCGACGCGTGGAACTAGTGGCGAGGCCCCCTACCGAGGAGGTCATTACGCCGGACGAGCTGAGGGAGCTGCTGGAGACCGTCGAGAGGCCGGTACACTACATAGGGATGGAGATATCCGGTCCGCTACATCTGGGGAGTCTGGTCATCACAGGATACAAGCTGAGGGACTTCTTGGAGGCGGGCTTCAGGACCACCGTATTTCTAGCCGACTGGCATAGCTACCTCAACGACAAACTAGGAGGGGACTGGGATAGGATAAGGAGGGCGGCCAAATACTACGCTGAGGCCTTCAGGGCGTTCGCCCCGGGCGTGGACGTCGTGCTCGGGTCGGAGCTCTACTCGAGGACCCCTGATTATTGGGAGTGGATGGTCAGGTTCGCCAAGAGGGTGACGCTGGCCAGGGCGTCCAGGACCCTGACGATCGCCGGCAGGAAGGCCGGCGAGAACTTGGACATGGACCAGTACATATATCCGCTCATGCAGGCCACCGACATTAGGGCGCTCGGCGTCGACGTTGCACATGCGGGTATGGATCAGAGGAAGGTGCATATGTTGGCAAGGGAGGTCTTCCCCAGGCTCGGATGGAGGAAACCGATCGCTGTGCACCATCGTCTCCTCTCCGGCCTCCTAGAGCCCAGGTCGGATGGGCTGGACGAGGATCATGAAATGGACATCAGGGTCTCCAGCAAGATGAGCAAGTCAAAGCCGGAGGGGGCCGTATTCATTCACGATCCGCCGGATGTTATCGAGCACAAGCTGCTCGCTGCGTGGTGCCCCCAGGGGGTTGAGGAGGGCAATCCGGTCCTGGAGATCGCCAGATATATAGCGTTCAGGGAGGGCGCGGGCCTGAGGATAGAGAGGCCCACCAAATACGGGGGGGACGTAGTCTATGGATCATACGAGGAGCTGGCGAGGGACTTCAGGGAAGGCAAACTCCACCCGATGGACCTGAAGAGGGCGTTGGCGGCGGTCGTCAACGGCGTGGTGGACCCGGTCAGGAGGATACTGGCATCGGATCCGGAGTACTCAAGGCTCCTCGGTGCGTGACTGACATACTCTCCTCGCTAAAGCTCGGAGGTTCTGGGGTCTCTGTCGCCCTCAGAGTTGCCCCTCTGGGGGTATCAGTGCTCCCCTTGCACGCATCCCTGTCTGCGTGCAATCTGGAT
>JAWDMO010000085.1:0-4827 GCA_046536535.1 Nitrososphaeria archaeon
GGCGCATATCTGGGGGCGTCCATCCTGGTGGCGGCGCTGGTCAATTACGTGATGTCGGCCGCCGCGGACGCCTACGGGAGGAAGAGGATGATCATTGCGTCCAGCGCAGCGCCCGTCATGGGGCTTGTGGCTCTCTACGCGGGGATTGCGGCGGGTATACTCCTCGTGTATATGGGCCCGGGCGGCGCGTACTCCGCGCTCTACGCCGAGAACTCGGAGAACCCGGACAGGGACTGGAGCCACCTCTCCATGGTGGCAGTCGCGTCCAACGCCGCCGGATCGCTGCTGCCGAGCGCGCTCCCGATGAGGGCGACTATCGCTGTGGCCGCGGTCGTCTACGCGGCCGGTATAGCGGGGATCGCCGCGATCAGCGAGAATTACAAGGGCACCGGAAGGATGAACCTGGGCATTGCGTCGGCCGGAACCCTGGCCAGGCTATCCAGCGCGGCCATAATAGGGCTCGGCGCGGGGATCGTGATTCCGATGCTCCCACTCTGGCTCAACACGATGTACGGAGTGGGGGCCGGGCCCATCGGGATCCTCATGTCGGCGCAGAGCGCCGTCATGGCGCTCGCGTTCTGGCTGGCGCCGAGGATCTCCAGGAGGATCGGCCGTCTGAGGGCTATAGTCGCGACGCAGGCCGCCGGCGTCGCGCTCATATCGCTGGTGCCCCTGGCGCCCACGTTCATATCCGCCGCGTCAATCTGGACCGCGAGGTCCGTCGCCATGAACATGGCGAATCCCCTCTATTACGCGCTCGTCAACGAGCTCATACCGGAGGGCGAGAGGGCCAGGGCGAACGGCGCCCTCCAGCTCCTGGACTCCATACCGAGGTCGGGAGGCCCGTACGCGACCGGCGTCCTGATGTCCCTGGGGAACATGTCGCTGCCCTTCTACATCACGGCGGCCCTGTACGGATCCGCGACCGTCACGCTCTACGCGCTCATGAGGGGCCGTACCGTATAGGGGCGTGTTTCATCGAGCCCACCTCCTTAGGGCCGCAGAATCCGGCGCAGTCCGTGTAGATTCGGGACCCCGCAGTGCCTGTGCACGGGCCGCTTGGTAGCTCACCGGCCGGCTCGATGAAACGCGTCCCGGGATGAGGCGCAAAATTTATGTAATACAAGTAATACTAGAAATACGACATGTCCGATGGGAATACGCCGGAGGGGAACGGGGAGAGGATCCGCTCCATCAGGGGGCTGGACGACGAGCTCTACCGGAGGTTCTCGGACGCGGCCAGGGAGCTGAACGTCACGATTGGGGACCTGATGAACGTGGCTATGGGGAGGCTCCTCGTATCGCTCGACGCGGGGACGAGCGCGGGGGAAAGGCTCTCCGAGGCAATAAGGTCCCTGGGGGCGAAGGCGAAGGACGCGCAGGCCAGGGCCTTCAAGTCGGCGGTCGAGGCGGTGGCCGACTTCGACCTGGTGGCCGGTATAGGGGAACTGACGGTGCGGCGCGCGGATCTGGAGGGCGCCAGGAGGCCCGTGGTTTTCTCCAACATCAAGAGGCTGGTGCTGGCTGACGACGTGGACTGGGAGCTGGTGCGCTCGAAGGTTAGATCGATAAACGTCGTGGACGAGCTGGTGGTGCCGCCCGGGATCCCGACGCTGGAGCTGGCCGGCAGATGCAGGGTGGTGAAGCGCATGGTGAGGAGCGGGGGCGGCACGCGATAAGGAGGACCGCGGGCCTCGACATTCCGCGTTTGACGCGAAGATAGCTCCATGAATGTGGACGATGCCGGCCGATCAGCACCCGGAGTATTTTCCGCTCAGATACGATATCAGGCTCCCCGCGTCGTATTCCCTGCCGAAGGATCTCCTCAGGAGGTCCTTGGGCGCGTATGTGGCGCCCCACATATGGACCCTCTCCCTCAGGAATTTCCTCACCGGTTCCAGGTCCCCTGAAACGATCGATTTCCGGAGTCCGTCGCCATATGCCTCGCCCATCATGGCGGCAACCGTGTTGCCCAGCGTGTACGTCGGGAAATACCCTATGGACCCGTGGGCCCAGTGCACGTCCTGGAGGACCCCATCCGCGTCGTTCCTCGGCCTCACGCCCAGGAGCTCCTCCGAGCGCCTGTTCCAGGCCTCCGGGAGGTCCTCGACCGGTATCTCCTGCCTGATGAGCATCTTCTCAAGCTCGTACCTCAGGACTATGTGGAGGTTGTAGGTCAGCTCGTCCGCCTCAGTCCTTATCGTGCCGGGCCTGACCTCGGCAAAGTACCTGTAAAGCTCGCCCGGCGAGTACGTGCGGGTGAAGCCCAGCTCCTCGTCGAGCGCCGGCTTCACGAGCTCGGCGAACGCCGGGGTCCTGCCCACCACGTTCTCCCAGAACCTGCTCTGGCCCTCGTGGATCCCCAGGCTCACGCCTCCCCCTATCGGGGTCATCTTCAGGCCCTCGTCGACCTGCAGCTCATAGAGCGCGTGGCCGAACTCGTGCACAGTGCTGAAGAGCGACCTCTTGAAGTCGAACCCCTCGTACCTGGTCGTTATCCTGACGTCCCCGATCCCCATGCCCTGCGTGAACGGGTGCGGGCTGACGTCGAGCCTGGCCCTGTCCCATGGATAGCCCAGCAGGTCCAGCACCCTCCTGTTCAACCGCTCCATGGCCGCCCGATCGTAGCTCGCGGAGTCGAGGGGACTCTCCCTCGTGCAGGAGCCGTCCGACCTCACGCGTTCCAGGATCGACCTCAGCTCGCGGCCCAGGTAGTCGAACAATCCGTCCGCGTCGCGGGTCCTCAACCCCTCCTCGTGGAGGTCGAGCAGCGCATCATATGGGTGATCCTCGTACCCGAGGGCATCTGCCTTCTCCCTGTTCAGCTGGACCATCCTCTCCAGGTGGGGCCTGAAGAGCGCGAAATCCGATCTTGCCCGGGCGTCCCTCCACGCCTGGAAGGCGTCCTGCGCGGCCCTCGAGAGCTCGTAGACGAGCCTGGGGGGCAACCTCCTCATTATCGAGATCTCCCTCCTCAGGACCCTGAGGACGCCGCGCTCGTAGTCGTTCAGCCCATCCTTCCCGGAGGCCCGATCGACCAGGGACGTGAACCCGTCCCTCAGTATGAGCTCCTGATAGAGCGTGGCCAGTTCCGCCTGCGAGACTCCCCTCTCCTCCGCACCGCCCGGCGGCATGTACGTCTCGGTGTCCCATCCCATCAGCGCGGATGCGTGCGAGATGGCCCAGAGCCTCCTGTACTGCCTCAGGATCTCCATGACGTCCGGATCAGAGAAGCGCTCCACGGCAACGCCGGGGCATGCGCGATATAAAACTAGAGCGCCCAGCGCTCGGGTTCCCCGGCGCCGATCCCCGCGCGGCTGTGGAACTCCCCGTTCGCGAGCATCCTGCATCCGCTGGTTCCCAGGTGGAATTCCGCGACAGTCGACGACGCGTAGACGACCCCGCCGTCCGAGGCGCACTGGTAGAGCCTGTAGTAGCGTTCCACGTCGGGATCCGATGCGTCGCCGCGTAGCCTGTAGTGGCTCCCAACGATCACCTGCAGGCCGGCCGCGGATCCGAGCAGCGCTATCCCGAGGTTCGCGCCCGTCAGCTCAGCCCCGAGGAGCCATTCGAGATCCCCGCGCGAGACGCGGCCGCGGATCCTAGATGCCAGCGCGACCGATGCCGCCCATGTGTCGCTGTGCGGCGCGGCCTCGCCGATCGCGCGATCAAGCTCGCCGCGGTCGAACGATCCATTATGCACCACGTAGAGGTCCCCCCAGCCGGAGCTCGCGTGCACGGGATGCGTCGACGCTATGTCCACGGGCGTCCCCTCGCTCGCCGCCCTCGCGTGGGCCATCAGGATCGCGGGGACGCCGGCGGCCCAGCCGGGGATCGCGGCTTCCGGGTCCGAGTCCGGCGAGTAGATCGGATGGATGCTCCTGTGATGCAGGACGGCCGATCCGTCGAGCCGCGCGGTCAGGATACCCCAGCCATCGCCGTGCGAGCGCTCCCCGTACAGGGCCTCTCCGTACGGATCGCGGGCGGCGGCGTCCCTCAGCGCGCGCACCATCGAGCGCAGCTCCTGCGCCCCGAAGGAGCCGATGGCGACGAGCATCCGGCACACGGGCCGCGGCGTCCGCGCCGCGTCTTTATCTTTTACTTAAAAAAGCAAGAAAGCTCCGACCTTCAGGGAGGATATGAATCGCGAAAAGCATATATACACTAATTGCGTGAAATACATAGAGGAACAGAAAGGAAAATGATATTGACATTCAACATAAAACATGGGAGGGATTTCTCCGGTGAACTGGGAAAGGCGAAACAAATAGCTGAATTCGCATTGAAGACACATACCCTATCCTCTAAAGACGTAAAGCAGTTCGGGTTGAAGAGCATAATTGCGAACCAAATATTGAGGAAGTATTCCAAGAATAAAACGATAAAGCGGGTGAACCATGTGAACTTAACAATCCCCAGCCAGGGTGTCAGGGTGGACAGGGAGAGGAGGGAAATATACATACCATCGTTAAAATTAACATTAAGCTACAATTTCAGAAACGATTTCGAGAAGATTAATCAGGTAGAACTGGACGAGCAATATGCGCATGTGAGCGTGACTGTGCCTGAGAAGCCGATGATGGAACCAAAGGCGTGGCTAGGTGTGGACAGGAACGCGACGGGACACATAGCAGTTGTAGCAAATCCACAAACAGGGAAGGTGTGGAAGCTCGGCAAAAAAGCTGAACATATGCACAAGAAATACAGGGAAATCAGGAGGAAGCTCCAGAAGGCTGGAAAGCGTGGGTTATTGAAAAGAATAAAGAACCGGGAGGGCAATATAATAACGGACTTAAATCACAAGGTCTCGAGGAAGATAATCGAAAT
>JAWDMO010000086.1:0-4769 GCA_046536535.1 Nitrososphaeria archaeon
GAGGACGTCGGAGGCGTACTGCGGCGGGAAGCCCAGGATCCTCTCCATGTAATAGGACAGGAAGAACGGGAGGAAGTAGAAGCCTGCGTAGTTCAGCAGGGCGGCTGCGTTGCCGGCCGCGAACCCGGAATTGGAGAACATGGAGATATCCAGCAGCGCGCCCCTCCCGGCGCGGGCCTCCGCCGCGACGAACGCGGCTACGAGAACGGCGCCCGCCGCGAGCGCCGCGGATGAGGCGGGATCCCAGCCGGTGAAGGAACCCTCGGTGATGCCGGCCATCAGGAGGAACAGGCCCGGTATGGAGAGCGCCGCCCCCGCCGGATCGAAACGGATCCTCGCCGCCCCACTCCCGCCATCCCTCGCCGGCTCCCTGAGCGCGACCAGCGAGGCCACGAGGCCCGCGGCGGCCGCCGGAAGGGTGACGAAGAATACCCAGCGCCACGATGCGAGGTCCAGCAGCTCCGGGCGGCTCACTATGAGCCCCCCGATGATGGGCCCGGCGACCGTCCCCACGTAAACGGCCATCGTGTAGTAGCCGAACGCCCTTCCCCTCTGCCAGGGTGGATAGACCTCGGATATCAGGGCCCCGGCGTTCGCCATTATCATCGCGCCGCCGATCCCCTGGATTATCCTCCAGGCGTCGAGCTCCAGGCCGTTCGCCGATAGCCCGCTCATGGCGGTCCCGACTGAGAAGATCGCGAATCCGATCACCATCAGGTTCCTCCTGCCCCTCAGGTCCCCGAGCCTCCCGAACGGCAGGAGGCCGGCCGCCACCGCCGAAAGGTAGCCGAGCGGCACCCAGAGCGCGTCCACGTAGCCGGCCCTCACCCCCTCCGCTATGTATGGAAGGGAGATGCTGACTACCGTCGAGTCGATCGGGGTGAGAAGCGCAGCGAGCGCGACTATGAACGTCACGAGGCGGAGGTAACCCCCCGGGTAGCGCCAGGGGCGCGGCGACACGCCGGGGCGTTTGAGCACACAGCTATTACGCGTTTATTCCGCTCTAGACGAAAATTCGTTCGCCCAAACATAAACTTACATCCGGGTGCGGCCGCGTCATGCTCGGGCGAGTTCCGCGCCTGCGAATGCGGGCTCCCGGCCCGCATCATGTAAATATGCCCGCATTCCACAAACCATCAATGGACATAGCAGAGATCCTTATGGCGGAGCACTCCTCGATACGGGTTTGGAGCCTCAGGAGGGATGGCGCGGAGGAGTGGTTCCCCGGCCTCAACTCATTCGTTGTTGAGATGCACGCTGGGGACCTGGAGGACGACCTGTTGTTCCCGGCCCTCAGGAAGGCCAAGGCGAATGACGAGGATTTCCTGTTCAACCTGACGAGGATAGCGAACGATCACCGGCTGATAGCCACGCTGGGCTCGAACATGTTGAGGTGGCTGGCGGATGGGGAGATGGACCTCTTCCGCGCCAGGCTGGACACCTACTTCAAGGTGGTGACGTACCATAACTCGACGGAGGAGGTGCAGGTCTTCCCAGCGCTCCGCTCACTGGATCCCGGCATCAGGTGCGGGCTGGCGGCTGAGGCCATCGAAAGGATGCGCTCCAGGCCGGACGCGTACTGGAGGTACTCCGGGATCTCCAGGGAATTCCTCGAGTACTCGGCCGGGATCCCGTGTCCCTGAGCCCCGTTAGCACGACATTCGAGGTGGAAGATCGCCACCAGTTATTTAATTCGGGGTTCATCCGTTCACCGGGGGTGATGGACGCGAGGGCGCGCGCCGAGCTGAGGGAGCTGGTGCTCCTGCACCTCGAGAGATACGGCCCCGACTGCAGGTGGATGCTCGCCAGAAGGCTGATGGGCGCATCCGGCTATCATCCGTCGTTCGACGAGGGCGAGATTGATTCCGTCTGCGACGAACTCGTGTCGGAGGGCCTCGTGGAGGTGAGGTCGGTCGCGATCAAGAGGGGACCGACCTCGTCCATCAAGCCGTGGCTGAAGAACAGGGCGAGGGAGGGGAAAGCGAAGCGTCCCCGCTGCTTCCTCACGGTCAGGGGCCGGAGGGCGGCGGCAGCGATTCGCGCGCGGCTGGCCGGCGGACGCCATCCGCGGGGACCGCCGAGGCGGGAGAATGCGGGGACATCACGTCCACGACGTGGAATCGGAGTCGAGCTATGGATCAATTATCCCGGCACCATGCACCAGGTTCCCATCACGCAGAGCCCCGGTCCCTCAGCAGCTTCAGGGGATCCGCGCGGCGCTCCGCGCTCCGCCGAGCGCCGATGATAGGAGCCCGCCGTACTTGAAGCCGCTGTCCGGCATGACCACCGCGATCGTGCCCTTCAGATCCAGCTTCGTGACGGCGGCCAGGACGGCCCCGGAGCTGGGCCCCACGAGTATTCCATCAGACCGAGCGACCGACCTGACGCCGTCCATGGCCTCCTCCGGGGACACGTCCACGATCCCGTCGAGCGACGCGAAGCGCAGCCACTTCATGCCGGTCTCGGCGCGCCTCATGCCGGGTATGCTGGTCCCCGGGGCCGGCTGCACGCCGATGGTCCTGACGGAATCCCCCAGCGCTGATTTGAAGTAAAACGATATCGCGCTCATGTGGCCGGAGGTGCCCAACGCCCCAACGATGTAATCCGGCCTCCTCCCGGCCGCCTCCAGTTGCTCCCGGAGCTCGCGCGCGGTGTACTTGAGGTGGACCTTGAAGTTCGCGTCGTTCTCGAACTGGTTCAGAACGACCGCCCCATCCCTGGCGGCCTCGCCCATCACCCTGCCCAGCATCCGCACGGTGAGCGGCTCGGGCCCCCGCACTATCTCGGCGCCCATCGCGGAGAAATATGCGTCGACCCCCTCCGCCGCTGTGCTCGGCAGGTATATCCGGCACGAGATCCCCATGACCCCGGAGAGGGCCGATAGCGCCAGCCCGGTGTTGGCGGAGCTCGCCTCGTAGATCGCGCCGCCCAGGCAGCCGCGGCGCGCTGCGTCGGCCACCATCGCCCATGCTGTCCGATCCTTCACGCTGAGGCTGAACGGGTTGTACCACTCCAGCTTGGCCCACACCTCGCGTCCGGCGCCCGAGCCGAACCTCAGCCTCACCAGCGGGGTCGGCCAGTCGCCGAGCATGAGGTCCAGGGTGCTCGAGTAGACCCTGCGCCCCGCGCTCCCCGGCGAGCCCAGCAGCTCCGACAGTGGGACGTCGACGGTGGGCTCCTCGCCGCGGATGGATATCGAGAAAGATCCCTCATCCAGGATCCTCCCCTCCCGGGCCGCCCTCAGCGGATCTTCGCCTACCACCTCGAACTCGCCATCGTCCACCAGGACCGTCGGCGCCCTCACGGCATGCGCCAGCTCCAGCGCCTCGAGGAGCGCGAAGCCGCGCAGCAGGGTGCCGGTGCCCGAATGGACGATGAGCGGCTCGGTCACGCGCCCGGTCCTCATCAGGGCCGAGTACCTGCCGAGCACGGACTCCAGGGCCGGCCTGACGGGCCTCCGAAGGCCGTCGATCTCCACCAGTTCCGCCCTCACGGAGCAGCGATGCGCCGGCAAATATATAATGTTATTGTAATTTCTACATTTACGTCGGCCGGTTGACGGCGCCGCATCGCCATCATTTAGCGCCGGAGATCAAACGGGATTCCTCCCCCCTGAGGGCCTGGATCCTCATCCCATGATGTCGAAGGGCCCTATATTTTAGATTGCGCTCTGATCGAAACAATTTAATAATATTGACTACGCGGGGCGCCCGAGGCATATGAAAACGGCCGATCTGCTGGCGAGGCAGGAGAGAATACCTATCTGGGCGCTCCCGCCGTCGTTCCTCCTGATAATAGGGGCCAGCTACCTCTTCACCTTCTACGACCTCTTCGCGATGAACGTCACGTTCGCGCAGACCGCGCTATCGCTGGGATGGGCCGAATCCCCCACGAGCCCCGCGCTGGCCTCGCTCGAGTCGATCCCGGTCCTGGCGTACATAGTGGCCTACATGGTGGGGGCCCTCGGGATAAGCCCGCTCTCGGATCGCTTCGGGAGGAGGACGATTCTGAGCGCGGCCCTCATCGTGGCGGGCCTGGGCAGCCTGGCGAACGGATTCGCCGGAAGCTACGCGGAGTTCGTCCTCGCGAGGACCATCACCGGCCTCGGAATAGGCGCGGACTTCGCCGTATCGGCCACGTATGTGAGCGAGCTCGTCCCCGCGCTCAGGAGGGGACGGTACGCGTCGGCCCTCTACATCACCGGGGCGATCGGCGTCGTGGCCTCCACCTGGATCTCGCTCCTCCTGGCGACGCCGCCCGCGCCGTTCCCCCGCGGGGTCCCGTTCGCCCTGGGATCCTCCGGCTGGTTCGCCGCGAACGGGTGGCGCGTCGTCTACTGGATCGGCGGATCGCTCGCGATCCTGGGAGCGGCCCTCAGGCTGGTGCTCCCGGAGTCGACCAGGTGGCTGCTCATGAGGGGGAGAATCGAGGAGGCCGAGCGCGTGGTCGCGGCTATGGAGGCCAGGGCCCTCAGGAGGCTCGGCGCCCTCCCGCAGCCGCGGGCTCTGCGGGCGCCCACGGAGGGGGCGCCGCGCGTCCCCTACTCGGCGATCCTCGGCGACCGCGCGTACTCCAGGAGGTTCGCGCTCCTCCTATCATTCTGGGCGCTGACCTACGTCACGGTGTACGTAGGCGTGGCGGGGCTCTCGGCGGTCCTGGGCGCAATAGGGTTCGGATTCCCCGTCAACGAGATGCTCGTGGCGGTCGGCTCCACCGGCGACGTGGCCGCGATGGCCCTGGCCGCCATCGCGGCGGACCGCTGGGACAGG
>JAWDMO010000087.1:0-4712 GCA_046536535.1 Nitrososphaeria archaeon
CAGGCCCACTATGCGTCCGTTCCTCAGCGCGGCCTTCACGCCGCAGAACGGTATCTGGTTGCACGCGTCGCAGAACGTGTAGGCCACCGATTCCCGTTCCCGGGACACGACGTCGTCCGCGGATGGACGTCCGGACGATGCGCCATCCCGTCCTAACCGGTGTGACTCTCCGCTTATTCCACCGGACTCGATCGCACATCACCCGCAGCCGAGGTTTCATCGAACGGAACCGTTCCGCAGTACCATTTCATATGGGGCACTGCGGAGGCCCCGGTGTCCACGGGCGTGAATTCGGGTTGCGCCAACCCCGCTCGTTTTTGATTGTTCGCCCGTATCACTTATCAGCATTTCGGTTGGGACTCGCCCACGGCGTTACAGCCGCGGTCATAATCTTCGAGCATGATGACTTCCAGCAGGCGACAAAGTTCCCGGATGAGTTCATCGCATTGGTCGCGTTCGCTAGATCGCCGAAGGGCCCCGGTAGCTCGATGGAATCAATTCGCCATGCATTCGATGTTTAATTACTGGGATGCCATCACCCGGGGTATGGACTTCGAGCTGTCCCAGGACGAGGAGATATTCAGGAGAGACCTCAGGGAATTCCTGACGAAATCGCTCAGGCCGTGCATCAGGGAGGTCGAGGAGAACGGGATACCGAGGGATTTCGTCAGGGAGGCCGCCGGGGTCGGACTCTGGGCCATGCCGGTCTCGGAGGACGTGGGAGGGCAGGGGGCGTCATGGCTCGATACCGCGGTGGCGGCGGAGGAGGTCGGGAGAGCTGACTTCACGCTTGCAACCGCTGTGATGTTCCTGCTGGAGGCCAGCTGGGGCTACGTCCTCGACAGGTGGGGATCCGAGGAGCTGAGGAGGGAGGTGCTCCCCAGGGTCACCTCGGGCGACTGGTTCCTAGGCGTGGCTTCCACGGAGCCGCAGGGAGGGAGCGACGTCGCGTCGATAAGGACATCTGCCAGCAGGGAGGGGAACTCTTACAGAATCTCAGGCCAAAAGATGTACATAAGTGGAGGCATCGAGGCGCGCGAGTGGGGAGGCGGCCACCTGCTCCTCGCCAAGACGAATCCATCGGCCGGCCACCGCGGGATCTCGATGTTCTACGTCCCGGCCTCCTCGACCGGACTATCGATGAGCCGGCTGATGAACATGGGGAGATCCGGGATATCGACCGTCGCGATGTATGTGAACGATGTTATCGTGGACGCCGGGAACCTCGTCGGGGAAGAGAACGAGGGCTTCAAACGCGCGATGGATGGATTCAACCGCGCCAGGGTCCTGGTTTCGGCCGCGTGCATAGGCGCGGCCGAGGCGGTGCTGGAGATGGGCCTGGAGCACCTGAAGAATAGGGACGCGTTCGGACACAAGCTGAAGGACTTCCAGTCACTCTCGTTCGAAGCGGCCGACCTGGCCACAAGGCTCGAGATGGCCAGGCTCCTGACGCTGGAGGCCGCGTGGACTGCGGACAGGGCGGAATCCGACGAATCCTATCGCGACAGGGCCATAACGCTCGCCGCCATGGCCAAGCTCACCGGGCCTCAGGTCGCGCACGACGTCATGAAGTCGGTGATAATGTGGATGGGCGCGCTCGGATATACGAGGGACGCGCTGGTCGAGGCCGGCTTCAGGGGCGCGATGAGTTACGTGGCGGGGGCCGAGGGCGCGCTGAACGTGATGAGGCTGATAATCTCCAGGAGGATCCTTGGGTAGCGCGCGGGGCATCACATCTCAACCTCGACTCCGGCTCCGGCGGCGCCGCGCGGGGCATACGGTTTCTCGACCCTGATCCTGAGGGATCTGACGCCCCTGAGGTTCGAAAGCGCGATCGCGCAATTGCGCGCGAACGACTCCACGAGCCTGAACTCGTGCGATCCGGCCACCTCCATCACAGTATCCCTCACCCTCCTGTAGTCGAGTGTCATGGCGATGTCATCTGAGATGGCCGCCTCCTCTATGTCGACCTCAAGCTCCACATCAACGAGCAGCGTCCTCGACTGGGCCCTCTCCTCCTCGGATATCCCTATCCTGCAGGGGACCTCGAGCCCCCTTACGAAGATCCTGGAGCGCATGGATCAGTCAGCGCATGGGGTTCGATAAAAGCATCCCCGCGGGCGACGATTATTCGGATGGGTGGAGCTCCGATATCCTTCTGCTGTGGATGAAATTTCGCGAGAAGAGCCTTCCCACAATATCCCTTCCCCTGGGAAGCGGGTGGTGTCGGGATTTCCACGCCTCCAGCGCCATCTGCGGCCTCCCCGCGGGACGCGGAGCGGGATGACCTCAAGTGCGGATGCCGCCGAGGAATCCAGCACGACGTACCTTCCGTCCTCCATCTGGACCAGCGCAGGGCCATGCGGCACGGAGAAGACCACCATGAGCTTGGAGCCCGCGCTCAGCCCTAGATCCATGAGCCTTCCGGATCCCACGGCAACCACCTCCACCAAGGAGCCCTCCGGCACATCGTTCACCCTCCTGATGGGTTTCATGCGAACCACCCAGCGATGAAGTACGTCGAATACGTCAGGGCCGTGGCCAGCAGGAACTGCAGTACAGTGTTAACGGCCGTCAAGCGCCATCCCGCGGCCCTCGCCTCCGCGACGATCGTCGCTACGCACGGCGAATAGAACGTCGTGAACACCATGAGCGCCAGCGCGGATGGCAGGCTCAGGGCTCCGGCGAGGACGTGCGTCAGGCCTCCCTCACCCAACCCGTAGAGCACGACCAGCGCCCCCAGGACTACTTCCTTGAATATGTATCCGTAGGCTAGCGCGGCCGATATCTCCCATGGTATTCCAATCGGATTCAGTAGCGGCGAGAATAACCCTCCGGCGATCCCTAACCACGTGGTTCTCAGCAGCCCGGGATTTCCCAGTGCCTCGGGGCCGACGATCCCGGCCGGCCCGCTGACCGAGAGGAGCCACATTATTGTCACGAACGCAACGATGAGGACGCCCGCCCGTCCGATGAATTCATATGTGTAGTGCCAGACCTTCTTCAGGAACGCCCTGTGGATCGGGAGCACGAGCGGCGGCAGCTCGTACGCATACGGCGGCGGCTTTCCCAGGGCCCTCGACGTCGAGCCCAGGATCCTGGAGGAGATCGCCACGGCTATGAGCGCGACGGCGAACGGGAGCGCGACGGCTATCCCCACCAACTGCGGCATGACGGCCGCCGCTATCAGCGATATTATGAGGAGCCTCGGCGTGCACGGTACATATGGTATCAGGAGCGCAGTGAGAGTCCTATCCCTGGAGCTCGGGATGGCACCCGTCGCGGCGATCGCCGGTATATTGCATCCGGCCCCGGCCACCATGTAGATCAGCCCCCTCGAGGGAACCCCCAGGGCCCTCAGCCACCTCTCGAGCGGCAGTACGAGCCTGACTATGAGGCCTGAGTCCTCGATCAGCGCCACCAGGAGCGCCACCCCGAACACATATGGTATGAACGAGATCAGCGTCGTCAGGCCGTTCCAGATCCCATCCACGATCAGCGACTCGGCCAGCGCGTTCCCCAGCCGGGAGGCGGCCGCGCCCACCGGGATCCAGCCGAGCGCCTCGGATATGTAATCGACCGCCGGCCCGAGGGCCATGAATATCGACTCGGCCAGCGCAAACCGCACGATAAGCGATACTATCGGCCCGAACCCGGCATTCAGCAGCGCGGAGTCCAGCCTCCCCAGGGGCGTGCGCCGCGCCCCGGGGAACGCCGCGGCCACGAGCTCCCTCACCGCCCTCCACCTCTTCCCGGCGATGAACTCCCCGGGCGATCCGACCTCGGAGCGAGCCCTCCGGGCGATCTCCTCGACCGCCTCGAACTCCGGGAGGCGCAGCGCGCCCGTCAGTGCCGCTATCGCGATGCCCCTCGAGGATCTCAGAGCCCGCGCGGCCTCGTCTATGTACTTCTCCAGGGGGCCGTAGTCGACTGCCGCTTCATTTCCCCTCGGGATGGCTCGTGGATCCGAGAGCAATCCCCTCAGCTCGCCGATCCCCATCCCGGTCGCCGCCGATATCGGGAGAACGCGGATCCCGAGCCGCTTCTCGAGCGCCGCCGCGTCGAGCGCCACTCCGCGTCTCCCGGCCACATCCATCATGTTCAACACCAGGACGGTGGGCCTCCCCAGCTCGAGCACCTGCAGCAGCAGGTACATCGTCTGCTCGGGGCTCATCGCGGATCCGACCACCAGCAGGACATCGTAGTTGCCCGAGAGGATCTCCCTCGCCGCCACGGCTTCATCGGCCATATCACTCCTCAGGCCGTAGGTGCCGGGCAGATCCACCAAGATTATCTCCCTTCCCCCCTCCTTTATCCTGATCTCCTGTATGGACACCGTTGTCCCGGGATAGTTGGCGGTCCTGATCGAGAGGCCGCTCAGCGCGCTCACTAGGGTAGACTTGCCGCAGTTCGGAATACCAGCGACGGCGACCCTGAGCGCGCCATGCGCCATCGCGATTAGGCTACCCTAACTTATATTTAAAGTTTTAATTTTTGTGAATTTGCACGAATCGCTCGTACAAAACTATTATATATAAGTTAGCATACACCTAATATGATGAGGGTCACTAAAAAGGATTGGGCGCTGGGCGCGACCGTCGCGATCGCCGTCGCGATCGCCATACTATCCGTGCCGGAGTTCCTCGAGCCGATGGCTAGATCCGTCGTGGGCGCCGCCGGGCCCTTCTGGTTGCTGGCCGTGCTGCTCGTGG
>JAWDMO010000088.1:0-4662 GCA_046536535.1 Nitrososphaeria archaeon
CCCGCCAACGTGGCCGCGCGGGCCGTCCTTTATTTTAGCGTATCGATGGAACGGGTCCCGTGGGGCCGACGTCGGACCGCCAAGGATATTTCGGGGCGCGGGCCGGGATGACGCATGGAGCCGGTCGTGGCGAGGCCGTGCAGGGTGGTCGCGATCGTCAGCGGGGGGCCGGACAGCACGTGTTACGCGGCCCGCTGGATGCGCAGGGGATGCGACGTCCACGCCCTGAGCTTCCTCTACGGGCAGAAGGGATCGCACGAGGTCGAGGTCGCGAGGGACGTCCTGTCCAGGATCGACTCGGCGCGCGGGGCCGACTGGGGGAGGATAGTCGAGCACCGGGTCGTGGACCTCTCGTCCCTCGGGGACCTCTGGAGGGGCACCCAGCTGACCGACGGATCCGTATCGGTGGAGGGCGGATACGCGCCGTCCGTGGTCGTGCCCGTGAGGAACGTGGTCATGCTGACCATCGCCGCGGCTTACGCGTACTCGATCGCGGAGAGGAGCGGCGCGAGGCTGTACGTGGCGTACGGCGCGCAGTACGACGACGCGGCGCCCAGGAAGGACACGCGGGAGCCGCTCTACCCCGACTGCAGCCCCGAGTGCGCCGAATCCCTCCAGAGCGCCCTCGGGATCTGCCACTTCAGGTCCAGCAGGGGGCTGGAGATATGGAGCCCCGCGAGGGAGGGCATGGGGAAATCGGACCTCCTCAGGGAGTGCCGCGCCGCGCTCGGGGACATCGTGTACGGGACGTGGAGCTGCTATCTGAGCGGCCCGGTCCACTGCGGGGCCTGCGAGTCGTGCAGGAACAGGCACAGGGCGTTCGAGGAGGCGGGGATCCCGGACTGCACGGTCTACGGGAGTCCCCCGGGCGAACCCGGTGAGTTCGTGAGGACGATTGACGGGTACGTGCACAGGTCGTGCCCTAGAGGAGCGAGCGGAGGGCCCTGAGGAGCTTCTCCGCGTCGAGCTCCAGCCCGCTCAGCCGGCTCCTTATCCTGGAGGCGGACACCTCGTTCGAGAACGCCCTCCTCACGGCGTCCTCCAGCAGCTCGCCGTCTATCCCGTAGTCCCCGAGCGTCCGGGCGAACCCGACGGACGACTGGAAGCCCGAGAGGACCTTCGTGGCGCCCTCCGGCGTCCCGTCGAACCCGGGATCGATCGCCTTCAGGAGCCGCGTCGATGGACCGGGGGACGACGCGTGCACGAAGCGCGCCAGCGCGGGGCCTATTATCGCCAGGCCGCACCCGTGCGGGAGGGACGGCCTCAGCCCGCTCAGGAAGTTCTCGACCGCGTGCACGAGGTTCGTGGGGGAGAGGTCTATCGCGACGCCGGCCATCATCGCGGCGTACATCAACCAGTACCTGTGATCCACGGCGGATGGCTCCTCGACCGCGCGCGGGAGGTACCGGACCACGTTCCTCACGGCGACCTCGGATATGTCCCGCGCCAGGGGCGAGCTGCCGGACGTGGTGGCCGACTCGTACGCGTGGTAGAGCGCGTCGAACGACGTGCAGAGCACCTGTTCCCGGGGCATCGTGAGCGTGTACCCGGGGTCGTCGAACGACGCGCGCGCGTAGCAGACCTCGCCGCCTATCTTGTCGCCGACCGCTATGTCCGTGAGGTTCGCGTAGCGGTTGGCCTCGCTGCCCGTCCCGTGCGTCAGGTTCACCGCGTACACCGGGATGTGGGGCGCGGCCCTGGACCTCCCGTATATGTAGTCCATCGCGCTGCCCCCGCCGGACGCTATCGCGGACGCGACCTTCGATACGTCTATGGCGCTGCCCCCGCCTATCGCGATTATCGCGTCGGCGCCCTCCGACGCGACGAGCGCGGCGACCTCGTCCGCCTGGGACGAGGGGGGATTCGGCGCCACGCGATCGTACAGCGCGTGCCGGATCCCCGAGCCGTTGAGTATCCCCTGCACGTCCGCCAGGGCTCCGCTCGCCCTCGCCGAGGACTTCCCGGTGACCACCACCGCCCTCCTGACGCCCGACACGTATTCCCGGAGCGCCTCGACTGCCCGGGGGCCCACGTGCACGGTGACGCCGCCGTATGTCCAGCGGAACAGGTCCATACGCGGCCGCGGGGACCCCCGGGATAAATGCGTTTGGACGGGGATCCGGGTGCCGGCCGGATGGGGAACATCGCCCGGGACCGCGGCCGCTCCCTTAACCCCCGCGATGCTTAAATATAGATCGATGTGATTTTCGGTGCGAATAACATGGATGTGCGGGAATCCTCATCGACGGGGACGGGACGCGGATCCGGGGATCGCGGTCGGGGCGCTGTACGTGCCCCCCGCGGGCGCACCGGGATCGGGATGACGCGCGATCGGGGGACGGGGGGCCCGGCCCGGGGAGGGCGGTCCATCCGGGGGTAGCATCGCCGTGGTCCTCCCGCAGCTGATCCTCCTCGTATGGGCGATCGTCATCTTCGGCGCAGCCGCGATCATCTACAGGGCGCTCGTCTCGGCCCTGAGGGCCGACCCGACGCTCGCCGCGGCGGCACTGTACCTGGTGCTCATGACGATATCCCAGTACGCGGCCTCCAAGATCACGGTCTACCTGTGGTTCGGGGTCCCGGCGGGCACCGCCACCTACGTCGCGACCGTGGCGATGCTCGACATAGTGGTGATGAGGGAGGGATTCAGGTACGCCAGGAACCTGATACTGATAGGCCTGGCTTCCCAGGCGCTCATAACCGTGGCGAACCTGTCGGTGCTCTCGATGCCGGCGCTCTCGGCCCCGAGCTACATTTACACATATGTATTCGGGGTCTCCGCCAGGATCGCGCTCGCGTCGGCCGCCGCCTACCTGGCGGCCGAACTAACGGACGCGTACGTCGTCTACAGGGTCAGGCACGCCATATGGAAGAGGGTGCTGTACTCCGATCCGGTCGCGATGGCGGTGGACACGCTGATCTTCGTGCCGCTCGCGTTCTACGGGGTGCTCCCCGCGGGGATCCTGTGGAGCACCGTGCTGGGCCTCGTGCTGGCGAAGTGGTCGCTCTCGCCCGCGGTCCTGGGGCTCGTCCTGGCGAACAGGAGATTCCTGCTCAGGGACGTCTACCGGCGGGCTCCGGCCGGCTGACGTCCTCCCGGCCCCGGGTGCGCGAACCGATTGCCGACCCGGGGGCGGGCGATCGTGAACCATCCCGCCCTCGCGGGAGGGGGACTCCCGCCTCCCTAAACCCCAGTGTGATAAATCGAGCGCAGTTTATATATGCCGGGGTGCGCCGATCGCACGTGCGCGCTGCAGTCGTCACCGGATTCCTGTCGACCGAGGAAGACGTCGCGGCCGAGCTCGCGTCCAGGGGGGTCAGCGGTCTCGGGAACGCCGCGGCCGTCGCCAAGGTGATCGCGCTCTCGTCGGCGAAGCTCGCGTGGAGATATCTGCCGGCCCTCCCGCGGTCCCTGCTGGCCGCGACCTACGCCGCCACGAGGTACGAGGACGGGGGGATGAGGATCTGGGTCATGGCGAAATCCGACGCGGGGGCCGACGCGTACGCCGCGTTCGGCGCTTTCGCGGGCCTCCTCGCCGCCTGGAACACCGTGAAGGGATGCTCCAGGTCGTGCAGGCCGAGCGCCCGGAGGCCGTGCACCGCGGGGAACGTGCGCGGCATCCGCGGCATCCGCGCGGTGGAGGTCCCTTGGGAGGACGTCGAGGCTATGGATAATTCCGGCGGGCCGCCCGAGGTGGGTTTCTTCGACGTCTCGGACGAGCCGCTCTACGATGGGCTGGCGCTCGCGGAGGGCTCCATCGAGCTGCGGGGGATCGGGGGCGCCGGCGCGGATCGGGCGAGGGAGGCGGAACGCGTGGCCAGGGAGGCCGCCCCGAGGGCGTGGGAGATCCTTCCGCTCGTGCACATGAACGACATGGTGTCCATCAACGCGAGGGCCGCGGTCCGCGACGGCGCGCTCGACCTGGCGGTGGAGACGGGGAACCGCGGGAGGACGGGGTCCGCGATGGAGGCGGTCTTCGGCGTGGGCGTCGCGCTCCTGAACGAGTGGGCCGCGTCCGGCGGGAGCCCCGAGGTGACCGGGATAGACGTCCTGAGGTCCGTCAAGGTCCCGCTGATGAACCCGGCCTGACCTTCGAGACCTTCCCCTCTATGCTGGTTTCCGCGTCGAGCCTCCTGTCCACCTTGACGAAGAAGTCGATCCTGGCTATCCCCATGCGCGCGAGCTCCGCCTCGATCGACCCCATGAGCGATGCCAGCTGGGAGTAGTCGTCCAGCTCGACGTCCGTGAAGCCCGCCCCCACCCTGTGAGGAAGGCCGGCCCGCTCGATCACCGAGATCGCGCGCGACACGTAGCTGGAGACGCCGGTCCCGGGCGTCCCGATCGGTATCACCGATATGCTGACGACCATCCTCGCCATGCGGCCGGATACTCGAGGTCCGTATTTGTGGGTTGTTCCCGGTCCATCCCGGGACGCGCAGTGAAACGGGGCCCGTTCAGCGCGTCATGGGCCCGGGGGGATTCGATCCCGGGGGCCTCCTCCGCGCCTCGAAGACGCACTTATCCGATCCGTCGTTCACGCACTCCACCTCCTCCACCTCCCACTCCCCTCCCTCGGCCGCCGACAGGATACCCGCGAGCATCCCGCGGAACCAGTGGGACGTCCTCCCCTTCCTCCCCTTCAAAAGATCGCATTCCACCAG
>JAWDMO010000089.1:0-4652 GCA_046536535.1 Nitrososphaeria archaeon
CCTGAACGTATACCAGCACGTGCCGGAGGGCATCGTGTTCGATGGAAGCGCATTGCTGAGCGGAAGCGCTCAGAGGCTCCTGACGAGCGGAGCGCTCGGGGATGCTAATGTTGTGATAGTTCCCAGGGCCGTGCTGGACGATTTCCAGTCGAGGGCATCGAGGAACGTTGAGACCGGAATCGTGGGGCTCAGGGCGATCCGCGAGCTGAGGATAACGTGCGAGTCGATGGGAATGGAGTTCCACGTGCACGAGGGCAAGCCAAGCGATCCGGGCCGCGCCGCCATAGATGCCGCGAGGGAGCTGGGCGCGGCGCTCTGCGCGGCCGATAGGTCGGTGCGCCTCGCAGCGGAGGCGCTGGGCGTGAGGTCCGTCCACGCAGCGGAGGCCGAGGGGAGCGCTAGGAGGCTGGCCGTGGAGCAGTACTTCGACGCCGGAACCCTGAGCGTGCATCTGAAGGAGGGGACGCCGCCGATGGCGAAGAAGGGAAAGCCCGGAGACTTCCGGCTGGAGACTATAGGCGAGCATGCGCTGAGCAGGGAGGAGCTGGAGGACCTTGTGAACGACGTGCTCCAAGCGACCAAGACGTCGGCGGACTCGTTCGTGGAGCTGGAGACCAGCGGCGCCATAGTCGTGCAGCTCGGCCAGTACAGGATAGCGATCGCGAGGCCGCCGTTCTCCGATGGCTTGGAGGTGACCGCCGTCAGGCCCCTGGTCAAGTTGAGCATATATGACTATGATTTATCGGAGAAGTTGCTCTCGAGGCTCAGGGACAGGGCGGAGGGAATACTGATAGCCGGACCGCCTGGGTCGGGCAAATCGACGCTCGCCGCGGGGCTCGCCGAGTTCTACCGGGGGACCGGGAGGGTCGTCAAGACGCTTGAGTCGCCCAGGGATCTCCAGGTGGGACCGGAGATCACCCAGTACGGGCCGCTGGAGGGCGACTTCGAGAGGACAGCGGAGATCCTCCTGCTGGTCAGGCCTGACTACAGCATATTCGACGAAATGAGGAAGACGAAGGACTTCGAGGTCTACGCCGACCTCAGGCTGGCCGGCGTAGGCATGGTGGGGGTCGTGCACGCGAGCAGCCCCATCGACGCGATACAGCGCCTCATAGGCCGCGTGGAGCTGGGGATGATACCGCACATCGTAGACACCGTGCTCTTCGTGAGGGCCGGCGGGATCGAGCGCACGCTGGACATATCGCTCACTGTGAAGGTGCCGACCGGGATGACTGAGGAGGACCTCGCGAGGCCAGTCGTCGAGGTCAGGGATTTCGAGTCGTCTGATCTCCTTTACGAGATATATACGTTCGGCGAGGAGAACGTGGTGGTCCCCGTCAGGGAGATAAGGGGCAGGAGCGGAAGGGGCAGGATCTCCAAGGACGGCGTGCCGAAGCTCCTGGGAAGGGGCGGCGAGAGGCTGGCCGAGATCGTCAGGGCGATAGACCCGGATGCTGAGGTCGAGGTCATGGGATCGAGGGCCGTCATCAGGATCTCCAAGGACGGCGTGCCGAAGCTCCTGGGAAGGGGCGGCGAGAGGCTGGCCGAGATTGAGCGCGAGAGCGGCCTCAGGATAAGCATACAGCCGAGGAAGAGGAGGCGCTGATGCCGCGCGACGTCGTACGCCCTGGAATGACCGCACCGCCGCGAGTATTATGGTATAGTTCACAATTTCTCATGCGAATGCAATCGCGCCGATGAACCGGGAAGCCCCGTCCTCAAGGACGGGATAATTCATCACTACCCATGTAGAAATCGAGGACGCCCGGCCCCTCAGCTCTCCTCAGAAACTCCTCCGCATCCTCCAGCACCTTCCTGGAGTTCTCGAATTCTATGTCGTTCATGGCCTCCCCGTAGCGGGCCCATTTGTATCCCTGGTGTTCCCAGGATATCCGAACATCGCCCTCCGGGGCCTCCGCGAGGAAGAACGTCACCTCCTTCTTCACCAGCTGCCCATCCCTCCTGTAGTAATATGTGATCCGCCGCTCGAATCCATTAATGAATTTCACGTCGAGTCCGGTCTCCTCCTTCACCTCCCTCAGCGCGGTCTCGATCGGCGACTCGCCGGGCTCGATGTTTCCCTTCGGGAACTCCCAGTGGCCCGACGGATATTTGAGGAGGAGGTACATGCGCACGCCGTTCGACACGCGGAAGACGACTGCGCCGGCGCTCCTCTCCTCCAGCACATTTCATGTGATGCAGTTCTTATAAATAAATTTAGCCTGTCAATCCGAGCCATTTCTTGAGGCCCTCGAACGCGAGTATCTTAGAGGTGGCCCTGCTGTCCGAAGGACCCGGCCTCTTCATATAGAACGCGTTCACCGGATAGATGGTGCCGCGCATCCCCCTGTCCACGGCTATCTTCGCGAGCCTCACGAGGTCGACCAATATCCCCGCCAGCGCCGGACTGTCATTTATCCTGGCGAGGACGTAGACGTCGTCCAGCGCGTTATTGAAGCTAAGATAGCTCAAATGCATCGCGACGAACTTCCTGTCCCCGAGCGGCTCCAAGTATCCGGTCGGCTTTATGTAGTGTGGGGCATCGTAGCCCAGTATATCACTGACCGCCCCGCTCTTCGTGAACTCCTTCATGGCGTTTCTCCCGGGATCGGTCAGCGCCAGGAAGTCTGTGTTTCCTCCTATGTTGAACTGCACTATGAACCCTATCTTCCTGTTCCTCTCCGCCATGTGCTCGAGCAGATCTGCGGTGAGCGGTGTTGCGCCGGTCGCGCCGTCATCGCCGAGCACAACCGCGCTCCTCTCCGCGTAGAGATCCACGACGCCCTTATCGTTCGCCAGCGGAGTGGGTATGGAGTTCACGAATGCGGCTCCTCCCCGCCTCGACGCGTACTCCGCGAGTGCATATGCGTATGCGTGGGACGCCGTGAGCCCGGGCCCTCCCGCCTCGATCGTTCTCCTTAGCTCATCGGCAGAGTCGAACGCCCTCCCGCTCTCGGTCGTTATTATGTTGACAACGACGTCAACGTCGAGGGATCTCCACTCGTCGGCGAGCCTGGATATAGCTCCGCGGACGCCCTCCGAGTCCTCGAGGCCGCCGGCGCTGAACGGCATACCCCTGGAACTCCCCAGATGTATGCCCCTCCTGATCTCTATGTCCTTGAGGGAACTGGGCACCGGGAATTCATTGCCCATGAGCTGCATCGCGACATCATATGCGCTTTTGCCGACCTTCGCGTTGTCCACATCGTATGATGAGACTATATCGATGTCCTCGGGCCTGTACGGGAGCTGGAACTTCGCTAGGGGGACGCCGTACGGCTCCATATCCCCCTCCTTCAACCTAGCTATTCCAGCCTCGAAGTGTGAGGCCACGAGGCCCTGACCGATCAGCGCTAGGCGAATCCTCAAACGCGATCCTCCCGTTCGATCCGGGAAATAAACGGATCGCTCGGGGGAGGGCGGCCGCATCATCTCCCGTCCTGAGGGGCGAAGCCTGCACTTTCCCGTCATCCTGTCATATCGACATGGATGCATACGAGCCCGGATGAGCGGAGGGCGCCGCGTATGTGCTCGATGAGCGCGCGATCGGAGATGTAGCGGAGGGCGCCCTCGACGAACCCGCATGCATCGTCGCGCGCGAGGATTCCGTCCATGTAATACGAGATGGCCTGTAGCGCCATCTCCAGTTTGTCCACTTGATGGACAAGGCGCGCCTCGTCGCTCGTCCCGGCATCGTACTCGCTGTAGAGGCTTAGCAGGACATCGCTTCCCCCGAGCGATTCAGCTATGCTATCGATGGCCGCGCGCTCCCTGGCGTGCTTCTCGTCCTGCGGCACCTCGTCCGGCAGCAGATCGCCGACGACCGATTCGGCAAGGTCGTGCACGACCGCCATTGCAGCGCATCTGTGCGCATCCAGTCCGGCGTCCTCCGCCAGCACGAGCGAGAGCATAGCCGCCATCAGGGAATGGTCCGCGACGCTTTCCACGTCGACCGATGGGATCTTCCTAACCCAACCGGCCCTCCTGACGCCCTTGAGCCTAGAGGCGACCCTGTAGAATTCTAAGATGTCCACGGCGGCGCTGAGTCGGCGGTGGGTATAAAACATGAGGTGCGATCCGCCCCGCGATGGTGGAGGAGCCGAAGTATACTGTTAAGGTAACGGTCAAGGATAAGCCCTTTCGGTTGCCCTCCGGGTACACGGAACAACTGAAGGGTATGATGAGCCCTAAGAAGGTGGCATCGCTCAAGAAGGAGGCCGTCATGTGCCCGGTCATCGACTCCGAGGTGCCCTTCCTCGTGTGCTTCCAATGCCCCAGCTTCCTGAGGAGGATAAAGGGCGTGGTCCACTGCGCCGGTGGGGAGCCCCCGCAATGGCCGCCGCGTTAGCGTGGAATGGGCTCCGATCGCCTGCCCGAGTACCGAGCCCTTCCTCAATCGATCAGACTCCCTCTCCGCCCTCAACGGTGAACTCAAAATCAATCTTAGATGATTCTATATTCCGACACACTCTCCTCGCTAATGCGACGGAGGCTCTACTTTTGCTTCCCGTTACTCCCTCATCCCTCGCGGTCGGGGAGCGTTTCGCAGGGCCTCCATTCTTGAGTTTCGAGGTCGTCCCCGCCCTGAACGTTGCCCCTCCGGGGGTATCAGTGCTCCCCTTGCACGCATCCCTGTCTGCGTGCAATCTGGA
>JAWDMO010000090.1:0-4436 GCA_046536535.1 Nitrososphaeria archaeon
TGCTTTTCGCAATTCATCTCCTCCCTGAAGGTCGGAGCTTTCTTGCTAATATCTTTTTGTAAAGGGCGGGGCTTGCCGCGGTTATCGGAAGCTACCGACCTCCTCTCGCTTTCGATGGATGCGCGCTTTCTCCGTCCCCCCAAACTCCTTCGCTTGATAATTGTTTTAAGGAGGCCTGACGTCGGAGTACCGTGGCCGACCAAGAGAGGGCTTACAGGTTCCTAGTCGTGCTCAAGCCAAAGGTCAGCTGGGCCGATGAAATATACCTGGGCAACATGTTGGTTGACGCCATCGGACAGGTCGCCAGCATGACCGGCGCGTTCGAGTTCGAGGTCGTCGGACAGGATGAGAAGAAGCAGTAGTGCGCTCCGGCCAGCATCCGCTTCGCATGGGCGCGTCGAGGGCCACCGGCCCCGGGATTTTATCTCACTTAGGGGTTTGAGGGCGGAAGACCCCTCCTGCGACTGTAGGCCTAAAATTCATCCCCGGCGATCCCGAGCTGGAAACGCATCCGGCGAGGATTGTTCCCCATCCAAGCGACCCAGGATGGCAAACCACCCTCGCCGGGATGAGGGCGGCTGGGCCGCGGATCGCGACCACAGCGCATCACTCAATATGCTGAGGGGATCGGGGTGGGAACTGCCCCTGGACCCGCTGTCAACGGGCAAGGTGGGGCTTTGAAGCGGGAAGACCCGTCCGCGAGGGTAGGATAGTTCACTTAGCCGATCGAGCGATGATTGATATCCCACCCCAGTCGGTGAACCCGTTGTCGTCGCATATCCGGATGACGTAGATCAGCCTTTTATAAGCCCACATACAAAGCCCCGAAGGGATGGTACCCCCCTGAGGAAGGTGGTAGTCGCCACCACGGATGGCCGGGCCTTCTACGAGCTCGTATCGCTCCTGAGGAGAATCGGAGTCCCGTTCTCAGCGCACCTACCCTGGGAGCAGTTCCAGGCGACGCTTGTGCTGACGACGAGGGGGGAGATGGTTGCTGAGGGCGACAGAAATATTCTATATTATGAGGACATGACAGGCGACGACGTCATAGATTCGGCCATGATACTGTCGTCGGCCAGCAGGGGGAGGGAGGAGCTCCTCGTCGGCGTGGATCCGGGCCGTCGGATAGGCGTCGTCGTGCACTATAAGGGAATACTTGTCCACGAGGGCGTGTACGGGAACCCGGCTGCCGTCGCATCGCTCCTGAGGAGGCTGCTCGCGCTCAGAGCAAATACCAGGACCCTCAAGGTAGGGTTCGGAAATCCCGGGATGGCGTACGCGATCATACGCGAGGCATCGGACCTCCTAGGCGACTACGTCCTTGAGCTCGTGGACGAGAGGAACACCACCGGGGGCGGCATGAGGATGCGCAGGGATGTCGAGGCCGCGCTGAGGATATCGAGGAGGCGCGGCAGGGCCATTGACGCGTAGCTGAACGCACGCACTGCTCCACCGTGATACGATCACCGCATTCGACGGGCGGGCGCGCATCCCCATCCCGGGGATGCTATCCCTCCGCTGGCGCGTTCGTACAGCTGCGCCGGCATTCCACGTGCCATCGTCGGGGCCGGTGCGCCGGGCAGCTATCAATTTTAAGCACCCGTTGGCAACCGCCGACGTGAGGAGGCTTTGGGCGCCCTGGAGAATGGAATACATATCGTCGGAGGAGCATACGGGGCAGTGCATCCTGTGTGAGGCCGCCAAGGGACCTGATGAGGAGTGGCTGGTGCTCCATCGGGGGAGGAATGCGTACATCATAATGAACAAGTTCCCGTACAACAACGGACATTTGATGGTGGTCCCCAGCAGGCACGTCACCATGCCGGGCGACCTCACCGATGAGGAGGCACTAGAAATACATAAATTAATATCAATAGCAATGGAGGCCCTCAGGAGATCGCTGAATCCCGATGGCTTCAATCTCGGGGCAAACGTGGGGAGGAACGCCGGGGCGGGGATGGACCATCTCCATTACCACGTGGTTCCCAGGTGGTCCGGGGACACGAACTTCATGCCGGTCTTGGCGGATGTGAAGGTGCTCCCCGAGTACGTCGATGCGACGTACAGGCGCCTGAGGCCCCTCATATACGAGATAACGAGAGAATCAGCCTCCCAAGGCCGAGCCTGAGTGCGTCCTCATCCACCATGAAGTTCACGCGGAATTCCCCGGGGTAATCGCCGAATGCGACTCCCCTGGCGACCGCCACCCCCGAGCGCCATGCGGGCGACCTGTGGCCGGACGCGAATATGTGTGGGCCGGACGACGGCTCGCAGTAGTCGAGCCTGCCCGATAGGATTGAGCGGAGCACCTCGAGCCTGCCCGATACCGCGGCCCGCACGGCGCCCATGGAGCCGCCCAGGATCGCGGATGCCGATGATACGTCTACCGGCCTGGGCAGCGCGCCCAGCGCGTCCCTGAGCCTGCGCAGCCTGTCGGACAGCCCGGGCGCTATCGCCCAGGAGATGCCGGCGTCCAGGGAACCCATTGCACATCCGATGCCGCCGATGCTCACCGCGCCCTCCGGCGCCTCCGGATCGCGGAGCGACAGCGGCCCGCAAATGCCCAGATGAATGATCGGCATCCCGCTGGACGCGGAGAATGCCGATAATTCGGACATCTCGCCGGCGCCGTGGACCACCCCCGTGACGTAATCCGGGTTCTCGACGAGGATCGCCCAGCCGCGCCTCGCGAATTCCGGAGGCAGCGGCCTCCAGCAATCGCTCATCTCCCGATGGATGCGATAGGGCCTGCCGCCCGAGCTCCAGATGGCGGATATTATCCATGGGTGGATCGGTTCGTACGTAAACACGCCGACCCCATCCGCTACCGCCCGCAGCACGGACGTCACCGCGTCCTTCCACGATGGAAATGCGACCAGCGATCCGGCGTTCACGCCCAGGGCGCCGGCCAGCTCGGCCTCCGCGGCCTCCAGCGACGTGGGGGACACCCTTCCGGGCTCCACGAGGGGCTCCCACAGGTCCACGTCGAGCCTCACGACGTCGCCCTCCTGCACCGCGGGGGGATACATCGCCTCCCCCCCGACCACGCCCTGTGCCGCCAGCGCGTCCCTCACAAGGATCCACGTCAGGCGCCCGGCAGATCTCCCGTCCATCCCGTACTTCGATGCCTCCTCGATCGCCGCGGCCCAGAGGTCTCCCTCGACCGATGGATCCTCGACGGGAAGCCCCAGCCTGAGCTTCTCGCCGGCTATATCCACCGCGATCAGCCTCCTCTCCGCCGCCGACCTCACTATTGATAGGAGGAGTTCCTTGGACCGCAGCCTCAGATCGTCGAGTCCCGTATCGATCACCTCAGCACCGCGGGGATTGCCCCGGCCCTGAGCGCGTGGTCGACGAGGACGATGCCGGCGACCGCCTCGACCACCGGCACCGCCCTGGGGACAACGCAGACGTCGTGCCTGCCCTTCACGGTCAGCTCGACCTCCTCCATGATATCCAGCCTGACGCTCCGCTGCGCCCTGTGTATGGATGACACCGGCTTGAACGCGACCCTGAACGTTATGGGCATCCCGTCGCTTATCCCGCCGAGTATCCCGCCCGAGTTATTGGTCAATGTAGTTATCCTTCCACCCTCGACGCGATATTGATCGTTATCCTCCGAGCCCCTCATGCCGGCTACCCTGAAGCCCGCGCCGAACTCGACGCCCTTCACTGCCGGTATGGCGAACATCGCCTTTGCCAAATCGCCATCCAGAGTGTCCACGAGCGGTTCGCCCAGCCCCGGCGGCAATCCGAGCGCCACCGCCTCGACGATGCCGCCCAGGCTATCGCCGGCGCGCCTCGCCTCCTCCACGGCCTCTAACATGCGCCTCGAGGCATCCGCGTCGGGGCACCTGAGCGGATCCGCGTACCGCCCCGCAATCTCCTCCAAGGTCAGCTCATCCCGGGCGCGTATCCCGCCTATCTCGCGGGTGTAGGCGATGACGTCCGCGCCGAGGACGACGCGCAGCAACTTCAGGGCAACCGCGCCCGCCGCCGCCATAGCCGCTGTGAGCCTGCCCGAGAATCGCCCGCCGCCGCGAGGATCGTTATATCCACCATACTTGATCCACGCGGTGTAGTCCGCATGCCCGGGCCTCGGTACAGGAGGACCCTCGTACGGCGACGAGTCCACGTCCTCGTTGGGGATGGCAAGCAACATGGGGGCTCCGGTCGTCCTGCCGCGGTAGATGCCCGATTGTATCTCCACCCTGTCGGATTCCATCCTAGCCGTCGAATGCGGTTCCCGTGACGATCTCCTCAGGTCCAGCATCCGCTGGACCTCATCCTCCGAGATCTCCAGCCCCGCCGGGACGCCATCCACAACGGCCCCAACCAGTCGGCCGTGGCTCTCCCCTACAAGAGTGACCCTGAAGCGTTCACCCAACGTGTTGGCCGGCACACAGGCGAGCGGATATCCATCTTAATAAATGAAG
>JAWDMO010000091.1:0-4377 GCA_046536535.1 Nitrososphaeria archaeon
AACCCACCTCACGGAAGGGGACTTTCACCCCCTTAAACCCCCACTAGATTAATCTCGAACCGCGGTTCGAGCGTGGCGCATGGACGCGGTGATCCTGTCGAGCGGCCTGACCAAGATTTACCCGGACGGCACCGTCGCGCTCAGGGATGTCGATTTCTCCGTCGAGAGGAGGGGTATAATCACGCTCCTCGGAAGGAACGGCGCCGGGAAGACGACGTTCGTGAGGATAGCGGCGACCCTGTCCATGCCGACGTCGGGAAGGCTCGAGATATTGGGGATGGACGTCGTGGAGCGCGCGAGGGCGGTCAGGCAGAGGATAGCGCTCATGCCACAGGAGAGCTACCCACCCACGTTCCCCCGGCCCGGGGAGCTCGTGGAGGCGTACCTGATAGCCAGGGGTTGGAGCTTGGGCGACGCGAGGAGGGAGGGTAGGAGGATACTGGAGGATGTCGGGCTCTGGGAGTACCGCGGAAAGACTGTATCGGAGCTAAGCGGAGGAATGAAGAGGAAGGCACTGCTAGCCATGGTGCTGGCCAGCGGGGCGGAGCTCATGTTCCTGGACGAGCCGACCGTCGGACTGGATCCACAGAGCAGGAGATCCATATGGAGGATACTGGAGGACGCGAGGAGGGAGGGCAGGGCCATCCTGCTCACGACGCATTATATGGAGGAGGCGGAGGCGCTGAGCGACGATGTGATCATAATGGATCGGGGCAGGCTGGTTACGTCCGGGGATGTACAGAGGATAGTCGCGGGCGTGGGCGCCACCCACAAGCTCGAGGTCGCAGATGTTCCGGGGATCGCCGAGGAGATCTCCAGATATGGGAGGACGTACAGGTATGGATCGAGGATAGTGCTGTATTCGGACAGGAAATCGGCGGAGGAGGCCGCGGCGCAGCTCGTGAGGATATACAACGGAACCCTTAGGGTTAGGGAGGTGGGACTGGAGGATGCGTTCATACTGCTCACCGGCGGGGCCGAGGCGACGGAGGAGGGTGTGATGGGGCATTGAATGGCGCCGGATTCAACTGGTTCATCGCGCAGCTCAGGGCGATGGCCGCCCTGGCGTGGCTGAACGGCGTGGTCGCGGCCATGAGGGCACCGCTCTGGATAGCGTCCTACATAACCCCGCCGCTCAGCATACTGATAATACTGCGGTTCGTCTCGTACGGCAGCGCGATGTCGTTCGGCATAGTCGGCGGCCTAGCTATGATAATAGTGAGTAACGGGCTCGGGCTCCTCTCGGACGCGGCCACTTATCGCCTGCACTTCAAGTTCCAGGACCTCATGGTGGCCGGGCCCGTCTCGCAGTGGGCATACATGCTGGGGCTGGCGCTCTCCGGACTCCTCTTCAGCGCACCGGGCATCGCGGTCTTCATAGCGCTCATGGGTATACTGGGAATCCACGTGTACAGCGCTGCTGAGGCGGCCGCGGCGATCGCCATGCTATGGGCGGCCAGCGCCGGCATGGGCTTCTCGCTCTCCCTAGTATTCAGGGATCTCAAGGAGGTGTGGTCCACCACCTCCATATTGGTGTTCGCCATCTCGGTCCTCCCGCCCGTCTACTATCCGCTCACGGCCCTCCCGGAATGGCTCAGATACGTATCGCTGATCAGTCCGACGGCGTCGGCGGCCGCTCTCCTCCAGGAGTCCATGGGGCTTATAGATCTTGGGATATATACGAGGATAATATCCCTGGCGCTGCTCGTAGCCGAGGCGGCCGTGTTCTTCGCCGTGGCCGCGCTGAAGAAATCCAGCTGATCGCGCATGGCCTCGTAACCGATGGACTTCGCGATCCACAAAGCTCCACGCATCGGGCGACGTATCATTAAGCGCATACCCAGCCGCCCATCATCGCTATTTACGGGCTCGGGGCTATTGTGGGGCATCCTCAAGCCCCCCGCGATTTTAACTTCCCCAGGGTATTTTGCGCCCACGTCGCAATCCATCCCTCCCCGAATGTCGGGGCTTTCCCACCCACAGGTTGGTAAATGACGGCACTCGCTCCTCATCCACGAGGAGTTTGACCGGACGAGGGCATATAGAGGGGAATATTTTAGCTAGCTAAAAATGTATATATTATGAAGTACGATGCCCACCATCCATTAATCATACGAACTCCAGGCGCGATTCGGGCACGATTCCCGCCTCGGCCGCCATGCGGAGGAGCTCGCGCAGTGCCATCTCACCTCTCTGCCCCATGTCCATCGTGTAATCGTTGACGTACATATCGACGAACCTGGAGACGTCGGCCATTTCTAGCCCCCGTGAGAACTCGGACGCGTAGCGCAGCGCCTCGTCCGGGTGCTCCCTAGCGTACTTCAGGGATTCCAACAGGGCATCCTTCACCGATGCCGCGATCTCCATCCCCAGTGAGGATTTGACGACGTCGAGGCCGAGCGGCACCGGCAGCCCGGTCGAATCGCTCCACCATTTACCGAGGTCCATGACGCTCCTCAGGCCGTGCCTCCCATAGGTTATCTGCCCCTCGTGGATCAGCAGGCCCGCATCGACCGCCCCCGAGGCCACGGCATCCATTATCCTGTCGAACGGAACCTCGACGGTCCTTGCCTTCGGCATCGCGAGCCGGAGGATGAGTGTGGCCGTAGCATAATTTCCCGGCACCGCCACGAGCCCGATGTCGCGCCCGGAACCGACGAGCACTGGGCCGTAGCCGTCCCCCATGGATGCGCCTACCCTCAGCACATAATAACTGTCGCTCACATAGGGCATGACATGCGCGCTCACGGCTGTCACGTCGAGTCTCGCGTGGAGTGCTAGCCTGTTGAGGGTCTCTATGTCGGCCAAGAACTCCCTGACCGAGAACGGCGCCCTCACGAGTCCGCGCTTGAGCGCATAGAACATGAACGCGTCGTCCGGATCAGGACTGTGCCCGATTAGTAGCTCCATGCGGCAGCTCCGGGTCTACCATGTAATATGTTTAACATTTAGGAAGCCCGAGAACTTCGAGCTCCTCCTCGATGCCCCTGAGCACGCGATCGTCGATGCGGTAACCGATCACGGTGTAGTACTCGCGCACGAGCCGCTCGGATACATTTATCCTGTGCGCTACTTCGGCAATCAGCTGCGCTGGATCGAGGTAAAAGCGCTCAAGCGACCGCCCTATCGAGCGCGATATCTCTCTGATCGAGGCCGGGTCGGCATCCCTCCGGGCCGCCATCACAGCGTACACTAGCGGGAATCCTATGCGGGACCTCCAAAGCTCGCCCGTATCCACGTGGTAGGGAATGCCCGCGTCGGTGAGCCTCAGCGCATCGTCGCCTATGACTAGGACCCCCTCGTACTCCGCGAGCGCCGCCAGCGGATCCTCGACGACGTTGAGCTCGATCCCGAGAAGCCTCTTGATCGCCAGCGCATTCACGCTGGTGTCCGATACGGCCGCATAACCCCTGCCGGAGCCCCTGAAAAGCTTGGCCGATATCACGGGGCCATCGCTGTATACCGCAAAATCCGGGATGAACGACAGCGCACCGCAGTTCTGCGCCGCGTAGGTGACGGGCACGAATGCGACGTCCACATCGCCCCGCAGCAGGAGCGATATCGACTCCCTGTTGCTGGCGCTCATGGGCTCGAGGCCGCTGTAGCGGAATAGGGGGTCGCTGTGCGAGTACTTGAGCCTGGCCACGCGCGCCATAGCGGAGGTCACAGCTCCCGCAGCACCCTCTGAAAAGTATCTCTCTGCACAGGCCTTCTGCCGACCTCCCTAGCTATGTGCGCCAGCTCCTCGAGGCTCGAGCCCTCGCCGGAGCCTGCCGTCCGCAGGACCTCCTCGTTGATCATCGTGCCGACCAGGTCGTTAGCGCCCGAGAGCAGCAGGATCGAGGCCATCCTCTTGCCGACGGATGTCCAGTACGCGCTTATCCTGGGGATCTCGCCGGCGAGCATGAGCCTGGATATCGCCGTGACCTTCACGTCGAGCTCCGGCGGGGCAGGGCCCTTGACAAGGCCGTCCCTGTACAACTGGGTGTTCCAGGGCACGAATTTTATCGGGATGAACGTCAGGACGCCGTGAAGCCTCCTCTGTAGATCCCGGATTTCCGATATATGCTTCACTATGTGGCGGTATTCCTCTATATGCCCGTACAACATAGTGGCGTTTGTAGGGATCCCCAGCTCGTGCGCCTCCTCCTGAACCCTGAGCCAGGCGTCCGCGTCGAACTTGTACGGCGTTATGACCCTGCGGACGCCCTCGTCGAGGATTTCGGCGCCGCCCCCGGACATCGCGTCCATTCCGGCGTCCCTGAGCCTCCCCAGGACTTCGCGGTATCCCATCCGCCAGACCCTGGAGTAAAAGTCGACCTCCGCCGCCGTCAGGCCCTTGATGGCTACATCTGGGGATGCGGCCTTCACAGCCCC
>JAWDMO010000092.1:0-4341 GCA_046536535.1 Nitrososphaeria archaeon
CTGAGGGTGGGTCCTCAGGTACTCAGCCCTCCCCCTGAGGAGCGATGCTATGGCCGCGGCGAGCGCCATCGCGGCCGACGCGTAGAACGCTACGTGAAGTGCCGACATGAACGGCGGCGCTATCACCTTCGGGAACCAGTAAGTGCCAGTGATGGCCGCATATCCGGTGGGATTGGACGCTATTATCGACTGTACGTCCTTCGCCGGGAGCATCGAGAGGAGGGTCTCCATGGGGTTGTACCCCAGGAACGCCGCGAACACGGCGGCCTCCGGCGGCGTGGACGCGGCCTCCCCCGCTAGCCACGCGGGCATGCCGGAGGACGTAAGCGCCGAATATAGGGCGTTCGGCAGCTGGGAGGCCATCGCCGAGAGTATGACGGTGAAGTAGACTACCATGCTGGCTGTGCTCGCCATCAGCGTCATGACCGACCTCATTCCCGACGCTATCCCCCTGCGGTTGGGCGATACGGAGCTGACTATCGATGCGGTGTTCGGGGACGTGAACATCCCGTTGCCCACGCCCGCTATGAATATGATCACCGCGAACGCCAAATACTTGAAGTCGTACGGGAGCGCGGTCATCGCCAGGAACGACGCTGCGAATATCAACATGCCGAGCGTCGACAGCCCCCTTGCGCCGTACCTGTCCGACAGCGCGCCGCTCAGCGGCCCCATGACGACGAACCCGATCATCATGGGTACCAGGTAGATGCCGGCCCAGAGGGGGGTCTCCTCATACGGCACCCCGTGGAGCGGGAGCCATATTCCCTGGAGCAGAACCGTGAGGACCAGCATGAGCCCGCCGTACGCGAGCGAGGCGAGGAATGCCGCGAGGACCCCGGCCGAGAACATCCTTATGCGGAAGAGGCTCACGTCCATCATAGGATCGTGAACGCGCGCCTCTACAAACGGAAACGCCACAAGCATAGCGGCTCCGCCCGCCAAGAGCCCGATGACGAGGGGGTTGCCCCATCCCATCTCAGAAGATCCATATGGCATCATCGCATATGTCAGGCCCATCATGATCAATACGAGCCCGCCCGCGGAGAGTATGTTCCCCGGGATGTCTATCCTGTGGCCGAGCTCCGGTTTCACGACCTCCTTAAGCCTCGTGTAGGCCCACACAGTGCCCACGATCCCGAACGGGACGCTGACCAGGAACACATATCTCCAGTAGTAGACAGCGAGGACGCCGCCGGCCAGGAGTCCGGCCAGGGATCCGGCTATCCCCGCGACCTGGTTTATCCCCAGGGCCCTTCCCCTTTCCTTCACGGGAAATACGTCGGCTATCAGCGCGGTGCCGTTGGCCATTATCATGGCGGCTCCGACGGCCTGCACGGCCCTGAAGGCTATCATGAGGGCCGCAGCCGCCGTCCCGGACCCGGGGGTAACCGACAGTAAGATGGATCCGACGGTAAATATAGCGAACCCGAGCCTGTAGAGCTTTACCCTCCCGTACATATCGGAGAACCTGCCGAACGTGATGACGAGGGACGCCGCGACGACGCCGTAGCCCATCAGCAGCCAGAGCAGATATGCGAAGGAACCCGGGAGGAGCGGATTCAGGTTTATTCCACGAAATATTGCCGGGAGCGCTATTATCAGCACGGTGGAATTCATCATGGCCATCAGGACGCCGAGCGTCGTGTTGGTGAGTACGGTCCATTTGTACTCCATGGACGCGGCCGCGATCGGCTGCGCTCTTAAGCTTAACTAATTTATCCTATTATGTGGGCTATCCGGTCATCGGGGCCGGGTTCCCCGTAGTTTTAGTCGCGACATTTTCATGAAATGAGGATGCGGTTTATTACTAGAATTTCTGGAAATCCTTCCCGAGAGCGTTACATATTGGACATTTGGCCGGCGGCTCCTTTCCCACATATGTATGACCGCACACCGGACATATCCATACGTATCCGTCGAGCGGCATGTCCTGCCCCTTGACGACGTACTCGAGCGCCTTCCTGTAGAGCTCCAGGTGTATCTTCTCGGCCGCCAGAGCGTACCTGAAGCTGATCTCCGCCGACTTGTCGTTCAGCAGCTTCGCCGTCTCGATGTACGAGGGGTACATCTGTTCTACCTCGAATTGCTCGCCCATTATCGCCAGCTCCAGGTTCTTCCTAGTATCGCCGGGCCCGAACGGCGCCCCGGCCACGACCTTGAGTGAGTCCTTGAACTTGGATAACCTCTGGTAGTGGTTCCTCGCATGCACCTGTTCGGCATACGCGATACCGCGGAACAGCCTGGCGACGTTCTTGAACCCATCTTTCTCGGCCTGCTCGGCGAATATCAGGTATCTGACATGCGCCATGGACTCGCCGCCATGTGCGGATACGAGCGCGTCCTGGCTCATGGTTATGTGGCCATCCCCCTCCGACATTGCGTTGATATATGACAGGAGTTCATTTAAACATTATGTTATAATATTTAACCGATGTCCCTCGATGTCAGTTCGAAATCCCCCTGCGAGAGCCTCCATACCGTGACGTCCGCATCCCCCGACATGTCCCCCTTGGATGTGTCTTGCCGAGGTTCTGTAGAGGCGGAGCGGGCGCTCCTCGGATTTAGGCTCATCGATCGACCCGCTTAAGATAACGGAGCTCCCCATTCTCCATAAAGTTAAAATATATGTTATCATGGCTAAATATTAGCTTGGCTAACGAATCGCGCATCGACGACCTCGCGATGCCCCTCATGGACGCCGTCCTCGTATCGTCCAGGAGGCTGAGGCAGTGGATGAGGGAGGGCGCCGGGGTCTCGATGCCGCAGTTCAGGGTCCTGTCGTTCCTGGAAAGGAGGGGGTCGTCGTCGCTCTCCGAGCTGGCGTCGTATCTAGGCGTATCTCCCCCGTCGGCCAGCAGGCTCGTCGATGGGATGTCGTCCAGGGGGCTCATAGAGGCATGCGACGATCCATCGGACAGGAGGCGTCTCCTGCTGAGGCTCACGGATAAGGGCAGGGAAACGCTGGCATCGGCTAGGGCGCGCGCTCTCGGAACGCTCTCCGCTAGGTTGTCCGGGATCCCCCGGGGGGACGTCCTGAGGTCGATCGAGGTCCTGAGGTCTGCTATGGGAGGGGATTGATATGATAGAGACCAGATCGCTGGTCAAGGTCTTCAGGGGCCGTCGCTGGACCGTGGAGGCCCTGAGAGGGGTGGACTTCACCGCCCCCCGGGGATCGATAACGGCGCTCGTCGGGCCGAACGGCGCGGGGAAGACGACGCTCCTGAAGGTGATATCCACGCTGATACTCCCGACGTCCGGTGAGGCGTACGTGGATGGTATGGACGTCGTGTCGCGCGCGAAGGACGTCAGGAGGGTTATAGGACTCGTGACCGTGAGCGACAGGCTCCTGTACTACAGGCTCTCCGGGATCGACAACCTGACGTTCTACGGGATACTCTACGGCATGCCCACCTCGTATGCCAGGGCCAGGGCCCGCGATCTCCTGGAGCTCGTGGGGCTCGGGGAATGGGGGGAGGAGCCGGTCATGCACTATAGCACCGGGATGATGAGAAGGCTCGCCATAGCCAGGGCGCTCATGCACGACCCCGACGTCATATTGCTGGATGAACCCACGCTGGGGATAGATGCTGTGTCGTCCAGGAGGATCCATCGCCTGGTCGGTGAGCTCTCGTCCGGCCGGACGATAGTGCTCACCAGCCATCTGATGAAGGAGGTAGAAGAGCTCGCCGGCTCCATTTACGTCATGAGGGCCGGCAGGATTGTGGCGAGGGGTACGGCGGAGGAGATAAAGGCCATGGCCGGCAGGATCGTCGAGGCGGGAATCAAACCCGAGGCCGTCGATGAGGAACTTTCGAAGTTCGTTGTACGCAGCGAGCCAGGGCTCGTTATAGTCAGGGCTCCGGAGGACATCATCCCGGAATCGGCGGTCTATGTAAGGGATGTCGAGCCGACACTGGAGGACGCATACGTTATCCTGGCGGGGGAGGGCGGAGCCGACCTGAGGCCGTATCAGTTCAGGAGAGGGGGTGCGCACGCCCATGGGGGTCATGTCTAAACTCTACGCGTACCTGTACTTAAGGGGCTTCAAGGTATGGATCAGCTACAGGACGCAGGCCGCGTTGACGATGTTGAGCTGGGTGCTCCCGGTCTTCACGTATTATTTCACGGGGACGGCGCTGGGGAACAAGCTTGTCTCCGGGCTGGGCACGGGAAACTACACATCGTTCATGGTGATCGGGCTAGCATTCCAGGGCTACGTATCATCCACGATAGCCACCGTGAGCCAGAGGCTCAGGAACGAACAGCTGTACGGGACCCTCGAATACTACGTGCTCTCACCCTCGGGGATCCTGGGCTTCCTGGTGTACTCATCCATAT
>JAWDMO010000093.1:0-4337 GCA_046536535.1 Nitrososphaeria archaeon
GAACTGCTGCTTGAGCGCGTAGTTGCTCGGGACGCTGGAAACGCCGAAGACTATGTCGGGCCTCGCGGAGAGTATCACCTCCGGGTCCGGATACCAGCCGCTCCCGACGTTCTTCACGGTTCCGTTCGCCTCGAGCGCTGACAGGTACGGGGGCCAGTTTGAGTACTCGTCGACCCCGACCACCTGCGGGCCGGCGCCGACCGCGAAGAGGATCGCGGTGTCGCTCGGCATCAGCGACACCACCCTGGTCGGCATGGAGTAGACCACTATCTGCTGGCCCGTGGCGTCGACCGCGGAGGCGGGGAACTTCATCGAGTTCTCCAGCGAGCTCAGCTGCGCCTGGATGGACTGCTGCTGCGACGCGATCGAGCTTATGGCGGAGGCCTGCGATGCCGCCGTCCTGTTCAGCGAGCTGACGGCCGAATAGAGCTCCGAGACCTGGGCGGAATAGGCGTTCAACTGATACCCGATGTACGCCGCGGATGATGCGACCACCACGGCGACTATTATCAGCGAGACTGCGACTGATGATACTGCCTTCCTTCTCATTGGATGGACTATCCATCCATACGGTATAAATACCTTCCGACCCGTTCCCTCCGCGTGAACTGCGACGTCTTCGGTGACGAGCTCGCCGCATCAGTCGCGGCGCTCGTTCGCGACAGGGGATGCGACTGCGTGCTCTTCTCCGGGGGGATAGATACCGCGTTCGTGGCCGCCGCGGCCGTCGAGGCGGGCATCAGGTCCAGGCTGATCACGGTGGAGCTGCCGGGCGGGGCCGACGCGAAATTCGCGGCGGGCGCGGCCGACGCGCTGGGGCTGGAACTGCTCAGGGCACCGGTCGACCGGGATCCGGTGGAGGAATGTGAGCGGAAAGCCATCTCGGTCACGAGATCCATCGATCCGGTGGAGATAGCCGCCGATACCGCAGCGTGCCTGGGGCTGAGGGCCGCGCGCGACGGGGGGTGCGGATGCGCCGCGACGGGGGACGGGGGAGACGAGCTCTTCCTGGGTTATCCGTTCCTCCTCGGCTACGACCAGCGCGGCGTGGACAGGTGGTACTCCAGGGTCCTCACGGGATCCAGGTTCGCGTCCAGGGACCTGGGGTTCGCGCTGGGTATAGGCGTGGAGCTCCCGCTCTACACCGACGACGCCAGGAGGATAGCGCTGGAGACCCCCCTCGAATGCAAGATCGGCGACGTCGACGGGCGCAGATACGGGAAGTTGCTGATGAGGAGGTACCTAGGGAGGCGGGGGCTGGGGAATATAGCGTGGAGGGAGAAGGTCCCCATAACGGACGGATCCGGCGCGACGGGGCTGATCGCGCGCTGGTCATCGGGGGTGGAGCTCCGCGACGCGGTCGAACTCTACAGGGCGACCGGGATAAAATTCCCGTCGAGGGCGCACGTCCACCTGTACAGGGCGATGGAGGGGATGTGCATCGAGAGGCCCGGGAGGTGTTCGGATCCGCGCAGGACGTGTCCCACGTGCGGCTCATGCATGGAGGGGGGATTCTGCAGGTTCTGCGGGACGTACGTCGGGGACGGGGGAGCCGTCAGCCATTACTCCGATGGAACGCGGGACGAGCTCGGGGCGTGAAGGGGCAGCGCGTATTTCGCGGAGCCGCCACTCGTCCGCGATGGATCTCCCGTCGGCTCGTCGGGCGGCGCCCCTCCACGTCGCGGATGACGGCGACGGATCCGGCTCCGAAGGGATAACTCACGATTTCCGCTGAAACACCACTGCGTAGTGATAGGGGCCCGCTTCGAAGCGATCGACGGGCTCGAGGCCGTGGCGGGACGCGATCTCGATGAGGTCCTCCTCCCGGATCCTCATGGAGGACGGAGGCCCGGGGGGCGATGGCGAGTCCTTCTTGAATTCCAGCACGAGGACGCGGCCGCCCGGCCGGAGGGCCCTCCTCGCGTTCTCCAGCACGCGATCCGCGGTGCCGGCGATCACGAAGCCGTGGAGGACGTTGGCGAGCAGCACCATGTCGAACTCGCCATAGAATCCAGGGTCGTCCGCGGCGTCGCCGACGGAAGCGGTCAGGTTCCCCAGGCCCAGCCTCGAAGCCTCCTCCAGGAGCGATCTCACCGCGTCCTCCGATATGTCGATAGCGTGGACCCTCGACGCCACGCCGGCGGCGGGTATTGAGAACCTGCCGGCGCCGGAGCCCAGATCGAGCAGCGACATCCCGGGCCTCAGCCCGGCGCGCTCCAGGATCGGCAACGGATCGAGGGCGCCGCCCCAGCGGCCTCCCCAGTGTCCACGTGAATGTGAATGCATGTGCGATTCCATGATGGGTGATTAGTTTATCCTATTTTTAAGGGTTTCTTAAGGTTCACCGCGTCGCACGGTCCCGGGTGGGCGTTCCACATTCCCGATGTTTAAAAAGGAGCCCGACCATTTAAGGGCTTATGGGCGATTCCACCGGGTCCAGCGGCATCAGGGTTCTCTCGGTGGACCTCGACGGCACCGTCGTGGACAGGGGGTTCGCCGAGCGCTTCTGGATGGAGTTCATGCCCGGGCTTTACGCGCGCGCGAAGGGCATACCGCTCGAGGAGGCGATGCGCATCGTCCACGGCGCGTACAACGAGGTCGGCCCCCGGGACCTCAGGTGGTACCTGCCCGAGTACTGGCTGAACAGGTTCGGGATAGACGCCGACCCGCGCTCCCTGATATTGGAGAACGCCGGGTGGATAAGGCTCTACCCGGACGCGAAGGCCCTACTGAGGGGCCTGGGCGACGGATATCGCGTGGTGGCAGCGACCAACAGCGCACGGGTGTTCGCGGAGGTCTACGAGGAGGTCACCGGGATCAGGTTCAGCGCGATACTCTCGTGCGTCTCCGACTTCGGAATCCCGAGGAAGAACGCGAAGTTCTACAGGAGGGCGGCCGCCGTCCTGGAGGTCGAGCCCGGGGAGATCCTGCACGTGGGGGACGACCCGGAGAGGGACCTGAGGGCAGCGCTCGACGCGGGGGTGAACGCGTACCTGGTGGACAGGAACGGCTGCGGGGGACGGGCCCGGGGACGCTGCGTGGAGGACCTGCGCCGGATACTCGAGATCCTGAAATGAGCCGGGCCCGCGCTCACCTGGTGACCGCGCGCTGGAAAAGCGGCACGGCGAGCGCGAAGACCACGACCGTGAATATCGCCAGCCCGTAGACCTGGGGCGCTATGGCGGAGAAGGGGGCGTTCAGCACCATCTCGGCCCTGAAGGCGGAGACCACGTATGTGAGGGGCAGTATGTACGATATCATCCTGAGCCACCACGGCAGCTGGAGCAGCGGGAAGAGCGCGCCGCTCAGGAATATCATCGGGAACTGTATCATCATGATGATCAGCTGCGCCGACTCCTGGTCGCTCACGAAGCTGGTGAACAGCATGCCCATCCCGGTGAACGCGAGTATCCCCTCGAGGAGCACGAGTATCATCAGCAGGGGGTTGCCGTAGACCTTGACGTCGAAGAGGATGACCGATATCACGAACACTATCACGCTGCTTATGGCGCCCCTGACTATCTGCGCGATGCCCTTCCCGAACAGGATCGATAGCCTGGATATGGGGGCCATGAGGAGCCCGTCGAGCGTCCCCAGCTCCCTCTCCCTGGAGAACGTCATGGCGAGCCCCGACAGCCCGCCCACTATCGCGGTCATCGCCACGATGCCGGGCGCGAGGAACTCGAAGCTGCCCGTGGCCCCGGGCACCAGCCCCTGGAAGACCACGTCGAGCGTCCCCGGGGAGGCCGGGAATCCCGCGGAGATCTGCGCCGGGGCGTCCATCTGCGAGAATATCTGCGCTATCTCGCCCTTCACGGCGCTGTCCAGGGTCGGGTTGAGCTGGTCGAGTATCACCTCCACGGTCCCGCCTCCGGACGACAGCTGCGCGCCCAGCCCCCGGGGGAATATCACTATGGCGTAGACGTTGTTCATGACTAGCTGCTGCTGGGCCCAGCTCAGGGAGTCCGTGGTCTCCACGTCGAGGAGCCCGGACGACTGCGCCAGGTAGGTGAACCTCTGCGCGATCGCCAGCCCCTGGGGGCTCTGGTCCTGCACGACCACCGCTATCGGCACGTGGCTCACTGATCCGCTCGACGGGAACATGTAGCCGAAGAGCAGCATCAGTATTATCGGGAAGAGTATCATTGTGACGAGCCTGGGCCTCACCCTGTAGAACTCCGTGAGGTCCTTCCTCGCTATCAGGAGAGCGTGGCGGATCCCGGACCCGAGCGACGTCGCCTCCACCCCCTCCCGCTTATCCTCCCGGAGAGCTCGTCCCTGAGCTCCCTCCCGGTGAGCTCCAGGAACACGTCCTCCACGGTGGAGGCGTGATACTT
>JAWDMO010000094.1:0-4249 GCA_046536535.1 Nitrososphaeria archaeon
AATGATGCGTGAATCGGGCCTCTGACCTCCCCCCCCTCGCCCCTTCTAGGGGCGGGGGTTGCCGTTGACTTTATAACCGATGGCCGGGGGGGACTCAACGCTATCGGGAAGGCAAAGAAAGCTCCCGGCGCCACCGCGAGGGACATTCGGCGGCGGTATCCGGCTCGCCAAATGAAGCGGCTCCCGATTGGGAAGGGATTTCTTGCGCCGTTCCCTACGGCATGACGTGAGGATATCGGTCTTGGCGGGCGGGGTCGGCGCGGCCAGGTTCCTGCAGGGCCTCGTGAACGTCGTGGAGCCGCGCGACGTCACCGCGATCGTCAACGTAGGCGACGACGTCGATGTCATGGGGCTGAGGATATCGCCCGACTTGGACATAGCGACGTACACGCTGGCGGGGCTCGTTGACGAGTCCAAGGGATGGGGATTCCGGGATGACGCTTTCAGGGCGCTCTCGCGCCTGAGGAACTACGGCGCCGATGTCTGGATGGCGCTGGGCGACGAGGACTTGGCCACGCACATCTATAGGACGTACAGGCTGGCGGGCGGGGCGCGCCTCAGCGAGGTCACCGATGAAATAAGGGCTAGGCTCGGCGTGGCGTCCAGGATCGTGCCGGCCACTGATGATCGCGTGACGACACTGGTGAGGCTGGCGGGCGGATCCACCGTGAGCTTCGAGGAATACTACGTGAGGTATGGCTTCAGGCCCCGGATATCCGCCGTAACTTATAGCGGATGCTCGTCAGCGGAACCGGCGCCCGGCGCGGTGGAGGCTATAGAGTCGGCCGACGCGGTGATAATAGCGCCGAGCAATCCGATCGCGAGCGTTATGCCGATCCTGTGCATTGGGGAAATAGCAAAGGCGATGCGCAATAGGAAAAGGAGGATAGCGATATCCCCCATAGTCGGGGGGAGGGCCGTGAAGGGTCCGGCCGTGCAGATGATGGCGGACCTGGGAATGGAGCCCTCCCCTGTCGGCGTCGCAAAATTTTATCGCGGCCTATTGGACGCGATCATCATAGACTCCCGCGACGCGGGCCTCTCGGCCAGGGTTGAATCGGAGGCGGGTATCAGGTCCTTCACCGCGGATACCATGATGGTGAGCGCGGACGCGAAGAGGAGGCTGGCGGAGTTCACCCTCAGATCGATAGCTATGTGATCGCATGAGAGCCCAGCGGGGAACTCAAACCCGGCGTCACCTGAACATATCCCTATCCTCGGGCAGCACAAGGCCGGAGGAACCCTCCTCCGACCGCTCATATTCGTATCCCCTCACGATGGCTACGGGGACCCTCCTGACCTTTCCCATAACGAGCTCCGCCGCCGAGGCTATCTCGTCGACTTGCGCGATGTTAGTTACCCTGAGCTCCCTCCCGAATCCGTCTACCCTTCCCCTGTAGTCCCTGAACGGCGCTATCCCGGAGATCCCAACCGCGACGTCAACGTGACCCTCCCTTATAGGGCGCCCCATCGTGTCGGATATCACGACCGACACTTCCTTTCCGGTCAGCTCACCTATTCTGTCCCTCATCGCGCGCGCCGACGCGTCCGGGTCCACGGGCAGGAGCAATATATAATCCCCCCGCACATTGCTCCGGTCGACGCCGGAGTTCGCCATCACCAGCCCGGACCGATTCTCGGTTATCAATATCCCGCGCCGATATCTTACGATCGCGCGCGACTCCCTCAGTATCACCTCGACCTCCTCGGGAGCCTTGCCGAGCGAGCGCGCCAGATTACGGGCGAACTCGCTGGGCACGACGTCCGAAGCGCGCACCAGCCGGCCCTCCGCCTTCGAGATTACTTTATGCGCCACGACGATCACGTCGCGGTCCATGATGCCGGCGCCGCTCTTGGCCGCCGCGTCCACTATCATGCGGGCGACGTCGTCGCCCGGCTCGACCTCGGGCAGCCCCGGGATTCCGATTATCTCTATCCTCAGGCTGCCGGTATCATGTATATCCATACACTACGGATGGCATATGCCCGCTAAAATAGGCTACGGTATCCGCGCGCTAACCCTTGGGGGGCATCGGGAGGAACGCGGATACTCCACCCTCCCCCTCGCCCTCCTTCGGCCTAGACGTGTACGCGATTATGCTGATCTTGGAGGCTATCCTCCGGGCTATATCCATCAGGGCCTTGGCGGCCGGCGAGTCTTGGAAGTCGACTATGAGCTCGCCGTTGTCCTCGGCCTCGCGCAGCCTAGTATCTATCGGAATGGATCCCAGGAACGGTACCTGCAGGTGTTTCGCGACCGACTCCACGCTGCCCTTTCCGAACACATCTATCTCCTTTCCGCAGTACGGACAGACAAGATAGCTCATGTTCTCTATTATACCTATCACCGGCACGTCGAGCTTGCGGAACATCGTCAGGGTCTTGAGGGCCACCTCCAGTGACGCCCTCTGTGGGGTTGTGACTATGACGGCGCCGGTCGGCTTCAGGTTCTGGGCCACCGTGAGCGGCGCATCGCCCGTGCCGGGCGGCAGATCGACTATCATGTAGTCGAGCTCTCCCCAGTCCACATTCGTCACGAATTCCTGTATCGCCTTGGTCACCAGCGCGCCCCTCCATATGACGGGCGTGCCGGGCGGCACGAGTAGGCCCACCGATATCACCTTTATGCCGGCCACCTCGGACGGTTTCAGGAGGTTCTCCCCTGCCACCTCGGGCGGAGTGTTGGCGCCTATCATGAGAGGGACGCTCGCGCCGTATATATCGGCGTCTAGCACGCCGACCTTGGCGCCCGTCATGGCCAGGGCGACCGCCAAGTTCACCGCCACCGTGGACTTCCCGACCCCACCCTTGCCGCTTCCCACCGCGATTATGTTCTTGATCTTATGGGTGGCCACGTTATCCGAGGGGGTGGTCCTCGCAACGTCGTACGAGACCTTGACGTCGACCTTTGATACCCCGGGCAGGGATCCCACGGCATTCCTGGACTGAGTGGCGAGCGCGTCCTGAACTGGACATGCGGGCGTCGTGAGGGTGAGCGTGAAGCTGACTACGCCATCCTCTATCTTGAGGTCCTTGATCCATCCGAGGGATACGACGTCCTTTCCGAGGTCGGGATCCACGACCCTTCGCAGGGCCGCTAGGACTTCCTCTTCGGTTACCACGATTCACCGGCTCCCCCGCATGACTGATAAGCGTTTTCATGTTATCCCGGCGGACCCGGGATTATCTATAAATACTTGTATATTCCACTAGTGAGCGGTATGAAGATAGACGCGAGGAAGGTGCAGATGGTGGGATACTCCACCCTCTCCGTCTCCCTCCCCAAGGACTGGGTGAAGCAGGTCGGGATAAAGCCCGGCGACATAGTATCCATGATGAGGCTCGAGGACGGGTCCCTCAAGATAAAGCCCGGCCTCGTCAAGGAGGAGAGCGAGAAGATATCCAAGGTCGTGCACATCGAGACGTGCAACGAGGCTGGCCTCCTGGGGAGGATCGTCATCGCGCTCTACCTCACGGGCGCCGACAGCATAGCGCTCGTCGGCGAACAGGGAATTCCGCGCGAGAGGATCGACGAGGTGAAGGGAGTGGTCGACAGGCTGAACGGGTTCAGCATCGTGGAGGAGACCCCGAACAGGATGGTCATACAGAGCTTCATAGATCCCGCGAGCTCCCCGATCTGGAACCTGATGAAGAGGCTTCACTCGCTCACGGGCCGCATGATGGAGCTCATGGAGAAGGCGCTGAAGGAGGGGAACGCCGAGATCCTCAGGGATGTCCGCGAGGCGGAGGAGGAGGCCGACAGGGTCTACTGGCTCTCGGTGAGGCAGCTGATACTCGCGAACACGAAGCCTGAGCTTCAGGAGAAGCTCGGCGTGGACAATCCGAAGTACATACCGGGGCACAGGATGGTGGTCAAGCTGCTCGAGAAGGTGGGGGACTTCGCGATGGCCGCGTCGGAGGACCTCGAGGCCGTGCTGAAGAGCGATGTGAAGATAGGGGACTCGGACGCGGGGATCCTGACCAAGTACACAGAGGAATCGATAAGCGTTTACAACAAGGCGTTCGACAGCTGGGCCGGCAAGGACCCCTTCAAGGCCAACTCGATAGTGGACAGCTCAAACTACCTCGAGAAGGAGCTCCGCAGGACGGCCGTGGAGGTCGGCAACAAGTACTCCGGTGCCGGAGGAGGATCCAAGTCCGGCATAGCCCTGGCGTTCGCTATAAAATCATACCTCGATAACCTGGCACAGGTGGTCAACTTCAGCGGAACCATAGCGGAGGCCGCGAT
>JAWDMO010000095.1:0-4233 GCA_046536535.1 Nitrososphaeria archaeon
GCGGACCACGTTCGTCCTCCTGCTCGTGTACTTGACTTCGTAGATGCCCCCCTCCGGTATTGCGGGAGGAATCGGCTCCCGCCCCTCATCTTCGAGAAGTTGACCGGAGGCGAGCATCCGGAGGGAAATAGAGTTTTGAATTTAAAAGCTTTCACCCCACCCTGAAGGGCAAGGTTTGTCGTTTTTAATATCAGATGCGCGCGATCAACGCGCCCCATGCGCCGATCGGCACGCCCGGGGATCGACAAACGCTTTTCCGACGCTTCATGGGCGTGCGGGCGTTGACCCAAGCGTGTTCCACTGTCAGGGCATCAACGATCGGCCACGGGGACCGGACTGCCGATCGGCGCACGGAAAGGCAAAGGTCCTCGACGTCCATAGCGATCAGCTGGTTCCTGTGGGGTATGGGCTACTACGCGTATTTCGCATATCTATCACCATACATGGCTACGTTCGTCGAGCCCTCGTACATCTCGAGGGTGTACGTCCTGGTGGGACTCGCGGCGGTCGCGTACCCGGCGGCCGGGCTCATGACGCACCGGTTCATCGGCGCCAGGGGCTCCATCTCGCTCTGGATGTCCATCGCGGGCCTCGGGATATCCCTGATGGGAATGGCAAGGGGGTTCGCGCAGTTCGTCGTCCTCCTGTCGCTGAACCAGGCATTCTATGCGGCGATGCCGTCTTATTACGCATCGCTCGCCAGGGAGGAGGCCTCCTACATACCGCTGGTGTGGGCGCTATCGGTGGCGCCGTCGTTCTTCATGCCGACCGTCGGTGGGTTCCTGGCGTCGCGCCTGGGGTACACCGCGCTCTTCGCGGCATCGGGGGCGCTCATAGTCTCGTCGTTCATCCCGGTAGCCGCGTGCAGCGGGCTGCGCGCCGGGGAGGGCGTAGGAACAGCGAGGGGATGGATCCGGGCGATCCCCGCCATGGTACCGGTCGCGCTGGAGGCCCCATATATATTTCTCATAATAGAGCGCGCGTACGGGCTGTCCAGCGTGGAACTGGGGCTCATCGCCTCGGCCGGGGAGGCCGTCGGAATGCTGTCAGCGCTGGCGCTGCGGCGCAGGCCGTGGGGGATCGCGGCGGCGCTCGCGGGCTTCTCGTTGACGGCGCTCGTCGCCGCCTCCTGGACGTGCGGCGTGGCCTTCGGCTTCTGGGAGGCTGTGATACCGCTTGCTATAGCATACGTGTCGTCGGAATCGCCCGGCGTCAAGTTTTACGCGTACCTGACGACGCTGCAGGCGCTCACGTTCCTGGCCGGATACGTTGCCTCCGCCGCGGTGGCGTCCGTGAATTACATGGCGGTGCCGATCGTCGGAGGGGTGCTCTCAGCACTCCTAGCGGCCATCTACGCGACCCTCATGAGAGGGCCGAGAGGATCCTCCCGATCATGACGGCCATCACGCGCCTCATCCTGGGCGATATCGTTGCCGCGGCGGCGTACACGGCGGCGGAGGCCGCGAAAATGAGAACCAACTCCAGCAACCCCCGGACCGCTGACGTCGTCGGAGCCATGGCCTCGATCATAGGACCCCTTATGGCGTACAGGACGACCGCCGCGACTACGGTGGGCAGCGCATAATCCCTGGGAAGTCCGCGGACCCCGAGGATCCTAGACGCATTTCTCAGGCCCATTATCCTGTAGGCCGTAGAGGCGGCGCTCGCCAGTATTCCGGCGAGCACAGCGCCGTAGATTACGTATAGCTGAATCGACATATCCTTTGCGGCCATCATCAGTGGATACAGGAGCGCCAGATACAGGATCGTCATCAGCAGCTCCGCGTTGTGCGCGCGGAGGACCATGGACCCCAGGTACGTCCGGGCGCCGATCTCCCCCTCCATGTCCACCCTGTCGAGGCCCTGCATGATCGCCGACACGTATTGTGAGAATGATCCCAGCACGTTGCCGGCGGCCCAGAGCGCGATCGGGACCGCGAGCTCCGGTATCAGGTATGGATCCCTGGGCCTCAGGAACTCCACCACGTAGGGCTCGAAGAAGATTGCCGGGAGCGAGATGGCGGTCGTCGTGAAGAGCACCATGAGCATATCGTAATACACGCGGGATCCGCCGCCCCTGGAGAGCAGCTCGCCGTAGCTGACGTTGATCAGATTGCTGACGAACCCGTAGAGCTTGCCCACCATGTATATCACCTGCCAGATCGCGTTGTCCACCAAGCCCCCGACCGCTGCTATGAACATGGTATCGAGCGACCTCAGGTTGTTCGAGGCGTAGCCGAGGAGCGGAACCCATGCCCCGGATACGAACTCCTTGAACGGGGTGCGAAAGCCCTTGGACCTCGATATGTGGGGGGATACGGCCGCCATCGAGTACGCGAGCCCGGCCGCGAATATCACAAATGACGATATGAGGACCGATGTGAGGCTCCAGGCGGATTCGAATATGTAATAGATGGACGCGAGCTTCACGGCGGAGGTGACCAGCGTCGTGTAGAGCATCTTCGGCCTGTCCAGCGCTACCAGGGATCCGGTGGACGCCGCGGCGAGCGATGATGTGAGGGCGCTGAGCGTCGCCAGGATCAGTATCGTACTGAAGTACGGGCCGGCAAGCTTCGAGCTCAGCCCCAGGAGATAAGCGGCGCTGACCGCCGCGCCGGCCGCGCTGAACAGGAGCCCGGTTGCCATGATCCCGAGCTCCGCCGAGCCGTACTTCGCGGTGAGCCTGGGCGATGCGAATGAGGTTATGGACGACGGTATCGTGCCGAGGGAGACCGCCGCCGTGAAGACGTTGAGGAACCCGACGTCTATAAGCGGCAGCTTCCTCGTGACGGCCACCGAGAACAGGACGCTCGCGGCTAGTGACACTAGGGAGATCAGCAGGGCCAGCGCCCTGACCCTCAGGCCCGCGCCCGGCACGCCGCGGCTAGGGAACCGCGTCTTTATTAAATGACGGTAGTCGGGGGAACGGAGAAAATTAGCTAGTTCATGTCTTTTATAAATATATTTCCCAACTTTTAAATACATATCTGGCGAATATATTCCGCATGCGCATGATTAACAATGTTTCCTCACATCGGCGATGATGGTAATGGACTTCTGCCAGGAAAGGCCGCATCGGTTCACCGCCTACAGGGGAGGGATGCGGCTGGGATGCCGCTGGAAATTCCCCGGATGCGGGGAGGCGGTCGAGATCGAGAATCCATCTATATCCGAAATGGAAATCCCATCTCGGGTCCGGAACGGGCCCTCGCGGAGGCTGAACTTCTAAATTCGTAAGATGACGGGCGGGTTCGACCGGTGAGGTGGGAAGCACACGCCCGGACGTGGCGGTTCACCTTTTTGTGGCATCCTCCCACGCTGAAGCGCGTGGGCTTCCCGCACAGCTATCCCCCGGCATGGGTTCGTCTGCAATGCGGGAACTTATTTCCTAATTCATCGACACACGACTAGCGACGGCCTGACCTAGCTGGTCGGTCCGTTGCCCCGCCGTAGGTATCTCCACAGGCGTGAATTCGGGCATGCCCATCCCTACCAGGGCGCGCTGGAGTATGATCACACTCGCCTTGAGATCCCTCTGCGCCGTGTATCCGCACGAGGGACACACGAACGTCCTCTCGGAAAGCGCGACCTCATGTTTAGTATGGCATACGGGGCATTCCTGCGTCGAATATTCCGGGTCCACGGCGACCGTCAGAGTGCCCTTCCGCTTCGCCTTCCACTCGACCTTATCCCAGAAACCCGACCAGGACGCGTCCTGAATCGCCCTTGCCAGGTTGTGATTCCTCATCATGTTGCTCACCCTTAGGTCCTCGTATGCGATGAGGTCGTATCTGTCCACGAGCGCCTTCGCTAAATTCCACTGCCAGTCGTCCTTTACATTGTTATAATCCTGCCACCTCCCGGCGAGCAGGAGCCTCGCCTTCTTCCTGTTCCTCGACCCCTTTTCCTTCCTGCTCAGGACTTTCTGCGCTCTCCTTATCCTCCTCCAATGCCTTTTCAAGAACTTCGGGTTTTCGACGCGCGAGCCGTCGGAGAGGTATATGAAATCAATAAGCCCGCTGTCGGCCCCCACAGGATTCCTTATCTCCCCTGGTTCCTTTATTTCCGGCCCCTTCGTCTCGACTGCTATGATGGCGTACCACTCGCCGTTTCTATATCTCTTCACAGTGACTGTTTTCACCCTGCCCTTCACTTCCCTGTGCTTCACCATCCTCAGCCTCCCTATCTTCGGCAGCGTTATGCTGTTCCTGCGAATCCAATTGGGTTTTGCCT
>JAWDMO010000096.1:0-4179 GCA_046536535.1 Nitrososphaeria archaeon
CGACCTGTTGTTCCCGGCCCTCAGGAAGGCCAAGGCGAATGACGAAGATTTCCTGTTCAACCTGACGAGGATAGCGAACGATCACCGGCTGATAGCCACGCTGGGCTCGAACATGTTGAGGTGGCTGACGGATGGAGAGATGGATCTCTTCCGCGCCAGGCTGGACACATATTTCAAGGTGGTGACGTACCATAACTCGACGGAGGAGGTGCAGGTCTTCCCCGCGCTCCGCTCACTGGACTCCGGCATCAGGTGCGGACTGGCAGCTGACGCCGTCGAAAAGATGCGCTCCAGGCCGGATGCATACTGGAGGTACTCCGGGATCTCCAGGGAATTCCTCGAGTACTCGGCCGGGATTCCATGCCCCTGAGCTCTGTTAGCACATTATTCGAGGCGGAAGGTTGTCATTAGTTATATTATGATGTTTACCAGTTCATCGGGGCGATGGACGCGAAGGCGCGCGCCGAGCTGAGGGAGCTAGTGCTCCTGCACCTCGAGAGATACGGCCCTGACTGCAGGTGGATGCTCGCTAGAAGGCTGATGGGCGCATCCGGCTATCATCCGTCGTTCGACGAGGGCGAGCTGGATTCCATCTGCGACGAACTCGTGTCGGAGGGCCTCGTGGAGGTGAGGTCGATCGCGGTCAAGAGGGGACCGACCTCGTCCATCAAGCCGTGGTTGAAGAACAGGGCGAGGGAGGGGAAAGTGAAGCGTCCCCGCTGCTTCATCACAGTTAGGGGCCGGAGGGCGGCGGCAGCGATTCGCGCACGGCTGGCCGAGGAGCGTCATCCACGGGGACCGCCGAGACGAGAGAATATGAGGCGCATCACATCCACGACGTAGAATCGGAGTCGAGCTATGGATCGATTATCCTGGCTCCATCCACCAAGTTCCCGATCACATAGAGCCCCCGGTCCTCCAGTAGTTTCAGGGGGTCCGTGCTCCGCCGAGCGCAGATGCTAGGAGCCCGCCGTACTTGAAGCCGCTGTCGGGCATGACCACCGCGATCGTGCCCTTCAGATCCAACTTCATGACGGCGGCTAGGACGGCCCCGGAGCTGGGCCCCACGAGTATTCCATCCGACCGAGCGACCGACCTGACGCCGTCCATGGCCTCCTCCGGGGTCACGTCCACGATCTCGTCAAGCGACGCGAAGCGCAGCCACTTCATGCCGGTCTCGACGCGCCTCATACCAGGTATGCTGGTCCCCGGGGCCGGCTGCACGCCGACGGTCCCGACGGAATTCCCCAGCGCCGATTTGAAATAAAACGATATCGCGCTCATGTGGCCGGAGGTGCCCAACGCCCCCACGACGTAATCCGGCCTTCTCCCGGCCGCCTCCAGTTGCTCCCGGAGCTCGCGCGCGGTGTACTTGAGGTGGACCTTGAAGTTCGCATCGTTCTCGAACTGATTCAGAACGACCGCCCCATCCCTGGCGGCCTCGCCCATCACCCTGCCCAGCATCCGCACGGTGAGCGGCTCGGGCCTCCGCACAATCTCGGCGCCCATCGCAGAGAAATATGCGTCGACCCCCTCCGCCGCGGTGCTCGGCAGGTATATCCGGCACGAGGTCCCCATGACCCCGGAGAGAGCCGATAACGCCAGCCCGGTGTTGGCGGAGCTCGCCTCGTAGATCGCGCCGCCCAGGCAGCCGCGGCGCGCTGCGTCGGCCACCATCGCCCATGCGGTCCGATCCTTCACGCTGAGGCTGAACGGGTTATACCACTCCAGCTTGGCCCACACCTCGCGTCCAGCGCCCGAATCGAACCTCAGCCTCACCAGCGGCGTCGGCCAGTCGCCGAGCATGAGGTCCAGGGTGCTCGAGTAGATCCTGCGCCCCGCGTTCCCCGGCGAGCCCAGCAGCTCCGACAGTGGGACGTCGACGGTGGGCTCCTCGCCGTGGATGGAGATCGAGAATGAACCCTCCTCGAGGATCTTTCCCTCCCGGGCCGCCCTCAGCGGATCTTCGCCTACCACCTCGAACTCGCCGTCGTCCACCAGGGCCGTCGGCGCCCTCACGGCATACGCCAGCTCCAGCGCATCGAGGAGCGCGAAGCCGCGCAGCAGGGTGCCGGTGCCCGAATGGACGATGAGCGGCTCGGTCACGCGCCCGGTCCCCATCAGGGCCGAGTATCTGCCGAGCACGGACTCCAGGCCCGGCCTGACGGGCCTCCGGAGGCCGTCGATTTCCATCAGTTCCGCCCTCACGGAATCGCGGCGCGCCGACAAATATATAATGTTATTGTAATTTCTACATTTGCATCGGCCGCAGTGGACGGCGCCGCATCCCTGTCATTTCGCGCTGAAGATGAAATAATGATTCTTCTCCCAAGGGTCTGAATTCTCCATTCCGTGATTGATCAATGAACTCTATATATTAGATTGCGCGTCGATTGAAACAATATTTAATAGTATTGACTACGCGGGACGCCGCGAGATATATGAATACTGCCGATCTGTTGGCGAGGCAGGAGAGGATACCGATCTGGGCGCTCCCGCCGTCGTTCCTCCTGATAATAGGAGCCAGCTATCTCTTCACCTTCTACGACCTCTTCGCGATGAACGTCACGTTCGCGCAGACGGCGCTCTCACTGGGATGGGTCGAATCCCCCACGAGCCCTGCATTGGCCTCGCTCGAGTCGATCCCGGTCCTAGCGTACATAGTAGCCTACATGGTGGGGGCCCTCGGGATAAGCCCGCTTTCGGATCGCTTCGGAAGGAGGACGGTTCTGAGCGCAGCCCTCCTCGTGGCGGGCCTGGGCAGCCTGGCGAACGGATTCGCCGGAGGCTACGCGGAGTTCGTCCTCGCAAGGACCGTCACTGGCCTCGGAATAGGCGCGGACTTCGCCGTATCGACCACGTATGTGAGCGAGCTCGTCCCCGCGCTCAGGAGGGGCAGGTATGCGTCAGCGCTCTACATCACCGGGGCGATCGGCGTCGTGGCCTCCACCTGGATCTCGCTCCTCCTGGTGACGCCGCCCGCGCCGTTTCCCCACGGAGTTCCGTTCGCCCTGGGATCCTCCGGGTGGTTCGCCGCGAACGGGTGGCGCGTGGTCTACTGGATCGGTGGATCGCTCGCGATCCTGGGCGCAGCTCTCAGGCTAGTGCTCCCGGAGTCGACCAGGTGGCTGCTCATGAAGGGAAGAATTGAGGAGGCCGGACGCGTGATCGCGGCGATGGAGGCCAGGGCTCTCAGGAGGCTCGGCGCCCTCCCGCAACCCCGGACGCTGCAGGCACCCGTGGAGAGGGCGCCGCGCGTCCCCTATTCGGCGATCCTCGGCGACCGCACGTACTCCAGGAGGTTCGCGCTCCTCCTACCCTTCTGGGCGTTGACTTACGTCACGGTGTACATCGGCGTGGCAGGGCTCTCAGCGGTCCTGGGCGCCATAGGGTTCGGATTCCCCGTCAACGAGATGCTGGTGGCGGTCGGCTCCACCGGAGACGTGGTCGCGATGGCGCTGGCCGCCATCGCGGCGGACCGCTGGGACAGGAGGCGCTGGGTGGCGATCTCCGCGGCCATCTCGCTGGCCGGGATCGCGCTGCTGGGCCCGGCCGCCGGCAACATGGCGCTCGCCCTCCTGGGCTCATTTGTCTACTTCATCGGGTTCAACATGGTGATGCCGATAGCTTTCACGCTCACGGCCGAGTCCTTCCCGACGAGAGCCCGCGCGAGCGGCTTCGCCCTCTCGGAGGGCCTAGGTCACGTGGGCGGCGCCCTCTCGATGTTCGCCGCGTCCGCAATACTCGCGGCGACCGCGGACCCTCTGATGGCCCTCTTGGCCGTGACGTCGTTCCAAGTGATCGCCGCGGCGCTGATCCAGCTCGCGCCCAGGACCACGGCGAGGGTGCTGGAGGATGTATCCCCGTAGGACGAGGTCGCCCATCGATGCAAATAGGTACCTTTTCTACCTAGCGATACGGTCACCGGCTACCTCAACCCGTGACGGCCGTACGCCCCGGGCCGTCATCCTCGGGTTCGAGAAGCTATTCCATCCTGTCGGGCGCGATCCCGTACCCAGAGTTACCGGCCAAGATGCGGGGGAGCCGCCGCGCTAGTGCTCGTCCCAGTCCCCGAAGAACCTGCGATAGAGCGCCACGTTGGCTGACATTATCGCACCGTACGCGATGAACGGTATCCAGAGCAGGCCGGGATCCATGAACGGGGACGCTGCGACGGTT
>JAWDMO010000097.1:0-4140 GCA_046536535.1 Nitrososphaeria archaeon
GGCGTTAATCCTCGACGGATCACCATCCTAGTCCGCCGTGTCCACGCGGGTTGCCCCGCCGCCCCCGGGACGCCGCCGTGGCCCCGCGCTTCCCCGCGGCTTTCGCACGAGTTCCGCTTGATATTCCAAATAATATGGAGCTATCCGCGGCCCGCCCGGGACATCCATCGCCGTCCCCGTCCCGAATTCCGCGACGTCCGCCGTGGCCCTCCGCATGACAGGTAAACCGGCGGACCGATGAACGGACGGATCCCCCGGGCGCCTCGCGGCGAAAGCCTAAAAGACGGGCCACGCGAGGGCTGAAGAAGGGCCGGTCGTCTAGTCTGGTCAGGACGCCGCCCTCACACGGCGGAGGTCCCAGGTTCAAATCCTGGCCGGCCCACCACGGCTCCTCCCGCGATCCTGCCCATCTCCCCGGTCGGGGCTAGAAATGGGTCCATCCCATCCTCCTGACCTCGCCCCTCCCCTCGAGCACGACGCGCGGCGATCCGGCCGCCTTCCTGGCTACGCCGATCACCCACAGCGGCACCCCCTCCTCCTCCGCTATCCCCCTGAGGTCCTCCAGCTTCTCCCCGTCCACGAGCCCGACGGCGGCGTACTCCTCCCCCCCGTGGAGCGCCGCCTCCGCCGGATCGAGCGACGCCGCCTCGAGCGCGTCCTCGAGCCCCCGGTCTATCGGCAGCCCCTCCATGAACAGGTCCAGGCCGTTCAGGTCCGCCAGCTCGTAGAGGGTCGCCGCCAGCCCGTCGCTGGAGTCCATCGCCGCGCTGACGAGCTCCGCCGCGCGCTCCTCGAAGCGCATCGGTATCCTGGGCTCGTACAGGTGTTTGATGGCCTCCCCGATCAGGCTCTCTTCGACGGCCGGCCTCTCCCCCGAGAGGAGCACCCTGTATCCCAGCCACGTGTAGCCGAACCCCCATCCGGCGGCGAACACGCGGTCCCCCTCGCCTCCCCCGATCCTCCCCACGAACCTCCTGGCGGTCCCCACGGCGGTCACGTCTATCACGAGCTCCGCGGCGGACCCCGTGTCCCCCGCCACGAGCTCCAGGCCGTACTCCGCGGACGCCCTCGCGAACCCGTCCCTTATCGCTGAGAAGTTCTCCTCCGTGGCCATCGCCGGGGGCAGCATGACGGCGGACGTGAACCACCTGGGCCTGCCGCCCTTGACCGCTATGTCGGACGCGGCCGCCAGCGCCGCCTTCCTGGCGAGCATCTCGAGGCCCATCCCGGGGAGGAGGTCCGTCGACTCGGCCACCGCGTCCGGCTTTATCAGCAGGATCCCGCCGCAGCACTCGATGGGGTACGCGTCGTCGTAGAGGCCGATCGACGGGGGGAGCGCGGCGCCCCTCAGTATGCCTATCGCGTCCTTCTCGCCTATCCTGGCGCCCACACTGTGCCCCGGGCCGGGCGTTTTAAAAAGGAATGTCGTGCGATCGGTTCCCGTCCCCGGGCTTTCCGCTGGCTTCGCGACGTCGCTGCGCCGGCGCCGTCGATCCCCTATCCCTATCCCGATCCGGTCCCCCGGGCGAAAGGTTGATAAGCTGTACGGGTCGATCGCCGGGTGAGTAGGGTTGGCGCAACCCGAATTCACGCCCGTGGACACGGGGACCTCCGCGCGCGGCGCCACTGGACCGTTCCGTCCGACGGGACATCCGCCGCGGTCTATGGGGGGATCGAGCCCCGTGGGGGAAGCGGGAATCCCCCGACCCCCGGCTCCGTGGGGAGCGCGCTCGCGGGCCCCGGTAGCATAGATCGGTCAATGCGCCCGCCTCGTAAGCGGGAGACCGCGGGTTCAAATCCCGCCCGGGGCTCTCAGACACCCGGTCACAGTTCAATATAGTTTCTTGAGCCATCAATATATCAGATGGGGCTCACAATATATTATTGAGAAAAACAATAAAGATATGCCGAATTCCTATATTGGCGATGAGCAGGGAATCATCGACATCCGGACGCGGATCGGGACGCGTGGGATCGAACTCGGTCTTCGGGAACGTGGAGGAGCTGCCCTTCACCCGCGGCCACCTGAAGGTCTGGCTCACCGCGGGCATGGGCTTCTTCACGGACGCGTACGACCTGTTCGTGATCGGCGCGATAATAACGATATTCAACATATACAGGCTCCCCGGGTTCTACGACCCCGGCCTGGAGGCTCTCCTGGCCTCCTCGGCGATCTTCGCCGCCATAGTGGGACAGCTGATCTTCGGCAGGATAGCCGACGTCATGGGGAGGAAGTTCATCTACGGGATAGAGGCCGCGATACTGTCGACGGGCGCGCTGCTCAGCGCGTTCTCGCCGAACATACTGTGGCTGCTGGTCTTCAGGTCAATACTCGGGATAGGGATCGGGGGCGACTACCCGCTCTCCGCGACGATAGCCAGCGAGTATTCGGGGCGCAGGCAGAGGGGGAAGCTCGTCTCCCTGGTGTTCGCGAACCAGGGGTTCGGCACGATAGCGGCCGTCGCGGTCGCGGTGGCGGCGGTCGCGTACCTCCCGCCGGATCTGGCGTGGAGGGTCGCGGCCGGCGTCGGCGCCATCCCGGCGCTATCGGTCATCTACCTCAGGAGGAAGCTGCCGGAGACCCCCAGGTACTCCGCCCTCGTCAGGGGGAACTACGACGAGGCCCGCAGGGCGGCGGGCGTCCTAGGCGCGAAGCTCAACGGCGACGGGGTGGTCGCGAGGCGCGCCGGCGTCCTGACCTTCATCAGGAGGTACTGGGTGACGCTGATCGCCACCACCGTCCCGTGGTTCCTGATGGACATAGCGTTCTACGGCACGGGGATCTACTCCTCGAGCATAGTGAGCGGGATCGTCGGGTCCTCGAGCTCCACGGTGATGGCGATATTCGAAGCGGGGATACCGTTCCTCGTCGGGGTGCCCGGGTACTTCACCGCGGTCGCGCTGATAGACAGGGTCGGCAGGAGATCGCTGCAGATAGGGGGGTTCCTGGCGATGGCCCTCGTCTACATCTACATGGGGCACCTGCTGGCCGTGACGGGCGGCGCTATAACGAAGGCCATACCCGCGTTCCTCGGCCTGGCGATATACTCGCTGTCCTTCTTCGCGATAGACGCGGGGCCCAACACGACGACCTTCGTGATACCGTCGGAGGTGTACCCGGTGAGGTACAGGACGACCGGCCACGGGATATCGGCGGCCATGGGAAAGCTGGGCGCGGGTATCGGTACGCTCCTCCTCATACCTTACCTCAGGCCGACGTACGGCCTGGCGACGACCCTCGATGTCCTGGCGATCCTCAGCATCGCCGGCGCGGCCGTCACGCTCCTGCTCAGGGAGCCCGCCGGGAGGACCCTCGAGGAAGCATCGCTGGAGGAACTCGTCCAGGAGGCGAATCCCCCGGCCCCCGAGCCCCTGGGCGCCTGATAAAAAGAACGGCAAACCCCGCCCCTAGAAGGGGCGGGGTAAAGTTAAAAATCAAGAAGACTATTTCTCTTTAAGATGCTCTCCTCCGGTCAACTTCTCGAAGATGAGGAGCGGGAGCCGATCTCTCCCGCAATACCGGAGAGGGGCATCTACGAAGTTAAGTACACAAATAAGAGGACGAATGTGATCCGCCTCCTATCGAACGGCTTCCAGGAGAGGAAGCTCAAGAAGTTAGCGAACATCTCAGCAAGACTCTTCAACGAAGTCAACTATGAGAGGAGGCAACAGTTCTTCCAGCAACGACGCGTGGACTTCGAGGGGACGTGGGACAGATACTACGAGAAATACAAGGAAGAACTAGGAGTTAACGCTCAAGCAGTTATACAGAAGAACAACGAGGCCTGGAGCTCATTCTTCTCCCTCCTCAAGCCGAAGAAAGAGGGGAAATTGCCGCCCCACATGAAACGCGTCAGCCCGCCGAAGTACTGGAAGGACAGGGAGACTAAGAAGAGGAAGCTCCTTCTGGTTGTCAGGCAGGACAGATATGTTGTAGACGAGCAGAACCACAGACTCATCCTCAGGGACTTCGGCCTCGAAATCGATTTCGCGGGCAGGTTGAGGTGGTACGGTAAACAGGGTAGGCTGGAGATATACTACGATGAGACGAGGAACGCGTGGCACGCCTCCATCCCCGTGGAGGTTGGAGTTGAGGAAACTAAAACGGGAAAGAAGAGTGAGCATATAGTGAGAGGAGAG
>JAWDMO010000098.1:0-4080 GCA_046536535.1 Nitrososphaeria archaeon
GGCGGTCCATGTGGCCACGAACCTCATGAGGATAAGGACCCCCAGCGCCATCAGGGACATTAGGTAGATCTCCGGGGATAGGAATGATCTGATCTCCAGGACGAGCCCCAGGAAGACGTAGAAGAAGGTCCTGAGGAAGAACGATATCTCATCCTGGAAGTTCATTATGTACTGTTTGACATCCGATGGAACGCTCAGGTAGATTGCGAGCGGATCAGCTATCAGCCTCATGTTGGACATCGTGAATGCCAGCGTGAGCACCGCTATGACGCCGCTTCCGCCCACCGCCGACGTCATCACATATATCGCGAGCATGAATCCTATCGTGGCTATGTACAGGTAGTCGGCCCCGGAAAATACGCGCATGAGCTTGACCCATATCACGGCCGATACCAGTCCTACGACTATCCCTATCGAGAGCTGGGAGAAGAATCCCGAGACTATCGTCGAGACCGTGGACATGGCGAGTGGTATGGCCGCCTGGAAGCTGGACAGCACCGTGGTGAACACTATTATCAGGATGGCGCTGTTCAGCGCCGCCTCCACGGACAAACTGGTGTAGACCTTTCTGGAGGAGAGCTCCCTGGCGACGTACGGCACTACTGTCATTGTGGTCTCCCCGCCTATTATGGACCCGAGGAGGAGCGACTGATAGAGGGGCCATCCCAGGAAATGGCTGAAGAGGAACGATATGATCGATATGCTGGCGAAGACGTAGATGACGGTCCTGGCGGCGGTCCTGGGGCCCTCCTTCAGGAGCGAGCCCATGTCCAACTCTAGGCCCACGTTGAACAGTATCATGGCGAGCGTGAACTGGCTGAAGTATGGGAGTAGCGCCCTCACAATCGACTCGGGGAAGAGCCCGGATACGGGGCCGAGCAGGACCCCGACGATGACCAGGAAGAAGACCTCCGGGATGCCGGCCCTCTTCAGGAGCATGTTGGCGAAGAACCCGATGAATATGATGGCGGCCACGGCGGCGAATGCCAGGAGGACCGGTATCATCGGACGATGAATCCATTTCACATTATTTAAATTGCTCGGCGCCAGCTGACGTCGAGTCGCCGCGGGGCTCAGTTCTAGCCGCTCAGTTGCAGCCGGATGCGTCGTGAACTCGAGAACGCCACCTCACCGCTACCCTTAACCGGGGACCGGTGCGCGGCCCGGAGGTGCGCGGGCGCCTCGATTGGATGCTATTCCTGACCATGGCGTCGGCGTGGGCGCTCAACTATCCGCTCTCGAAGATCGCGCTAGGCTACGTGGATCCATTCCAGTTGACCTTCCTCAGGTTCGCGGCGGCACTGCCCTTCATGGCCGCGCTCATGCCGAGGAGCGCGAGGCCGCTGAGGGGCCTCAGGAGCAATCTCCTGGTGGCGCTGTTCGGGGCGCTGGACCTCCTGGCGGCGTCCTTGCTCTGGTTCATGGGAGAGCGCTACACGACGCCCTCAGTCGCATCGATCATTATCTACACCTATCCGGTGCTGATAACTGCGATGGGATCGGCGATCCTCGGCGAGCGCATGGGGAGGCGGAGGGCCTCCGGGATCGCGCTCGGGTTCCTGGGGATCGCGCTCATGTTCTCGAGCGACGTGAGGGTCTACGGCGCGCTCGGCCCCCTCCTGCTCCTGGGAGCGGCGCTGAGCTTCTCGGCCGCGGCGATCCTGTACCGGAAATGCCTGATCGGGGAGGACTTCGCCAGGGTGAACTTCTACCATGTGGCGTTCGCGGCCCTGATGGCCGCGGCGCTGGTATCCGTCACAGGTCCCCCGTCGCCGCCGGCGCTGATAGGGCTTCTCCCCGTGCTGATAGTCATGTCGTTCCCTGGCACGGCAGCGGCGTACACCATCTACGTGTACCTCTACTCCAGGCACGAGGTCACGGAAGTGGCCCCTTACCTGTTCCTGGTTCCGGCTCTCTCGGTGATCCTTAGCTACCTCATGCTGGGCGTCGCGATCGCGCCCGTGGAGCTCGCGGGGTTCCTGCCGCTCGCCGCCGGAATATACCTGTCGTCCCTGGAGCGCTGACGTCCCCCAGACCCTTCGTTCGCGGCGAGCCTGTGGCGGGCCGCCGGTCGATAGATGATGGCGGCTATCGGGTTACGCGTTCTGACGTAGGCGCGCAGTTACGATAAAAAGGGAGCGGTTCCATCAACCGAATGATGCTACTCAGGAGATTGCCGAAGTCCCCGACGCTAGAGATGATGTACAGGACTATAGAGATGAAGTCGAGGGGTCTCGAGGTGTACTCGCTCGCCGCTGGCGAGCCCTACTTTCCCACGCCCGCCGAGATAGTGGAGGTCGCGCATCGCGCAATGCTGGAGGGCCAGACCCACTACGTGGAGGCGCTCGGGACCAGGGCAGTGAGGGATGCCATAGCTAGAAAGGTCAGGAGGCTGAACGGCATACATGCGGAACCCGACGATGTCGCTTTCATGCCCAACAAGTACGCGCTGGCGGCGGCGCTCCAGGCGGTGGTCAGCAGGGGAATGGAGGTCCTCGTCCCGGATCCCGGGTACTTCTACTCCGAGGCCGTGACCCTCGCCGGCGGAAGGCCCATCAGGTACAGGCTCTCCGACGATTTCTCGCTGGACATCGATGAGATAAGGAGGAGGACCGGCGATAGGACCCGGGCTATCGTGGTCAACACGCCGTCCAACCCCACGGCCAGGGTATTCGAAAGGAGCGCCCTGGAGGAGCTCTACGAATTCGCGCACGACAGGGGCATCCGCGTGCTGAGCGACGAGGCGTACGAGGACGTGATATTCGAGGGCACGCACTTCTCGATGGGATCCCTGGAGGACTCCCCGGACACGGTGATATCGGTCTTCAGCCTGTCCAAGAGCTTCTCGATGACAGGATGGCGGGCCGGATACGTCGTGGCGAGCCGCGGGATACTCTCGCTCATCAAAAAATACGTCGAGCATACCATGAGCTGCTTCCCCCCGTTCATACAGGCGGCGGCCGCTTACGCGCTGGACAATCAGGAGAGGCTCGTCGCGCCGATGAAGGACGAGTGCGCCAGGAGGAGGAAGATCGTCGTGGAAGCCCTGGAGGGCATCGATGGGCTCGAGGTAAATCGCATAGAGGGCACGTTCTACGCGTTCCCGAAGTACGGCCTCCAGGTCGGCTCCGTGAAGCTCGCCGAGATGCTTCTGAGGGAGCAGCGCGTCGCGGTCGTCCCGGGCATAGGGTTCGGCCCATCCGGGGAGGGCCGGTTCCGGATATCGTTCTGCCAGCGCGAGGAGGAGCTGCTCAGGGGGCTGGAGGGGCTCCGCGCGTTCTTTCGCCAGCATGGACCCGGATAGTATTACGTTACTGCGGTCGAGGGGCTTCGATGCTGCGTCGGCGTATGCTATGGATGTGCGCGCCTCGAAGGATCGATCAGACCCGACCGAGCGCGCTACAGCGGCCCCTTGAGTGAGCGGTACCCGCGACGCGCGGCCTCCACGTTCAGCTCCACTATCTCTGGGGGTCTGCCAGCCAGCGCCGCCCTCACGGGGTTCTCCACATAGGCATCGCCGCCCAGCGCCGCCAGGAACGCGCCGAAGAGGGCGGCGCTGGTGAGCACCCTGGGCTCCCTGAGCTTTCCCGCAGCCAGTTCCTCGGCTATCCGGGTGCCCTCCGCCGAGAACTCGCGGACGCGCCCGTTGCGCGCGGCCTTCACCAGCGGTTCGTTGTATATGATGAAGCCGCCCTCAACAACCCTCCCGAGGGATTCTAGCGCCGGCGAGTCCACCGCTATCAACGCGTCGAACGATGTCGGGATCGGGTTATCGACAGATCCGGTGGCCCCGACGACCATGACCTCGACCTTGCCGCCCCTCGTCTGGGGGCCGTAGACCGGGACCACCGACGCGCGCCTCCCCTCGGCCATCATGTAGTACGCTATGAAGTTGCCGAGCTCTATGACGCCCAGGCCCCCCCTGCCGGAGGCCAGCACCCTAAACCTTCCCTCCTCCCTCGAGGCCATAGATGTCCCTGCACAGCCCAGGCGGGAAATACTTTGCCCCGACCTCGTGGACGAACGCCTTGGATTCGTCGACGCCCATCCTCCAGTTCACGTTGCACGTGCCGACGAACT
>JAWDMO010000099.1:0-3989 GCA_046536535.1 Nitrososphaeria archaeon
TCGTTCTCGATGACCGCCGCCGTGGCATGAGGCACCGATACAACGCAGATGCCCGATTCGATTCCGGACTCCGCCACTACGCGCTCGACGTCCGCCGTCACGTCGATGAGCTCCACGTCCCTGTTGCTTGAATACACCAACTCGCGCGAACGGACTGCCACGCCTCGACATACGGCGGCCGCGCATTTGTGAATTTCCTCACAATGCATCATTAGGATGGCGCATCAGCGGCGGCCGATGCCCAGCGACTCCAAGAAGTCCACCAAGTGTGCCGCCATGGCGCGCTTGTGGAGCGGGGGCAGCGGCTCCGCGCGATCCCTCGACACGAGGACGATCCGGTTGTAGTCGCTCCCGAACCCCATGCCCTTTTCCGACACGTTGTTGACCGCTACGGCCAGCGCGCCCGGATGCTCCCTGAGGTAGTTCCTGCCCTCCAATGCCATCTCCTCATCATCCATATGTCCATGGATCGCCCTGAACGCGAGCACCGGTATCCCGCCGGATGAGATAGCGTCGACGACCTTGGGGGTGGGCACCAGCCTAACGTCCAGGGGTCCATTCCCGGTCGGTATCTTGCCCTCAGCGGTCCTCTCCGGCCTGAAGTCAGCCGGGGATGCGGTGGCCACGGCGAAATCCGGCCTGAAATCGTCAATGAGCCTCGTCGCGGCCGCGGCCATCTCCTCCGTCGTCTCGACGCGAATAACCCTGGCTTCCCTGGGCATCCGCACGTCGGAGGGGCCTACGATGACGGCGACCTCCGCTCCCCTGTCCATGAGCTCCCATGCGACGTACGCGCCGGTCTTCCCGCTTCCCCCATTCGTGATGACCCTGATGGGATCCAGCCTTTCCAGCGTGGGACCCGCCGTGACCAGCGCCTTCATGCCCCTGAGGCTCTTCGGCCTCAGCGAGGCTATCACCGACTCCAGTATCTCCTCGGCCGGCGCCATCTTCGCCTTCCCCTCCTCAAGCGACGGCTGTACGATCGATATTCCGATGGACTCCAGCTCCCCGAGGGCGCGGACGACGGCCGGATTCCTGTACATCTGCTCATGCATTGCCGGCACCACTATCACGCGTTTGCCGGCGCCCAGCGCCACGTTCACCACAGCGGTCACCGGGTTCGATGCGCCGCCCACGGCGATCTCCGATATGGTGGTCGCGGTTGCCGGCGCCACAACGATCACGCTTGCCGAGCCCGGCCCATCGCCTCCGAGCTCCACGTGCTCCAGCTCACCCGTGAGTTCCGTCACGGGCCGGTTGCCGGTCGCCCAGCGCAGGAGCTCCGGTCCGACCAGCCCGGCGGCCGCCCCGGTCATCACGGGCACGACATCAGCGCCGTGTCTGATCAGCAGCCTAGCTAGGTCCACCGATCTGTAGGCCGCGGAGCTCCCCGTCACGCACAGCGCTATCCGGGTCCCCGAAAGCATCTTGGTTATCGTTCCCCTTATGTGATCTATATGCGCGGGCACGCCCCGCTTAGGAATCCCCGGGTTTTAAGTAGTGGCAGCGGTCGACGGTTCCCGATCGAGCCGATCCATCGCCTAGGGCCTCCGGCCCCTGTAGAATTCCCTGATGTCATCCAGGTATGGCCAGCGCGTTCTCCTAGCATATATCTCGTCCAGCTCAAGGTTCACGACCTCCGTCGTCTCCTTCCTCCCGAGCTCCACAATGATCCTGCCCTCAGGCGACGCGATGAGGCTGTTGCCCTCCACGGATCTCCCATCCCTGTACTTGGCATCAGCCAGGTTTACCAGCGCGAAGAACACTGTGTTCTCGGCCGCCCTGGACTGCGCCAGCGCCCTCCACAGGTATATTCTGTCGAATGGGATCGATGCGGGATTGACCACCACCTGCGCCCCCTCCAACGCGGGCGCACGCACGAGCTCCGGATACATCGCATCGACGCAGATAACAGTACCGGCCCTTCCCCCCGGGAAGTCGAATACCGCCGGACCATCGCCTTGGGCGACGTCCAGCCTCTCCCCCACAGCGTTGGACGGGAACCTCTTCGAGGCCTCGGAGAGCACGCCGGACGCCGAGATCGCCCTCGAAACCATGAGCGGCCGACCATTCCTGACCGCCCAGTAGCCGCCCATGATGAGCGTACCCCCGAGCGACGATGATATCGATGTTCCCTCCTCGGTGAGTCTCCGTTCCTCGTCGACGTCCAGCGCCCTCTCGATCCATGCCTCGGGCAGCGACGCTAGGTCCACCTTGCCCAGCGTCGACGCTAGATCCTCAATCGTCCGGAGTCCTTCCTCCAGATGCTCAACCCTTCCCATCTGGATTATGCCGAATCGTACGCGGGGCACACCCGCGATATATCTCGCGCAGTTAAATGCGTGTTGGTGATACCGGAGCACGGATCGGTGCCCGAGCGCGGCGGCAAACCTCACGCTTCACGGCGAACTCAGATTCGCTCCCCCTTCTTCTCGCATAGCATCAATACGATGGCGCGGACTTCCCTCATCTTAATACATCTCTAATCTAATATAGTTATACATTAAAAATCGAACCCACTGTAGATTGTTGGGAGGGTTGGATAACGCTCAGTGCACGGGCGCCGGGATCCCGGGACCTCCCAGCGTCTCAACGATATTTATAACGAGATGTGCCATCCCTTGGGAGGAGCAGGATCTGTCAATGTCCGCCGGGGGTATAGTCGAGCGCGACAGGCAGACGATCAACGTCCTCGTGCTGGAGCTCGCCACGATGATAGTGGCGATAGCGCTCGCGTTCAACGCCGAGACGCTCTCAACGTCGCACGTCAGCGCATTTCAGATCCTCGGGTTCGTTATAGTGAACATAATAGTTATCTGGTTCTGGTGGAGCTACATAATGGACAGGCTGAATTTCCCTCCGACCACGGCGCGCTTCCCCACGCTCGACGTGCTGGTGCTGATCCTGATATCGCTAATACCGTACATGTTGAAGCAGGCCAATGCGGTATACACGTCCGGATTGCTTGCGGCGCTCATGTTCGTCTGGACCTTCATGATGAGGGAAATAATAGCTGAGAATCGCGGCAGGGTTGATGGCCAGAGGCTCGTGGCGCTGAGGCACGGAATGTACATCAGAGCCGCGGCCGGAGCAATATTCGCGGTGAGCTCGGCGCTCTCCGTGGTGAACGCCGTATACGGGCGCGCCGCCTTCGCGATGACCGTGCTCGTGGTGCTCCTCCAGATAGCGCTCTCGAGGATCCGGCGGCCGGGTACAGCCGCGGGGATGTGATGTCCGGCATATGACCTCCGCGTGTATCGTGGATCCCGGGCCGGGGACCATCCGGCGGCGCATGTACAGGGGGTGTATCCATCACGCTCTATATAGTTCTCACCACCGGCGCCTGTAACCTGACGTGCGACTACTGTGGGGGGTCATTCAGCGCATCGGTGGTCCCCCCGAGGCCTATCTACGACGATGCCCTCCTCCTCGAAATATTGAACGGCGATCCGGATCCGGCGGTCGCGTTCTACGGCGGGGAGCCGTTGCTCAACAGTCCGTTCGTCGAGCGCATCTCGAGGGCTTTGGCCGGCAGGGCTAAGCTCGTCCTCCAGACCAACGGCCTCCTCATAAGGAGGCTGGACGTCGACGTCCTCAGGTCGTTCGATGCTATATTGCTCTCGATAGATGGGGTGGAGGAGGTCACCGATAGGCATCGGGGCAGGGGGGTCTATGCGCGCGTCCTGGATGCGGCGAGGTACCTCAGATCCATCAAGTACTCGGGCGACCTGATCGCGAGGATGACGGCGACCGCCGACACCGATATACGCCGCGACGTCGATCATCTGCTCTCCATAGGGCTGTTCGACCACGTGCACTGGCAGCTCAACGTCGTGTGGAGCCCCGCGTGGAACTTCGAAAAATGGGCCGCGGAGAGCTATCTACCGGGAATAGAGTCGCTCGTCGACGAGTGGGTGTCCTCCATCGAGTCCGGCAGGGTCCTCGGCATAGCGCCGTTCCAGGGGCTAGCCATGCGAAATGTCCTCGGC
>JAWDMO010000100.1:0-3943 GCA_046536535.1 Nitrososphaeria archaeon
GTTAGGACGGGATGGCGCATCGTCCGGACGTCCATCCGCAGACGACGTCGTGTCCCGGGAACGGGAATCGGTGGCCTACACGTTCTGCGACGCGTGCAACCAGATACCGTTCTGCGGCGTGAAGGCCGCGCTGAGAAACGGACGCATAGTGGGCCTGGAGGGGTGGGAGAACTATCCGAGCGGGCCGCCGTGCGCCAAGGCGTACGCCACCGTGCAGGAGGAATACCACCCGGACAGGCTCCTGTACCCGATGATCAGGGTCGGGCCGAAGGATTCGGCCCCTAGGTGGAGAACGGCGACATGGGATGAGGCTCTCGACCTCATAGCGGGGAGGCTGAGGGAGGTGCGCGAGAAGTACGGGCCGGAATCGGTCCTATTCTACGTGGGGGATCCGAAGGAGCCGAGGCTGGCGGTCTCGCGCCTCGCGTCGGCGTTCGGATCCCCGAACTTCGGCACCGAGAGCTCCACGTGCTCCCGGGCTGCGTCGCTTGCATCGCAGCTGCTTTTCGGCCTGAGGGCATGGGGAACTCCTCCATCGGAGCGCACCAGGGGGGTCGTCATATGGGCGATGAATACCGCCTGGACCAACACGCAGAATCTCCGCAGGCTGGTGGAGGCGAAGCGCCGCGGGGCGAAGTTCCTCGTGGTGGATCCCCGGAGGACGCCCACCTCCGAGAGGCTCGCAGACCTTCACCTGAGGCCCAGGCCGGGGACGGATGGGGCGCTGGCGCTGGGCATGATCAACGCCCTGATCAAGGGAGGGCTCTACGACGGGGAGTTCGTGTCCAGGTGGATACATGGGTTCGACGCGCTGCGCGACTATGTCTCCGGATTCACGCCGAAGGAGGTTGAGAGGATTACGTGGGTCCCCGCCGGTGAGGTGGAGGAGGCCGCCGAGCTCCTGGCGAGCAGCGTACCCGGGACGATATTCCTCGGGTACTCGACGCTCACACACACGACGAACGGGGTCCAGAACGTCCGCGCGATACTGACGCTGATGGCGATCCTCGGGAACCTGGACGTGCCCGGCGGCATCGTGATACCGACGCATCCGCTCGTGCCGTACCTGGCGATGACCGACTATCCGCTGCGCAAGCCCGGGGATGCGCTGTTGATGGACATCGACTTCGCGCTCATGTCCAGGAAGATGGAGCTCAGGGACAAGAGGGCGGACGCCGACCGCTTCCCGGTGTGGGCCGAGCTGGTCCCGGAGCAGATACAGGTGAACATGCTCCCGGAGTACGTGAGGGAGGGGAGGATAAGGGCTGCGCTGCTCTTCGGCGCCAACCTGACCATGTGGCCACAGTACGGGGAGTACCAGGAGGCCATACGCTCCCTCGAGTTCGCGGCGGCGGTGGACTACTTCTACAGGCCGTGGACGCACGACTTCGTGGACGTCGTGCTCCCGGCCGCGACCATGTACGAGAGGACCGAGCCGTTCGCGGCCTTCCCGGCCCCGGGGGGATGGAGGATCTACAGGAGGGACAGGGCCCTGGAGCCCAGGGGGGAGGCCAGGTCTGACTGGTGGATAGCGTTCCGGATAGCGGTCGGGCTGGGGCTGGGGGACCTCTTCTGGGGCGGGGACACGGAGGCGGCGATGGACTGGATCCTGGGGAGGGCGGCCGGGATCTCGCTGCGCGACGTCCCGATCCCGGAGGGGAGGCTCGTGCCCACGGGCCCGGAGGAGTTCAGGAAATACGAGAGGGGGCTCCTGAGGGAGGACGGGCGGCCGGGGTTCCCCACCCCCACGGGGAAGGTGGAGGTGTGGTCCACGATCCTCGAGAAGCACGGATTCGACCCCCTCCCCGTGTACGTGGAGCCGGAGGAGTCCCCCGTGAGCAGGCCGGACCTCGCCGGGAGGTATCCGCTCGTGCTGATAACGGGGTCTAGGTCCCCGGTCTACACGCACAGCAAGCACAGGGAGCTCCCCTGGCTCAGGGAGATGGAGCCGGAGCCGCTGGCCCGGATGAACCCGGACGACGCGGCGAAGAGGGGGATAGGGGACGGGGATCGGGTCGTCGTCGAGACCGCGCACGGGTCCGTCGGTATGAGGGTCAGGCTCACGTACATGATGCCCCCGGGGATCGTGGATATCCCGCACGGCTGGGCGGCGGTCCCGGGCGCGAACGCGAACGACGCCACGCCCCGGTCATTCGACCCGATTTCCGGCTATCCGTCGTTCAAGGCGCTGCTGTGCGAGGTGAGGAGGGCGGGGGATGGAGATGAAGGGGGAAAGGGAGAGGAGGGGGGATCGGTATGACGAGGCCGGGGTTCGTCGTGGACGTCGACGCGTGCTTCGCGTGCGGCGCGTGCGTGACGGCCTGCAGGGTCGCGACGGATGGGGACGCTAGAATCCGGATCCTGCAGCTGGAGTCCGCGGAGGAGGCCAGGCCCTTCTGGATTCCGTACGTCTGTACCCAGGTCGGGGACCCGGCGTGTTCGTTCGAGGGGCGGCCGCCGTGCGCGAGGACGTGCCCGTCGGGGGCGCTCATCTACGGGGACCTGGACGATCCCTCCTCGCCCCCCGGGGCGATTGTGGCCGGGGGCGGTGAAAGGGGAGCGGAGCCCCTCCCCACGCGCCTCCCGGAGCCCAGGGCGTATCGCGTCGGGCGCGTCCCGGGGGACGTGGAGCGCTCCCTGCCGGATCCAGCCTCGGTGATACCTGGACGCAGGATACGGGCCGTTCCATGAGCTCAGCCGCGATCTACTGGAGCTCGGCCGAGGGGCCTCCGGCGATCAGGAACCCTGTACGAGCGATGGCGGGGTCTGAGGAGGAATCGCGTGCGCCCTGTCCGATACCCGGTGCAACCCCACTATCATCAATATATACGATATGAACGCGAGCACCACGGTAGCCAGCAATATCATCTGCGCGACCACCACCAGGGATGTGATGGCTATGGCCACTATCTCGATGATGATGGACGCCCTCAGGAGTCCGGTGCCGTGGTCCACGTCAAGCCTCCAGAGCCCTATCCACGTCATCACCGTGCCAGCCACTGCCAGCACGGATCCTATGATCGTGATCCCTCCCACCGCAACAGCGTATCCCATCATCCCCGCCAAGCCGTAGGGCGATGTCAAGTACGGGGGCATCCCCGAGCTGAGGTAGCTCGCGAGTACCGGCATCATGGCCGTCAGCATCACCGCCTCAGCCACCATGACGAGCACGAACCCAACTATCAACAGCACGAGCCCGGTCCTGCCTATTCCGTATCTGTAGCGATCCGCATCCCTGAGCCTGGACCATCCGATCCACTGGAGGACGAGCATGACGGCGCCGAACACCGCAGCCGCGACCGCCGACGCGGCCATCGCGCTGGAGAGCGATGATATGAACTGGGAGGTAACAGGAGGAGTGACCCCGGTGGCTGGTATGGCCGCGACCGAGCTGAACATGATGGCGGCCATGGCCGCCATGGATACCGCGCCGCCGACGAGCGAGATTATGAGGGACCACATGAGCATCCTTGCGCCCTTTGATATCAGGTCGTTGACTTGCATGAATCGACATCGTCACTACTCTTTATAACTATTTCTGAAATGCTGTACGGGGCTGAGGTCCGCCTTTACGACCTCCTCCCCGCAATGAACAGTCATCCACGGAAGTCCGATGCTGGCCGGATAAGGCGATCGGCGGATCACACTCGCACCCGCGAGCTCATGGCTGCAGAGGAGAGGAGGACGCCGCGCGATAGCGGTCATTGTATTGTTATCTCTCTACCAGATAACGCCAGGTCCTGATGGAAATATATTTAGCTAGGGATTATTAATAAAGGAGCGTTGGGAAACCGAGAAACCCAGCGCAATTTACACATGGTAATCTTGCGGGGGTGAACTACCCCGCCCTCACGGCAGGGCTTCCCGCTTCAAAGCCCCGCCTTGCCCGCTGAAAGAGGGTAGAGGCGGAGCTCCACGGGCTCCAGGGGTGGTTCCCACCCCG
>JAWDMO010000101.1:0-3882 GCA_046536535.1 Nitrososphaeria archaeon
GAAGGGAAGCGCCGATATCGGGTCCATGATGGCGAATAACTCGACGCTCGTGACGGCCACATCCATCGGATCCAGCCCTCCTGATATCATGTGCGGACCCGCGATTACCACCTTGATCGCTATCAGCGCCGCCAGGAATATCATCAGCTCGATGTACTTGGATATGTTCGACAGCCTCCTGGACGCGGTCAACTTCGGTGCCCCCTGAGCGTCGCCCACTCCCTCCGGACGATATATGGGTAATCGTCCCATCTATCCATCCAGGCATCCACGAACTTCAGCGTCCTCGCGTCGTGCGGATATCCGGATCCGATATCCCCGTAGCGGGAACTGTAGATGGCTATCCCCTCGTCCCTGGCGACCTTGGCGATCACGCTCGCAGCGCCGACCACTGCGTAGCGCTCATCCGCGTGGTGCAGTGCTATGATCCGCGCACCGCAGTTCATTCCCTCCGTCAGCGACGTCACCAGTGCGCCGAACCTTCCGGGCCTGGGGTCGGGCGAATCCACGATCGCCAAGTCGGGGCAGGTCCCAGCGATGAGCTTCGCGAACGCAGCTGCCTCCAGGGAATTCAGGTTTCCTCCCCTAGCTCTCGTGGACGCATCGACCGTCCAGTGCGGCGCCAGCACCGTCCCATGATACGCAAACCCGGATATCGCGGCGGCAATGCGTCTCCTGGCTCCAGGCGACAGCGTCTTCGAATCCCTGGCGCCCAGCTCCCTCAGCGCCAACTGATCCCTATCCCTCACCGCTACTATCGCGACGGCCAGGGGCCCCACGAGGCTTCCCCTACCGGCCTCGTCCAGCCCGGCCACCCTCAACGCAGCCCCTCCACGATTGCCCTGACGACCTCGCGGGGAACTTCATCCCTGTTATCCTCAGTCACCTCCATCAGCTCCCCATCCGTGTGCCTGGTAAACGCCTTCATCAGAGGATCGCCCATGGAATGATGTACGACGACTATCGCGCTTATCCGCGAGTCCAGTATCTTCGCGACCTCCCTCCTGAAGGACGGGCTTAGCAGCTCCATAGGGCCCACCTCGTCGCAGAGGATCACCTGCGCATCGGAGAGCGCGCGCTCCACTATCCTGGGCACGAACTCCTCCAAGCCCTTTATGTTGACCCGATATTTCCCGACCCTGGGCCCGGGCCCGCTGACGCCGGCGAGGACCTCGCGCCCTCCGGTCAGGAAGTCCACGAGCTCGAAGCCGGTCCTCGCGACGCCGTTTCTCATCTCCCTTGAATAGAACCCGTCGACGGCAAGACCACTGGACCTTAGGGCCTTCGCCGCAGCCACGGCCGCGGTGGTCTTTCCGATGCCCGGCCTCCCCGTCAGCGCGACTATCCTCCTCGGCAATCCCGCGCATTAATTTAAAGACGCGATATTTAAGCGGGCGCGTGGCGCTCGTCGAGCACGTCGAGGGCAGTACCCGGCTTCTGGTCCCCGCTGCAAGCCTGAGCGGCAGGGGTTCACCGCCCATGAAGCCGGCATTCTTCAATCCACTGGCCAGGGCCACTAGGGATTTCGCGGTCCTCCTCTACGGCTCGCGCGCGTCGGGGTCCAGCCTGAGGCTCTTGGACGCGCTGTCCGGCGTGGGCGCCAGGGGTATAAGGGTCGCTAACGAGTCCGGGGCCGGCATATCTGTCCACCTCAACGACGCGAATCCGACCGCCGTCGACATAGCCGGGAGGAACTGCGAGCTGAACGGCCTCGGCGACAGGTGCACTGTGGGCCGGGAGGAGGCAAACGTGCTCATGTACAGCGCCTCCAGGATGGGATTGAAGTTCGACTCGATAGATATCGATCCATTCGGATCGCCCGTGCCTTTCGTCGAGGCGGCGGTCTCGACGGTCCGCCCTGGCGGCATCGTGGCGCTCACCGCCACGGATCTATCCGCGCTCACCGGAAGGGCCCAGGCCTCCGGGAGGAGGAAGTACTTCCTCGCGCTCTGGAGGACCGACTTCCCCCAGGATGTCGCGGCCCGGGCCCTCACTGCGTACGCGGCCATAAGGGCCGCCTCAAGGGAGAGGGGAGCCAAGCCGGTCTTCGCACATGTGGACACGCAGTACGTCCGCGTCTACCTCGAGGTGGGCGGATCCGCGCGCGCCGCGGATGACTCGCTGGATCACCTGGGCTATCTGGCGTACTGTCCCAGATGCCTCTACAGAGGAGTCCACCGTCCCGAAGACGGATCCTCATGCCCGCTGTGCGGAGGGGAGCTGCGCATGATCGGCCCCCTATGGCTGGGCGACCTGTTCGATGCGGCGCTCGTCAGGGACATGCTCCGGATTTCCGATGGACTGGGCTGGCACCAGAGGTCGAAAGTGCTCGGGAGGATGCTGCAGGAGGTAGGGATGCCGCCGTATTATTACTCGATGGACAGGGTGGCGGATTTCCTGGGCATCTGCGTGCCGCGCATGGAATCCATGCTGGATTCGCTGATCTCCAAGGGTTACAGGGCCGTGAGGAGTGGCATGCACGAGCTGGGCCTCAGAACCGATGCGCCGCATGCAGTGGTCATGGAGGAGATGCGTCGCCTTTCGAGCTGTCGATGCGCCGCCTGAGCCCGAGCGCCACCATGTAGAGCTCGCTGCTCTGCGATCTGCTCGCCCTCGGCTTCACCACGTGCACATCCCAGAAGGGCCCCCTGACCTCCTTCAGGAATTCGTCGAACTCCTCCCCCTGGAACACCTTGAAGACCGCGTTTCCCCCATCCTTCAGGAGCAATCCCGCCAGTTCCAGCGCCCTTCTGGAGAGGGCGATCTGCCTAGCGTGATCCAGCTCCCACGCTCCGCTGATATTGGGCGACAGGTCGCTCAGTACCGCGTCATATCCAAAGGGCGCGTATGAGCGGAGCACCTCCACGAGCCCCGGGTCCATGATGTCCGCCATCACGAACTTGACGTTCCTCATCTGGAGCTTGGTATCCTTAAGGTCAACGCCGATCACCAGACCGTCCTCTCCCACGGCCCTCGATGATATCTGCAGCCATCCGCCCGGGTGGCAGCCCAGATCCACAACCCTGTCCCCCCTCCTCATCACGTCGAACTTCCTCTGGATCTCGAGGAGCTTGAAGGCGGATCTGCTCCGGTAGCCCCTCTCCTTGGCCATCTTCCAGTAGAGATCCTTTCTGGCTTCCCAAGGCCTCATTGTCCCCCCTCATTCTCGCCTAGGTGTTCATGGTATTTATCGAGGAGCCATCTCTCCAACAGCCGGCAGTTCTCGGGAGATACCTGGCCCCCTGGCTCGCATTTATCCTCATACGGGCAGGTCAGACAGGGGAGTCCCTCCACGCTGCTGGTATCTATCGGTATCACGAGCGGAACCAGCTTGTAAGTCCATCTGCCGTTCTGCAACATCTTCTCCCTGACGATGAGCCTCCTCTTCTCCAGCTTCGTCGCTATCCTGGAACCGTCCCTACTGGTCAGGTCAAGTTTCTTCCAGAGCTCACTCTGGAGGAGCCCGCCCTCCCCGCTGCTCAGTATCAGCCTGTACACCTTGCTGATCAGATCCTCATCTTCCTCATCGTGGGACAACGTGCACGAGACATCCCGCCCCTTTATAAGGTGTTAGGGGTCTGGGGGAAGCGGTAAAACCCCGACCTTCCAGGGAGGAGATAGGCGGACTTCCCCCATGCTTAAATATCGTCTGCACATCACCACTAAATATGGATAAGACGTGGTAGAAAACCTCGCCATTCATGGGGATGGTGGGAATGGCTTAAAAGGCGATGCCCCTACACCTTTCCGATGCCCGCCGTGGGGGTTCCGCTTCAGGGCGTACACCGACCAGCAAACGTTGGGGGCGTTAAAGGCCCAGTTGCGGCTGGCCTGTGAGGTCTACAACACCCTGCGGCGGGCAGACATAGATTTCTACCACAG
>JAWDMO010000102.1:0-3823 GCA_046536535.1 Nitrososphaeria archaeon
CCTCATCTTCGAGAAGTTGACCGGAGGAGAGCATCCGGAGGAAAAATAGTGACTTGAGTTTAAAAGCTTTCACCCCGCCCCTAGAAGGGGCGAGGTTTGTCGTTCACTTTCACTTTATCATCCTCGGGATCCACTCGAACGGCATATATCCGATGAACCGTCCGGCTGCGATGATAATATTTATCGCCATGTACCATTATTTAATCATATTAATTAATTATGATATACTGCGAAGCGGCTAGGATCGCCGCGGTCGTCAGGCGGTGGGCGCCGCGGCCCTCCTCGAGAGGAGCTCCGCATATCCGCCTTCCCTCATCTTCCTCGCGGAGTACTCGAGGGCCCTGAGGAGCGGAAGCTCCTTTCCGGCGAGCGCCTGTATCAGCGCGCCGCCGGCCGAGCTCACGTGATCTATCCATTTGCTCAGCCCCAGCATGTCCAGCGCGGTCGACAGGTGTCCCCCGCTTACGATCGTCGTGCCGAACGACGAGGCCAGCGCCTGGAGGAGCTCGCGGGTCCCCACGTCGAATCCCTCGATCTCGAAGGCCCCGGGCGGCCCGCTCATGAAAACGGTCCCGCTGCTCCTTATGATTTTGGAGTATTCCCTGATGGTCCTGGATCCTATGTCGAGAGGCCCCGCGTCCGGCGGCAGGTCCCCCACGGGGAGCTCCACCCGCGCGCCATCCCTCTGGATCGCCATATCCTTCGGCATCTCGATGACGGGCGGGTATTTCTGCAGCAGCTCCTTCGCCTTGGAGATCATCGCGTCGTCCACCTTGTTCAGTTTCCCCTGATACCTGCCGGCCGCCTTCAGGAAGACGAGCGCCAGCACCCCCGTCACGAGGACCTTGTCGGCCCTCCTGTTCTCGAGGAGCGCCTCGAGCGCTTCCAGGCGATCCCTGACCTTGCTCCCCCCGAGGACCGCCGTGAACGGGCCCTTCTGCACGATCTCCAGCTTCTGGAGCTGCTTCAGCTCCTTCATCACGAGGACGCCGGCCGCCGTCGGAAGGTAGTAAGGGAAGCCGATGATCGACGGATGCGCCCTGTGCGCCGTCGGGAACGCGTCGAGCACGAATCCATCGAACACCCTCCAGAGCCTCTGCACGATGTACGTCCTAGCGGCCTCCTCCACGGATCCATACTGCTGGGTTTCCTCCGACATGAACCTCAGATTATCGAGCAGGAGCACCTCGCCGTCGTTCAGCTCCTCCGCCTCCCTCCTCGCGGCCGGTCCCATGACGTCATCCACGAATCTGACGTCCCTCCCCAGGACTTCCGAGAGTATCCTGGAGTGCTCCTCGAGCGGCACGAAGTCCGCCTCGCCGACCCTCCCCTGATGGCTGCACACGACCACCTTGGATTTGCCGAGGGCCCTGAGGGTCACGGCGGCCTCCTCCATCCTGGTCCGCTCGATCAGCCTCCCGGTCTTCGTATCCACGGGCGTGTTTATGTCAACCCTCACAAGAATGCGTTTCCCCTCGGGCTCCAGGTCGTCAAGCGTTAGGAATTCGAGCTCACTGAGCCTGAAGCCGGTCTTCATAACGTCAGTAGTTGCTAATCCTTATAATATAAGATTAACCGTCACAGGCACGTCGAATGACGTACGGGATATCGTTCAGGCTCAACGGCTCCCCGGTCACGGCGCGCTCGCCCCCCGCCGCGACGCTCCTCAGGGTCCTGAGGGAGGAGCTGGGCATCAGGAGCGTCAAGCCGGGGTGCGAGACCGGGGAGTGCGGCGCCTGTACAGTCCTCCTCGACGGGGTCCCCGTCACCTCCTGTACAGTCCTCCTCTCGCAGGTAGAGGGGAGGGACGTCACGACGCTCGAGGGCCTCTCCGGGGACCCGCTCATGGGATCGCTTCAGGAGGCGTTCGTGGAGGAGGGAGCCGTGCAGTGCGGATACTGCACCCCGGGGTTCCTGATCTCCGCCTATGCGGCGCTGAGCGGGCGCAGGAACTCAGGGCCGTCAGAGCGCGAGATAGCCGAGTCGCTCTCGGGGAACCTGTGCAGGTGCGGCGCCTATCCCAGGATCCTGAGGGCCGTCCTCAGGGTCTCGAGGTGATATCCACGGCGATCCACTCGAGGTTCTCGGTGCACAGGCCCGGGTCGCTCGAGGAGGCGCTGGGAATACTGGCCGAGAGGGGCGCATCCGTCAGGGTGGTTGCCGGCGCCACCGACGTATCAGTCCAGATGAGGGCCGGGACCCTGGAGGAGGACGAGCTCATGGACATCTCCGGCCTCAGGGACCTCAGATATGTGCGCGAGGTCGCGGGCGGCCTGGACGTGGGCGCGCTAGCGACGCTCTCCGATATCGCGGGGAGCCCCGCGGTGCGCGCGAGCGCGCCCGTGCTGGCCGACGCGGCCCGCTCGTTCGGATCCCCCCAGATAAGGAATCTCGCGACGCTCGCGGGCAACGTGTGCAACGCGTCCCCAGCCGGCGACGGCATACCGCCGCTTCACGTGCTGGGCGCCGCGGTCCGGCTGACCAGCGTCGCGGGCACGAGGGAGGTGCCGATCGGGGAATTCGCAACGGGGATTCACAGGACCGCGCGGAAGCCGGACGAGCTCGTCACGTCGATCCGTATCGGGCGGCAGCCGCCGGGATCCGCGTGGTTCTTCAGGAAGCTGGGCCTGAGGGCCGCGAACGCTATCTCGATCGTGAGCGCGGCCGGCGTGATCCGGATGGAGGGCCGCGCCGTGAAGGATGCTTCGATCGCGCTCGGGGCGGTCGCGCCGACCGTGATCAGGGCCAGGAGGGCGGAGGAGGTCCTGATGGGGAGGGAGCTGACGGAGGAGGTCATGTGGGATGCCGCCGAGGCCGCGGCCGCTGAGTCGAGGCCGATATCCGACGTCAGGGGATCCGCCGCGTACAGGAGGATGGCCGTCGCCGGCATCCTGTACCGCGCGCTGGAGGAGGTGGCCGGAGGATGAGCGGCGCGCTGGAGGAGGGCGCCCGCACGGTCATAGGTGCGCCCATACCGAGGATCGACGCGCTGGAGCGCGTCCGCGGATCCCCGCGCTTTCCCACGGATATCGCAGTCGAAGGGATGCTCCACGCGAAGGTCCTGAGGAGCCCCCATCCCCGCGCCAGGATACTCGGCATCGACGTCGCGTCCGCGGAGTCCGCCCCGGGGGTCAGGGCGGTGCTGACCGCGAGGGACGTGCCGGGGGTCAACGGGTTCGGGGTCCTCGTCCAGGAAATACCGGTGCTCGCGGCCGATACGGTGAGGTACGTGGGGGAGCCGGTGGCGCTCGTGGCGGCGGAGACGGAGGAGGAGGCGGAGGGCGCGCTGGAGCTCATACGCGTGGACTACGAGCCGCTGCCGGCCGTGACGTCCGTGGAGGATGCGCTGAGGCCGGACGCCCCCAGGCTCCACCCCGGGGGAAACGTCGCCATGAGGATCCGCGCGGCGAACGGCGATCCCCACAGGGCGCTCGAGACGGCGGCCGCGGTCGTCGAGGGCACCTACAGGACCCAGTTCCAGAAGCACATGTACATGGAGCTCGAGGGCGGGATCGCGTGGATCGAGGACGGCACCGTGCACGTGGTGGCCGGGGGGCAGAACCCGTACCGCGACAGGATACAGATAGCGCGCGCCCTCGGGATCCCGCCGGATCGCGTGAGGGTCGTCAGTTATCCCGTGGGAGGGGCGTTCGGCGGCAAGGACGAGATCACGGTCCAGATACACCTGGCGCTCCTCGCCGCCAGGACGGGGAGGCCGGTGAGGATGGAGTGGACGAGGGAGGAATCGGGGGCCGCCGGATACCACAGAATGGCTTACGAGATCGAGGTGAGGACGGGGGCGACCAGGGAGGGAAGGCTCGTG
>JAWDMO010000103.1:0-3814 GCA_046536535.1 Nitrososphaeria archaeon
ATGGTGGTGCTCAGGGTCCACAGGGGGAGGGAGATGGCCGAGGAGGCGGCGCTCATGAGGTCGCTCGGCGTCTCACGGATAGTGGCGGGCGACCAGGGCGTGGAGGACCACCTGAGGTACATGGAGGCGCTGGCGGCGGAGGCGGGCGCGGAGCTCTCGGAGCCGCTCTGGGGGATGGACGAGGAGAGGGTCCTCGAGGGGGAGCTGGAGGAGCTCTCGTTCGTGGTGATAGGGGCTGAGGAGAGGGCCCGGGAGCTCGTGTGCAGGCGCGTCGGCCGCGGCGAGCTCGGCCCGTTCCTCGCGGACGCGAGGAGGATGGGCATAAGCCCAATAGGGGAGGCCGGCGAGTACCACTCGCTGGTCACGCAGGTCAGGAGGCTTGGCGCGTCCATCGACGTCGGCTGCAGGGAGGTGAGGTCCTACGACGGCTACAGGATCGCGCTGCTGGACCGATCGCCGCAGGCGCGGGCGCTGATCACCGGATTGTGCTCGGCCTCCTCGCCCACCGTCGATGGGGGGCCGTGGCCCGGAAGTATCGTGTAGTGATGGGGGACCTCCCGGTAAATGCGGCACACGGAGCGCAGGAGCGCGTCGGGGTCGGACCACGGGATGTCGGCCCTCCCCACGGAGCCGGCGAACAGCGTGTCGCCGGTCAGCAGGAAACCGTCGCCCATCAGGCAGAGCGAGCCGGGCGTGTGCCCCGGCGCGTGAATGACCCTGAGGCCGCGCCAAAGCACCTGGCCGTCCTCCAGGAACTCCGCAGACCGGGGGATCTCCGGGGCCGAGAAGCCCAGCTCCTCCGCCAGAGACAGCAGGTCCCCCGCGATCTCCCAGTCGGCGCGGTGCACCATGAACGTCGCCCCGGTGGCATCGACTATCCGCCTCGCCCCCCAGACGTGATCGAAGTGCATGTGCGTCGCGATGACCGCCCTCAGCCTCCTGCGCCCAACCGCGCCCAGCAGAGCCTCGGGATCGCCGCCGGGATCGACGAGCAGGCACTCCGGGCCGTCGCACAGCAGGTAGGAGTTGGACATCAGCGGACCCACCGTCAGCCTGAGGGGCGTTGGCCGCATGGCCGCACGACTGCTAGAGGATCGTTATAAGGTCGGCGCCCCCGGAAGGAGACGGAGAGAGGAAGTGCTAAAATAAAAATAAATATTAATGTAAAATCCGCGCGGGAGGCTTCACAGCACCGGCTGCATCGTCGCGTACTGGGGCGGCCAGACGACCTGCGTGTAGACGGAGCCGCTGGTCGAGTTGTAGAACGCCTCGACCCAGAAGTACGTCATGTTGACCGAATTATAGAGGACCCCGGCTGAGGGCGGCCCTATGAGCGTGTTGTTGGGCGGGAACGGCGTGTAGACGCTGGCGAGCGGCCACGGGACGTCGCTGGGCGTCAGCTCCTGGAACGCCGCGATCACCGCACTCGTATTGGTGGTGCCGGCCTTCATCAGGGCGGCGAGCGAAATGTACATCTGATCGAATCCGAAGGAGCCCAGCGCGCCGAACGGCTCGCCGGCGAACGCGAAGTACTCGTTCCTGAACACCTGCCAGCGCTGGTTCAGCGCCACGTCGGACGTGTTGGCAGTGGCCGGCAGGTTCGTGATCACGAAGTAGTGGTAGTAGCTCGTCGCCTTGCCTATGAGCTGATAGACGATCGGATCGTCCGCGGGCGTCCAGGCGATGGCCACCGTGTTGTGGAGCTGGGGGAAGCTGACCCCCTGCTGAAGGATGCCCACCACCTGCGGAGGCGGCACCGCTATCACCAGCACGTTGGGGTTCATTGAGGCGACGCTGCTCAGCATCGACTCGAAGCTGGTGGTGGTCACCGGGATCCACTCGACGCCGACTATCTCCTCCTCGTTCTGGAGCCCCATCGCGTATATGGATTGATTCAGCCCGTTGAACTCGTCCACGGCGGTGGGCTCCCCCTGCTCGCCCAGGTATACTATCCTGATGGGCCCCGTCGGGTTTATCTGGCCCTTGTACTCGTTGAGGAACTCCGCTATCTGCGCCCCGAACATGTAAGCGGTCGGCTCGATGTGTATTATCATGTCATCCTGCGTGAGCGGCTGGCTGTAGTTGGTCGAGGACACCGTTATCCCTCCGACGCCTCCGACGTTCGCTACGTACACTATGTCGTACTGCCTGATCACGGGCAGCTCGGCGTACATGACGCCCGAGAACAGCGTGCCTATCACCACGGCCGGATGGTAGGTGGTGTACAGCTGGAGGAGCGCCGTCGGCCCGACGGAGGGGTTCGTCTGGTCGTCGGTCCATACGAGGTTTATCGTGTAGTTGCCCGGCCCGTCCGGCCCGTTCGCCAGGTAGATCCCGCCCTGCGCGTTCACCTGGTCCTGGACCAGTTGAGCCGCCTTCAATATTTCCTCGCCTAGGGCGCCGAACGGACCGGTCAGGTCAGTCGCGACCCCGATCGTCACCTGCCCGACTATCGCGTGCGTCGGCGTCGGGGTGGGAGTGGGCGTCGGGGTGGGAGTGGGCGTCGGCTTGGGCGGAGGGGGCCTGGTGACGTACCATGCGGCCACCCCGCCGACCACCGCGACCACTATCACGACGGCTATTATGGTCCAGAGCGCGGCCCTGGAGATAGCGCTCCTTCTCATCTCACTCCCAATCGGGACGAAAGCGTAATATAAAGATTATTGGCGGTTACTAATTGTACTGATCACCGCTCTGACGCCGTGGGAGCTCGCCCTAGGAGGTTGATCCCGCGCGGCCGCGCCGCTGCGTCCTTGATATTGAAGCGACGAACCTCGCCCTTCAGGGCTGGGAGGGGGCCAACGCGGCTCCGGGTCCGCGCCGCGCGAGGCCTAATGGGCTGGCTCCACGTCCAGCAGTCCATCGGGCCCGACCGTGACCCTGTAGGTCCTCAGCGGGACCCTTATCTCCTCCTGCTCGCACGGGACCTCGGGCTTGATCTGCGGGGGCTCCACCATCTGACCGGTCCTCACGTCGTACTTGGCGCCGTGCGCCGGGCAGATGGCGATCGTCCCCCGGGCCTCGGAGAGCAGCGCGCAACCCATGTGGGCGCACACCGCGTCCATGCCGTAGAACCGGTCGCCGTCCCTCACCACCAGGACGGGCCTCCCCCCGAGCCAGATGATCATGGAGTTGCGGCCCTCGAACGAGTGGACGTGTATGCGGACCTTGGACATTGCCCGCCGACGGGACGCCGCCCTATTTTAGCGTTGAGATCGGGGGCGTCCCGTCGACGTCGGAGCCCCACGTACAGTATGAGCCACGATTCGATGACGGCGGACGCGTAGAGCAAGCATATGGAGAGCGCAAGCAGCGCCAGGGACAGCCGGAGCCTGCGGCGACCCCCTCCGGTCAGCGCCATGTAGAGCTCGAAACCCCCGGCCATGGCTATCGCGTAGGACGAGAACTCCGTGAAGGTGTCGGGGGCGAGGAGGATGGAGAGCACGTAGGCGTACCACAGGTGATAGCCGCTCCACATGGAGGAAGCGCTGACCGCCCACACGAGCGAGGAGGTGTCCATCATGGAGAAGCCGAGGAGCGCCGCGCCCACTATCGGCACGTACGACAGGAGGTCTATCTCGAGGTTGTGCCTGAATATCGCGAACGACATCGACGGGAGCGTCGTGTAAGCGGACCTGAAGCTGTCCACCTGCTCGACGAACTGCGACACGGTGGATGGGGACGCCAGCGCCGTGTAGAAGCCGGGCGGGGCCGCGAGCGCCGCGATCGTCACGTACGACACGAGCATCGTGACCAGGTACAGCTTCAGCGCGCTCACGCTGGACCTGCGGCCGTAGACGGCGAGCGCGAATAT
>JAWDMO010000104.1:0-3704 GCA_046536535.1 Nitrososphaeria archaeon
TCCCCGATCTGCCCAACGCCGCGCATAGTGCATACCAATATTTAACAGATGAAGGGGGTTGGGGGCGGAAGACCTCTCCCGCGAGGGGGGATGAGGCTCTCCGACCACGCCTTCGTCCGTCACGGGTGCGGCCGGCCGCTGACCGCGACTGCGACGCATCCCTGCCTCCCGCTGCGAGTTGCCGCGTGCTTGACGCTTGCAGTTGGGTATACCGGAGTAACGCATTCGGCCGAGCCGTCAGCGCTCTCCCTCACGGCGCCGCTCGGGCCCGGCATGCCGGCGCGACGGGTGCTCGCGAGGTCATTCATTATAGATACCATCATAGATCCGGTGTTCTTCGACGCGATTTCACGAATGCACTAACTAATCCGGCATACCCTACGGCATATTCCTCGGATATGGGGAGGAACTTGAACGGGGGGCCTCATGGCGGAGGCGCGGCGGCAATCCCCTTTCCCTTCGGGCGGGAGGGATTGGCGGTAAACATAGCCCCGTTGCCGCCCAGCGATAGCAATAAGGGTCGGAGTCGGAAAGAGACCTCATCGTCGCCTCGGCAAACCACCTCTCCTCATCCCCACATCTCTCCGGGATCTATGCCTTTTAAATGAGGGGGCTTCGCGCACGGGCCAAATAGGGCGATCATCCCGGGACAGCCATCGTCTCCGGCGGCACGCGCCCCCACCCTCCTGGAACCTCAGCCGTCGTAATATGTGAAGAACAGATTCGGTCCTGCTCCTGTCGCAGGACGTCCCGTTACGAGGTGGACGGCAACCCTCGCCCTTCAGGGCTGGGAAGGGGGTCAGACATTACATGTATGTGTAAATTATCACACAATAATGTCGGCAATATTTATATGGACAGTCGGCGGGATTTGGACACGAGTTGCACAGCGATAGCGCAGGTGCGCATCAGAAAACCGGCAAATTTGAATCGAGCGATTCAGCTACGGGCGGATCTGCGGCGCCGCCCGCCGGCTCGTCCAACGTATCCTCATCTCGCATACCGTGGGCCATAATAACCGCGCTCTCCCTGGGGATGCTGGTCTACGGGGTGGCCGAGAGCTACGGCCCCGTCAGCGCCATCAGCGGAGTTCTACCCTCCAGCCTCGCGTTCCTGGCGTACAGCCTGCCTTTTGTGGCGGGCGGATTCGGGGCTCTCCTCGCCGGCTGGATGGCCGACTCCATGGGGAGGAGGAACTCGTTCATAGTGACCGCCGCCCTCATAGTCGTGGGGGTGGCGCTCTATCTGGTCTACTCCCTTTGGGCGCAGATGCTGGGGCTCCTGATAGCCTCGTTCGTCCTCGTGGGCATGGCGGCCATAGGGCTCGAGAGCCCCATCCTGGCGATGCTGGCGGAGGCGGTGCCGGCCAAGTGGCGCGGGAACCTCCTGGTGATAGTGCAGAACTTCGGGAACCTCGGCGTGGCGATAACGTTCATACCATTCTTCCTGGGGCTCGCCGGCCTCATGAACACGGTGGCTATAACGATGCTCTTCATAGCCCCCTTGGCCGCGCTCATAGTGGCGCTGCTCGCGGTCCGGGAGTCGCTCCCTTGGAGCGCGATCTCCGGGAGGGCCGGGATGGACGTGGAGTCGGCCTGGCGGGAGATAGATGGAGGGGCGGAGCCCGTCGAGCCTAGGGGCGGCCTCTGGCTCAGGCTGCTGTTGCTGGTGGTGCTCGGGATATCCCAGGACGTGGGTTTCGTCTACATAACCTATGGCGTCGCGTACTCCTATTTCTCGCAGGGCGTCGCCGAGGTGGTCCCGATAATCGGCGGGCTGGCGATGGTCATAGTGGGGATAGTGTTCGGGATTCTCTTCGTGGAGAGGATGAGGAGGAAGACGCTCGCCGTCCTCTCCTTCGGGATGCAGCTGGCGCTCTGGATGGTTCTGTGGGCGTACTACGCCGCCACGGGGAGCACCGCCGGGCTGATCCTGCTGGCCATAATGACGGTGCAATTCCTGCCGGTCGAGCTCACTTGGGCATCCAGGGCAGTCCTGGAGCCCGAGCTGTTCCCCACCCGCACGAGGGGCAGGCTGATATCTGTCGTCAGGGCGGTCGTCTGGATAACCGCCGGCGCCATAACGGGGGTACTCACGCTCGTCGTGCCGCCATTCAATGTGGCGGCGGCCTCCGTTGCCGCGATATTCGCGCTGTCAACGATGCTCGCCGGCGTCTGGTGGTTCTGGGGATTCGAGACCAGCGGAAGGAGCCTCTCGGGGCACGACGTTCAGTGAATTTTACGACGCGAATTCCCGGATTTTAATCATAATTTCATAATTTATGTATTTTCCGCGGAATAGATATAAATGTTTACAGGGATTGCGGGAGACCGGAAGCGGCGAGATCCCCGCGGCGACGCCCGGCCCCGATCGTCATTCGCATAGCCGGGCATGGAACTTTGGGAACGCTTTATATGGGGCGGGCGCGCGGGCTGGGCTTCAATGTCGGCGCAGGGCGCCGTCGCATGCGTTGATCCGGACGGCCTCAGCGACCTCATCAGAAACCGGAGCTACGTGGTGCTCGATTGTTGGGCCCCGTGGTGCGCGCCGTGCCATATACTGGGGGCGATGCTCAGGGATCTGGCGCCCAAGTATCCCGAGGTGGCGTTCGCCAGGCTCAACGTGCAGGCGTACCCGGAGTTCCAGGAGAGGCTGGAGATCTATGGGCTCCCGACGCTCCTCGCTTGGAGGAAGGGGAAGTTGGTCTACAGGGTGCCCGGCGTCCCGGACTGGAGGACCCTGAAGTCGATGCTGGATGAGCTGGTGACCGGCGAATGAGGAGGGGCGCGGTGATATCCGTCCCGGGCCTGGGATACACGTCCATGGCGAGATGTTCGCCGAGGTTCCTCATGGAGCTCTTCAACTACTCGCCCAGGGGCGTGATGCACTTTCCGCCGCCCAGGACGCCGGAGGAGGCCTGGAGGAGGACGTTCGGCGGGCTGGGGCGCTCCCTGGGGAGGTTGGGCGTCGAGATCGTCGCGATCAATCCACCAGGGGGCTCCCCAAGGGGCCTCGCGGCGGAGCTCGCTGAAGTGGAACGCGGCATCATGGGGGCACTCGGGAGGTCGCTGCCCATCGCGTCGGTCAACTCCATAGCATACAGCGCGGCCCCCCCGGCGTGCGACGAGGTCGGCCTCGTCGACGGGTTCCTCTCGAGGATCTTCAGATCGCTCGACGAGTACATGATAATATCGCCGTTCGGCGACAGGGTAGGCGACGACTTCGAGGAGTACGGCATCTATCTGTCCAGCGTCGAGAGGCCCGGCCACGAGGACGTGATAGCGCCGGAGCAGATACCGGACCTCGTGGCGGAGCTCGCGGCGCGCGTGGCTAGAGGGCGACATCGCTGGCAACGCCCCGCCCCCCGCGGGCCCCGCGGAAGGCGTAAATTTCCTACCCATCGGGCACCGCCCATGGAGTACAAGTGGAGGGTATGGTCCGTCACCATGGTCGGCAGCCTGATGTCGGCCATCGATGGCACAATAGTCGTGCTAGCCATACTTCCGATCGCCGAGGACCTTCACACGGACTACATAACGATGGTCTGGGTGGTCGTCGCGTACCTCCTCGTGAACACCGCGCTCGTGCTCAGCCTGGGACGGATGGGCGACATGTACGGGAGGAAGCGCATGTACAACGCGGGCTTCATAGTTTTCATAATAGGGTCGGCGCTCTCGGGGCTCGCGCCCAACGGGCTCTCGCTC
>JAWDMO010000105.1:0-3461 GCA_046536535.1 Nitrososphaeria archaeon
AGGAGGAAGAGGAGGGCATCCCACCGACTCCGCCCCCGCGGGTCCGTAAATATAAATGCAGGTACTGTGGAGCTGAGTTCACCAGCCCACTTGACCTGGGCCGTCATATGCGCAAGGAGCACCACACGGAGATGGCGCTGGAGAAGGCGGCGCAGAAGGGCATAAAGATCCCGCGGGCGGCCGCGCCACCCACCATGGGCGAGGGGGAGGAGGGGGTACCCCCCACTCCGGCTCCTCGGGAGCGCACCATGACAGACGATGAGATATTCGCCGAGATACGCATAAGGGGGCAGGCGGCCCTCGAGGAGCAGCTGCGCGCCCGCCTGGAGCAGCTGCTCTCGATGCCGTCCGTATCCAAGGAGTCCCGCGATTACGTGATGAGGGAGTGGGACAACGACCCATCGATCCACCTGGACTTCCAGGCGCTGTACGGCATACTGTTCGACGCCGGCGTGAAGCCCGATAAGTCGCAGAGGATAGTGGACAGGCTGGTCATGTTCTACAACAAGTTCGCCCCAGCCCTGCAGGCGCCGCCCATGATGTCGCCGCGTGCCATGGTCAACCAGGGTGATCAGTACCAGTACCCCAACCCATATTCTTACCAGCAGGTCGGGCCCCAGCAGCCGTCTCCATATCAGTACGGTCAGTATCAGCAGGGCCCGTATCCCGGCAGGCAGAGCCCGTGGCAGCAGGGTCCATATCCATACATGCAGTATCAGTATGGCCCAGGCGGTCCCGGATATCCATATGCATACCAGTATCCTCCTCCGCCACCTCAGCCGGGCTCCTCGGGCGGCGGCCTCACCGAGGAATCGGTGAGGAAGATAGTGGAGGACGTGCTGAGCAAGCTCAACCCGAAGCAACAGGAGAAGGAGAAGGAGGACGACGAGATGGAGGCCGATGTACCCATAGCGTACGCGAAGGACGGGACGCCCATCATGGGCAAGGTCAGGGGCAACCCCGCCGCCGTCGTCGGCATGATAATCGCGTCCGGCTCGTCCCGTGGGCAGACGCCGGATGAGAGCGTGAGCGACGCGATGAAGGCTATGCAGGAGCAGCTCGACAGGCTCCAGGACAAACTAAGTGAGGCGGAGAAGCGCGCGGATGAGGCGGAGAAGAGGAGGCTTGAGGACTCCATAAAGAGGCTGGAGGATCAGATGGCGAAGATGGAGAACACGTACAGGGAGCAGCTGGAGAAGAGGGAGGAGGAGATCGAGGAGCTTCGCTCAAATGTGCCACGTGGGGAATACAAATCCGACGCATACAGGTTTATAGACTCGGCCGCATCCAAGCTTGAGAACATAATGAAGGACAGGAGACCGCTTGAGAAGTTCGTGGAGGTATTGAGGCCGCCCCAGCCGGGACAGCCGACGAGCGACCAGGTTGCGCTCGACGAGTTGAAGAAGCTGGGGCTGACCGTGGAGTCGTAGATGGAGGTGATGGATGCATGGTGGATATACCAGCGCTGAGCGTCATATCCGGTAAGGGAGGCGTCGGCAAGACCCTCGTGTCCTCCTCCATAGTTCTGGCGCTCGCGGCGAGGGGCAAACGCGTCGGCGTCGTGGACGCCGACTACTCCAATCCCAATCTCCACAGGTTCCTCAACGTGAAGGGCGACGTGGACTTCACGGCCGACAGGCGCATGATCCCCGTACGCCACGGCAACATATCCCTGTTCACCATCGAATCCATAGCGGATGACAGGGGGATCGGCATGCGCGGGGAGGACTACGCCAACATAACGCGCGACGTGCTGGAATTCACGGATTGGGACTCCGACGTACTGGTGGTGGATATGCCGGCCGCGGTGGGCGACGAATGGCGCACGGTGCTCTCCGTCATGGATAACTACTACCTGGGGTCCATAATAGTGGTACAGCCGTCCCACATCGAGACGGCCGAGCGCGTCATCCGCCTCCACGCCGTGAACGGCGTACCCATAATAGGTATCGTGGAGAACATGGTCGGCTTCACGTGCCCGAAGAGCGGCGAGATGTATGAGATATTCGGGCCATCATCGTCGGATGAGCTGTCGCAGAAGTACGGCATACCGGTGCTGGCCAAGATACCCGTAATGCTCGAGGTACAGGATATGATGCACAACGGCGGGCCGATCGCGCTGCCCGACACCATCATGAGGCCGGTGATCGACGCGATAGCGGCGGCTCAGCCGCGCAAGCTGGGATTCCTGGAGGAGATGAGGAGGAAGGTCAAGGAGTACAGCCTGAACACGATCACTCAGATACTGGTCTCAAGCCTGAAGATAATGAATACATCGCTCAACATAAAGGTGATGAGGGAGCAGTACAGCGTGGCCGAGGGCGCCACCGCCGCCATAATGCTGCTCAACGATGACGGCGAGCCCCTGACCGGCTCAGGCGGCGCGCCTCTGATGTACAACTTCAGGGTCACGGGCGATAAAGTCGTCCTGGTCGAGAAACCGAAGGAGGTCGATACCCTGCTCATGATAAAGGTCAGGGCCATGGCCGCGGCGCTCCTGGGGGAGAAGAAACTTCCAGATGGCACCAGGGTGCCGTACACAATGCTGGATGCGTTCCTCAACAACGACGCGCGCCTGTCAGGCGCCGGTTCATTCGTCCACGGGCTGCGCTTCTACAAATACCTGTTCGAGTCGGCCCGCATCGAGATATCGAAGCAGATAAGGCCGCTGCTGGAGGCGTTCCTGTGATGTTCCGCGTGCGCGATATCATGACGGGCGACCTGAAGGATCGCGTGAACGAACTGCTTGATGCGACGGCCGATACCAACAACACTATAGATGAACTCAGGAAAAGCATAGACAGGCTCACGGCCGTCCTGCAGTCGGGCGGCCGACTGGATCCATCGACATTGGCCGGGCTGAAGTCGATAACGGCCGACTGGGTCAAGGCCGCCGACTCCATGAAGGCATCCGCCGCCACCGTGAATCAGACCCTGAGCGACCTCGAGAAGAAGCTGGGCTTAACTTAGATCGGGCGCCGCTCAATGGAACTCAGTTATAACATGGAGGTAGCACATCCCCTTGCTGTCGGGGCACGGGACGTAGGGATATGGATCGGGACAGCACGGGGGCCTGATCAACACGCCCTCATCCGGCCTGATCACGTAGCACATTTCAGGTCGGATGACCATGGTCGGGGAAGGAAATAAACATTATGTCACAAAGGTGAAATAGGGGCACCACACATATCAACGCCATGTCGGATCCGGTACATGTGGACGATGTGCGCGTGTTCGTGGCCAGGGTCTGGGCCTCAAATCTCAAGGCGAACGGCAGATCCTACAAGAACTACAGGATAACGCTGCCCGCGAAGCTCGTGGATGAGATGGGGCTGAAGGAGGGCGACCACGTGCTCGTGTTCATCAAAAAGGCGGGATGGTATCACCTGATCGACTGGAGCGAGGATCCGAAGGCAATGGACGAGCTACCGGAGGCCGTCCGGCGTGAGATAGCCGCGGTG
>JAWDMO010000106.1:0-3391 GCA_046536535.1 Nitrososphaeria archaeon
CAGTTCACGAAAGGCGCCGACTACACCCGGCGATTTAACACCGTTAGCAATTGTTCTTCGATTCCTTAACATAATGCGTTGCACGACACCGGGAATATCGCTCGATGGCGCTATCCGCTAGTAGCTTGTTTGCGCACGCCCGCCCTTCAATACGAGGGCGACAATTCCACTCGATTTGAATCTGCTAGATTGTACAACGGGGTACTTCAGCGATGAGTTTGAATGTTGATTGAATTCCTCCCCAGTCCCTTCTAAGGGGTGGAGGGCTTGTCGTTATCATGCGCCGTCATCGATGACCGCGGAATCCCTCTACGCCATCGGGGAGAATGGGCGCTCCCGATGCCGGCGGTAGGATAGATAGGTTTTATATAACACTTTGTTTACGAGGACGGACTGGAGACGGTGATGGGGAGAGTCGATGACGTCGTGGAGCTGTCCCCAGGGCATATATACTCCGGATGCGGGATTATGGATGTACCGAAGGGGAGCACGCTCGGCTCCGCCGTCGATCCCCGCCTTCAGATGTGGGAATGGAGCGGTTTCGATGTAGGAGGGAGCCGAGGCTGATGAGCCCCAAGGATCATGCACCCATCGAGGACAATATTACTCAGAACCCGATGGTCCTCTGCCCGCACTATGGAAGGTGCGGCGGCTGCAGTCTGCAGCACGTGCCATATGAGCAGCAGCTCGATCAGAAGAGGATGGCTATCTCGAAGCTCCTGGGGAGGGAGCCGGATGAGGTCGTGCCATCCCCCGAAATCGTGCACTACAGGAACCGGATGGACTACGCAGTGAGCGGGAACCTAGCGATCGGCCTCAGGGAGAGGGGAAAGTGGTGGTCACATGTCGATATAACCAGGTGTCCGCTGCAATCCCCCGAGGCCGATTCCCTGAGGAATTCCTTCAGGGAGTTCGCTAGGGAGAGGGGGCTCGAGGGATACGACGTCAGGAGACACGAGGGGCTCCTCAGATACCTGGTGATCAGGGAGGGAAAGTTCACCGGAGAGAGGATGGCTGCCGTTGTGACGACCAGGCCGATCCCGGACGTCGTGTCTGAGTTCTCCCCTGAGGTGAGGATCGATTCCCTTCTCAACGGCGTTAACGGCGGGCCCGCCGATACGTCGAGGGCGGACCAGGTCCTGGTGGTCCGGGGGAACAGGGGAATCTCCGAGAAACTCCTCGGATACAGGTTCTGGCTTGAGCTCAACACGTTCTTCCAGACCAACCCGTACACCGCGGAGCTCATGGTGAAGTTCGTGAGGGACGAGGTATCCGGGTCCCGGACCGTGTACGATCTCTACTCGGGCGTGGGCACCTTCACGATTCCCGCGGCCGAGGTCTCGGAATATGCCGTGGGCGTCGAGTCCGACCCATCATCGGTGGAGCTGGCGCGGCGCAACGCGATGGATAACGGGTCCCGGGCGGACTTCATGACGGCGAGGGCGGAATCGCTCGGCGCCATCGACGCGGATACGGTGATACTGGATCCACCGAGGGCCGGGGTCCATCCAAAGGTCATCGGGCTCCTGCTCTCGTCCTCCCCCTCCAGGATAATCTATCTATCGTGTAATCCGGCGAGACAGGCGGAGGACATCGCGAGGCTCAGGGGTTATTCGATCGACAGGCTGATCATGGTGGACCAGTTCCCGCACACGCCCCACGTCGAGACCGTGGCTGTGCTGTCGAGGGGGCTCGGCTCTGATGTCTCTCCTCAACGCCCAAGCTAGGAAATACCAGCTCACCTCATGGCCCCAGGCGACGGCGCCAATTCCGATATTTAAGCGAACGGCGAGCTCCGCGCCCCGGGACGGATCCCGGTCCATGCCCAGGAAGCCCCTCGGGATACCCGCGCCGGCCCAAACTACTTTCGGGGGGATCGTGCCGGGAGAGGGCAGCGGCCGCTCGGAGGAATGCGGTCCGCCATGGGCCGCGATCCGATCACACTGCGAGTCGATGGAAGCTGGGATCGCGGGGATATCCTCTAATGACGGGGTCATTTGGATGGGGCGCCGGATGGCCGCCTCTCGCTTATTTGGTGGCGGGTGGAACGGTCCGGCGTGGAGGGGTGCATATTCTGCAGGATACTGAACGGCGAGCTGGGGGGATACATCGTGTACAGGGACCAGTACACCGCGGCTTTCCTCGATGCACATCCGCTGGCGGTGGGACACACCCTAGTCGTGCCTCTTAGGCACGCGCAGAGGTTCCAGGAGCTGAGCGAGGAGGAGGCGTGCGCGCTCTCCAAGACGCTGCTGAAGATCTCGAGGGCTGTCTCCAAAGCCTTCGGCGCCAGCGCCCTGACTATAGGGGTCAACGACGGGCCGGACGCCGGCCAGTTCGTTCCGCACGTTCACGTGCACGTCGTGCCTAGGTGGAGGGACGACGGCGGAGAGCTCATTCATGCAATATTCAGGAGAGCGCGCAGGCCGGAATCGGTGAACATGGAGGAGGTGGCGCGGAGGATCTCGTCGAACATCGAGCGACGTCCGGCGCGAACGTTACGCTTTTTAGATCGAATGTGCATGGATACCCCGTGCCCGAGGTCAGGTTCTGGCTCCTGGACGTCGCGAGCGGCGAGGGGACCGTGAACCTGTGGGGGACGCTGGAGGATGGGGAGCGCGCCGTGGTTGAGGTGCCCTTCAGGCCTTATTTCTACCTAGTGCCATCGGGGAATGTACCGATACCCCCCGGGGCGCGCGAGGTCGAGAGGCTCAGGTTGGGGAAGCCCGTGAGGTGCCTCAGGATTGAGGCCGGTGAGGGAAGCGACATCGCAAAGGACGCCGAGGACGCCGCGGGGAAGGGGCTCGGGGAGGCTTATGGTTACGACATCAGGTATTCGGACCTATTCCTGATATCCACCGGGCTCCGGCCGGCATCGTGGGCGTCCGCGGACGCGGAACAGGTGGGGGGCTCCGGCGACTACGTGACATACAGGTCGGTCGGCGCCGTGGAGGCGCTCCCGGGACGCGTCGACGTGCCGGACCTCAGGATCGTCTCGTTCAACCCCATCTATCTATCGCGCCACGCGTCGCCTAGGCCTGAGAGGGATCCGGTTGCCGCGATCAGCGTTTACGATGGCAAGAGCGCGAGGACCTTCTCGGGGGACGAGACGTCGGTCCTGGGATCGTTCATAGATGAGGTGAGGAGGCTGGACCCGGACATAGTGCTGGGGTTCCAGAGCAACAAAGTGCATTGGGATTATCTCTCGAGGAGGGCCGGGGCCGCCGGCGTCAGGTTCTCGATCGGCAGGGGGGGATCGGAGCCGCACGGCAGCGTCTACGGGCACGTCTCGCTCAGGGGGAGGGCCAATATCGATGTATCGGAGTTCGTGGAGGAGGTGCCTGAGATAAAGCTGGAGAGGCTGGAGGAGCTCGCCGGTTACATGGGGATG
>JAWDMO010000107.1:0-3380 GCA_046536535.1 Nitrososphaeria archaeon
CTTCTCGCCGAGCGCCTGGAGGAGCCTCGTCGCGTAGCGCTCAAGATTGTTCGTTGCTCCCGATCTTCCTCTGCCGTAGATAGCCTCCATGGCCATCACCGCGTACGCTACGCTCTCCACTGAGTCGTGGATCCTTTGAATGGACTCGAGGTAGTGCGTGAGCGCCGTGCTCAGAGGGACGGCGACCTCGTACTCCTTCGTGAGGTACTCCCAGAGCTCGCGCAGCTTCCCAACGTCATCCTCGGCCACGCGGCACTGGTTATATAGTAAGTGCGAAAGCATCGCGGGCACCTTGGGATCCACGCTGAAGACACCCTGAGGCGGGATCACCCAGAACCTGCCTTCCCCAAAGATGTTCACATCATCCAGAGCCAGGGCTCCGTAGAAGAAGCCGGGATCTTGATCCCTGGCGACTGGCCGGCAATTCCCGAGGAGAGCCAGCGCGGCCATGAGCCTCACTGTGGCGCCCTCGGCGAGTTCCCGTGGATGGTAACCCTCATAATCGCCGCTCCCCCTCAGCTCGAGCACCGCGGAGGTTATGCTGAATGCGTTGGCCTCCACGGACCCGCCAGACTCTTCGCCTTCGCTCGGCCCCTCCTCCTCAGCCTTGAGAACGTAGAGCGGCTCGAAGACAGGCAGCGGCGCTTCAAATGGGTAGTTCCAATTCAGGAGCTCCTTGAGGTCCGTCGGCGTGGGCCGGCGCAGCACGACCGTTAGCTCACCATCCTCCAGCTCGATGCCGTCCTCCACGTCCACCCTCAGGCCCGACAGGTAACAGCGGATGTTCCACGATTGATGCTCCGATTCGTCGTACCAGCGGGCTAAGAGATCCGGCAGGGGCTCCGGGCCTTCCCCCTTGGCGGCCTCCAGGAGCAGGCCATCCAGGGTGGAAGAGACGTCCCCCCAGACTTTCTCTTTCTTGTACCTATACCTGTACGCCGAAGTGCTCAGGATCCTATCGACGATGATCCCGACGGCGCGATCGTAGTATTCATCCAGTGGAGGCGTTAACTTAGCGCGGTCGATACGCCTTATGATTGGCCGAACTTGAGTTAACAGATATTTAAAGGAAACTCCAGGCGCCTCGGGTGAGTAGGACATTTCGCTGATATCGACCCGCGACACGAAGATGGGAGACGCCACCTTCACCACAAGATCCGGATCCTTCTCTAGGCGCTCCCTGAGCCCCTCGACCAACCTTGCGATGAGATCCCTCAGCTCCTCGGCCTTTGCCACGGAAAGGATCTCGCGAACTATTATTTAGTGATTTACACTCGGAACGCCTCAACGCGACAGTCATAGATCATGCACTAAGTCGGATATCTCTTAGGGGCATGAGCGAGTATCGATCGCAGGATCCCGTCATCCGATCCGGGCCGGTGGCCGTGGGTTCGAATCCCACCGGGCCCGTTGCCCAGGGGATCCGGATGCGGCATCGCAGCGCCCGAAAGGCGTTCATCCCCACTCGAGAACGTATCCGCGGCGGGACATCGGAAGTCGGTCGCCCCCCGCCGATCGAGCGGGAGGCGCACATATATGTCGAACCCCGGCACGCGCTCCTGATGGCTGATCACCAGCGGCCTCCTCTCCGCCTTCAACAGCCCGTCAAGCGTTGACGCCCATTCCCCCGAGAGGTTGGAGAACGGCTCGTCCAGCAGGATCGCCCTCGCGGCGCTCGACAGCGCCATCGATATCTGGACGACCTTCCTCTCGCCGGTGCTCAGCTCCCCGGCGCGCCTATCCGAGGCCCACCTGAGTCCGAACTCCTCGAGCATGCGGTCGGCGCCGGCGGAACCCGGGAGAAGCCCCAATAGCTCCCTCACGCGCATCCAGCCGGGGACCACCGGCTGCGCCGGCACGTACGCGATCCCGCGCTCATGAGTCGGGAGCCTCGACACGTCCCTCCCCATCACCGCGACGCCGCCCCTCGATTCGATCGCGCCTATCGCGCCCAGCATGAGCGTCGTCTTGCCCGAACCGTTGGGGCCGTACAGCAGCGCCCTCTCCCCGGGGCCCACCTCGAGGTCCAGGGGGCCCACCTCGAAGTCCCCGCGGCGCGCGCTGAATCCCACGAGTGAGAGCCCCCTCCCCCTCACCTCGATCACCGCTGGCCAGGTAAGCCAGCATGGACAGCGCCAAAGTCACCAGGAGCAGCGCGGACGCGTACCCGACCGCGGAGCTCAACCCGTAAACGTCGTACTTGTACCAGATGAGGACCGTGGCCGGCTTCACGTAGTAGAAGAGCGGCGCCAGCGACACCGAGTAAGCCAGTATCACTAGGGACCCGAACTCGCTGATCGCGCGGCCCATGCTGAGGAGCGATATCCTGGCTATCGACCCGATGGACCCCCTCACCAGGATCGAGTAGAAGACGGCGGACGGCGAGAGCCCTAGGCTCCCCATGAAGTGCTCCAGCTCGGGATCCGATCTCTCGAAGTGCTCGCGCATCGCCATCACGTAGATGGGCGCCGAGACGTAGAACATCGCGAGGGACATCCCCCACAGCGTGTCCAGCGGGTTGAGGGCCCCGAGGGCGCCGTAGAGCGGGGACGCGGGGGAGAACACGAGGAGGAGCATTATCCCGACCACGGTGTGCGGTATCGACACCGGGGACAGCAGCAGGTCGTAGAGCGCCCCGTGCCACCTCACCATCCTCCTAGCGAGCGCGTACGCCGCGGGGGTGCCCAGGAGCGCGTTCAGGGCGGTCGCTATGGACGCCCCCAGCACCGTGACCCCGAGGGAGGACAGGAACTGCGGGTCCTCCATCGACGACGCTATTCCGGCCGGGCCGGAGGAGTAGAGGAGTATCGCTATGGGGATGGCGACGACCGCCGCCAGCGCGTAGAGCGGCGCCCTAATCGATAGGTCCCGCATACTCCAGCACGCTCGTGTTCACCAGCGCGGAGAGGGGATACGGCACCGCCGACTCGTTCCCGTAGAGCAGGGGGATGCTCAGCGGGACCGCGCCGTAGCCGGCGAGCAGCTCCCGTCCCGGCGGCGATATCATGTAGAGCGCCGCCAGCGCCGCGAGCCTCTCGTCCGGGTAGGAGCTGGGGATCGTGAAGCATATGTAGATGGGAGCGCCGCGGAGGTCCACCGGGACCCCGCCCGACGTTATCTCCACCGAGGCGCGGGAGTAGAACTGGGCGTAGCCGGGGTCGCCCAGGTTCACCTGGGGCGGCAGGATTATGCGCGGGATGCCCTGGCGGATGGCCGAGGACCCGTAGAGCGCTATGTCGAAGTCCACGCGGCCGGACTCCAGGTAGGCGAAGAGCGCAGAGCCCATGGGGACCTCGTAGAGCCTGCCGCTGGAGTTCAGCGCGGCCAGCATGGACGTGTAGTAGTCCCGGTCGCCGTGCACCAAGATGCCGGCCAGCTGG
>JAWDMO010000108.1:0-3295 GCA_046536535.1 Nitrososphaeria archaeon
GTTCGAGCCCCGCCCCCGGCGCCACAACATGTGATGGACCACTGTACATGGGCGTCGGTCGGGTAGATCGCACCCGGGAGGCGCGGTCGATCCCATCCCACGGCTCCTCCTCGGCCTCGACGTCCCCCTAGCGCGGGGTCCGTGCCGAAAGCAGATCTTCGGGGTATGTGGCTCGCGGGCGAATATGGATGGACGCCCCCCGGGCCGCGCTCCGCCACAGTTATGCTCAAATCCAAAATAAAGGGTTAATCACGCGAATCGCGCGAAACTCACGCGGTTCCGCGGTCGCTCTCCGATGTCTTTCCCTTCGACTTCTTCCTCGACGTGCTGCACGGCATCGGACGACGGAGCACGCGCGCACGTATTAAGCTTTACGTATATTTTGGATTGCGGGCGGATGGGGGCCATCGACGGATCGTTCCCCGCGGATCACGCGCCGGTTCCGTAGTTGATGGCACGGTAAACAGTCATATGTAAGCCAATGTTTACTACGCACGCACACGGTAAACGATGAACTATGGACCATTAACAGCGTCGGACGACGCGGCCGCTAGGAAAGCGATCCCCTGGCGAGCTCCACGCCCCTCATCATCGTCTCCAGCTTCCGGAGGGCAACCTCGCGGCTCCTCGTCCTCAGGCCGCAGTCGGGGTTGACCATCAGCTTCCACGGATCCCCCAGCGCCCTGGCCGCGTAGAGTATGCGGTCCCTCACGAGCTCCGGAGGCTCCATCCGGTCCGTGTGCACGTCGACCACGCCGAGCCCCAGCGTGCGCGGATCGGCGTGCTCGCGCATCATCCTCAGGAAATCGTAGCCCACCCTGTGCTCGTCGTCCGTACCCGGCTCCCACGTGTCCCTGTTCGCGAACTCCAGCGCGTAGTGAGTCGCCTTGAGCTCCAGCGCGTGCGGGTAGAGGGACCTGTAGTTATCGCCGCTGTAGCAGATGTGGACGTGGATCTCCGCGTCTATTCCGTACACCGATTCGTTGAACGCCTCGACGAACAGCGGCACCTCGTCCGGGTGCGCGGTCGCCGCCGGCTCGTCTATCTGTATGACGCTCGCGCCCGCCTCCACGAGCCCCCTGAGCAGCGGCCTTATCGCGTTCCTGGCGAGCTCGACGGCGAGCTCCTCCTTCCCGCCGTAGTACTCGTTGTACGACCAGTCGGCTATCGTGTAGGGCCCCGTGACCGGTATCTTCGGGGTCCTCGCCGCCCACCTCCTGACGAACTGGAACTCCTTCAGGTGGTAGTTCTCCCGGAGCCCGACGGGGCCCACCACCCTGGCCTTCCTGTAGTACCTGTTGTCGAACGAGCGGACGAGCCCGGCGAACTCAAACCCCTCGATATATCTGACGGGGTACTCGTACATCTCTATCCTCCTGGCCTCCCCGTCGTAGACGTAGTCGAGCCCCACGCCCTCCAGCATCTTTATGTTGACGAGCGCGGCCTCGTCCCTCGCGAACTCCTTCTCCTCGGGGGTCGGCTTCCCGCTCCTCAGGAAATCCAGGAGCCACGCGGGTTTCCTCAGGCTCCCGATCTCCTTCGTGGGCAGCAGCTTCCGTCCTTCCCGCCCCTCAGGCAAGCTTAGCCGCCCTCCCCAGGATCCCGAGCTTCTTGACGGCGAACGAGTACGGGATGAACTCCAGGTCGGAACTCGTGGTGATCATGGCCTCGACGCCGGCCGCCCTCCCCAGCCCCTCGGCGGCCGCAGCGACGTCCGCAGCGCGCTCCATCTTCGTGTTGTGCGAGTCCACGAGCCCCAGGGCCAGCATGTCCATCCTATATCCCTTGAGCTCCTCCGCGAACGCGCCGGGCCCGTCCCTGGTGACGTCGAGCGCGAGCCCCGCGTAGGAGCTCCTCAGCCCCCTGAAGGCCCTGTACGCCGCGAGGGGGCTCTTGAAGTAGAGATGGAGGATCCCCGGGGCGCTGCACGACCTGAGGAGCTCACCGGAGGCCCTCGCCGCGATCTCCGCCATGCCGGGTCCGCCGCCGTGCGTCAGCGCCGGGCCCTTCACCACGACGAGCGCCGGCTTCAGCGCCCCCTCAAGCGAGCATATCTCCTCGTTCAGCGCCCGGGCGATGTCCATTGCCAGCTCCTCGACGGACCCGTAGTGCAGATCCTTCGACATGACGGCGAACGTCAGCGGCTCCGGCACCTCGACGGTGGCGCTCCCCTGCCCCTCCACCACGAGGTGCCGCCTGAGCACCCCCCCGTCGGTCCCGATGCGGCCCCTCACGATCGGCACGCGGTAGAATGCGTTGTGCTCGAAGTACCTGATTATCCCGTCGACCTCCATGCCCTCCCACTCGGCCGTGAACCAGCGGAGCATGTCGTCCCACTCCAGGAGGGGATCGGAGAGCGGCGAGAGCCCGGCCCTCCGCTGGAGCCCCAGTATGCGCTTCGACTCCTCGCGCGCCATCCCCCTGGCGCCCTCGGGGTCCCTCCTCGTCGCGGCTATCAGGCGGATTGGCCTCGGATATATGCCGAACGTGTACGCCCTCATGAGTCCACGGGCGGGCCGCGCCCCATAATATATCTGACCCCTTCCGCCGTGGATGGAGTTCCCCGGGGGCCTCGGGGGCCGCGCCCCATTCACGGGTTCACGGGCGCTATCCCGCGGTGATCCGCCACGTACGGGAGCGGTTCCCCGGCCGCCTCCACGGGCGCGCCGGCGCCGAACCGGGCCGCCTCATGCCCCATCGCTCGTGGAGTCTCGATCCACAGAGTTTAAAAGGCCCTGTGGAGTCCCAGTACACGAACGATGGGGGATGATCGAGGACTACAACCCGTGGTGGGTCTCGAGGGACAGGATAGGGGAGGTGGAGGCCTACAGGAGGTTCGAGGAGTCCGATGTCAGGTGGATCCCCGACGTCGTCGACAGGCTCAGCCTCAGGCCCTTCTCCCTCAACTTCGTCTTCGGCCCGAGGCAGGTGGGCAAGACCACGGCCCTGGTGCTGCTGGCCAAGAGGCTCCTGGACGGGGGCGTCGATCCCAGCGCGATCTTCTACCTGTCCTGCGACAGGCTGGCGGACTACAGGGAGCTCGACGAGGTCCTCGGGGACTACCTGAGGTTCAGGAGGGCCAACGGGGTGAGCAGCTCCTTCATACTCCTCGACGAGGTGACCTATCCGAGGGAGTGGCACAGGGCCCTGAAGGGCAGGATAGACGGGGGCGACCTCAGGAACGACGTGCTCGTGGTCACGGGCTCCCTCTCCATGTCGGCCAAGGGGGAGATGGAGGCCTTCCCGGGCAGGAGGGGCATGGGGAGGAACCTCCTCATGCTTCCGCTCCCGTTCC
>JAWDMO010000109.1:0-3144 GCA_046536535.1 Nitrososphaeria archaeon
TTCTCCGGGGGGGGGGCCTGTTGTATCTGGTGGCTGGGGCGGGGGCTCAGGGCGGTGGCGTGGAGCGGGGCGGGGGGCGTGGAGGCGTACTCGGGCGACCGCGTCTACGGGTTCCTCTTCCACCCCGAGCTGAGCGGGGGCGCCGGAGTCGAGGTCATGAGGGGGGCCCTCGGGGCCCTCGGGCTCCAGCCCTGGCGGCGGCCTCCTCGAGCATCGACGCTATGCGCTCCCTCCCGACGTCCTCCACGTACGACGAGAACCTCGGTCCCCTGTCGGACCCGATGAGCGACATGTAGAGCGCCCTGAAGAAGGACTTTGGATCCATTCCGCGCTTCCTGGCGGCCTCGAACGCCGCGTTCTGTATCGCGGCGGGATCCCCCGCATCGGCGGACCTTATGACGGCCGCGAGCTCGAGCATGGCGTCCGCCTCCTCCGGGGTGGGGACGTAGTCCGGGGCCCTCCCCACGACCTCGAGCGCCCACCTCCTGGCCTTCTCCGCCCTCTCGATGAGGCCGGGCGTCACGTCCCTCACCATGCGGTACCTCCTCAGGCGCTCGATCACGAACTCCACGGCGCCCTCCTCGGGGGCGGCGCGCCCGAGCTCCGCCAGGAGCCTGTAGGGCACGTGGACGTCCGGCGCCGACGGCGGCTTGAGGAAGTTCACGTACTCGTAGAGGCCCCTCAGCCTCGTCTCCTTCGACGGGTCGGCCCTCGCCCTTCCGAAGTACACGTCCTCCAAGTAATCGTACTCGTCGACGTACTTCGGTATATCGTCGAGCGATACGTACCTGGTGCCCACGATCCTCTTGTACATCAGCAGGATCAGGCTGCGCCTCGTCCCGTACCTGAGCCACGCCTGGGGGGTCACCACGTTGCCCGTGGACTTGGAGATCTTCCTCCCGCCCCTGTCGAGGAAGAGCTCGTACCTCGTGTGATAGGGGTGGGGAAATCCGAGGACCTCGTCGGAGACCCAGTCGTTGATCCTCACGGAGTCCTCCAGGTCCTTCCCGTACGCCTCGAACCTCACGTCGAGCGCCGACCACCTGGCGGCGAGCTCTACCTTCCAGCTGAGCTTCCCCTCGCCGCTCGAGAGCTTTACCTCCCCCCTGTGTCCGCAACCGGGGACCCACCTCCCACCTATGTGCGCCCCGACGCACTCGTACGTCACGGTGTCCGTGTCCGGGTCGTACCCGGTCGCCACGGTTGTGTATATCCTGCCGCACTTCTCGCAGACCGCGAAGAACGGGAGGCTCTCCGTGAACTTCCCCTGCCCGGTCATCTCCCTTATCCTCTCGCCTATCTCGCGGGCCCGGGACAGCAGCACCCTGGCCTGCGGGACGAGCGCCCCGGACCTGTACATCTGGGCCCCCGACCTGTGCGTGTACTCGACGCCTAGCTCGTCGAGGGCGTCCATCAGGAGGGAGCTCATGTGCTCCCCGTAGCTCCCGTGGCACCCGAACGGATCGGGGACCCTGGATACGGGCTCCCCTATGTGGGCGGAGAGCCACTCCGGGAGGCCGGCCGGAACCTTCCTCAGGCCGTCCATGTCGTCCGAGAACGCCACGAGCTCGGACCTGTGCCCCATGTCGCTGAGCGCGAGCCCGATCCCGTAGGCCCTGACGGCGTCCGAGAGGCTGCCTATGTGCGGTATACCGGAGGCGCCGAGCCCGCTCTCGACCCTCATGAGGGAGAGGTCCCGCCCGAGCGATGCGTCCCTCTCCAGGACCCTGCGCGCCACCTTGTCCATCCACGTGCCCCTTCCTATTATCTCCGAGGCCACGGGGCCCGCCCGGCCCCACGCGATATAAATCTAGTCCGGCCCTCACCTGTAGTAGGGGACCGGCTGCTTCTCTATCGTCTTCCCCTCCCGGGAGTTCCTGACCCTCCTGATGGCCTCGTCCACGTGCCGGAGCTCTATCGCCGCCTCCTCGGCGTGCTCCTTCGCGTCCTTCGGGTTCGGATACTTCCCTATGAACTCCTGGAGGACTATCGACACGGCTGTGTTCACGACCGATGCCAGGTCGGCCCCGCTGAACCCCTCGGTCATCTCCGCTATCTTCTCCACGTCGACGTCGGGCGCCAGGGGCTTGCCCTTGAGGTGTATCTGGAGTATCTCCGACCTGGACTTCCTGTCCGGGAGCGGCGCGTAGATCAGCTTGTCGAACCTCCCGGCCCTGAGGAGGGCGGGATCCACCATGTCTATCCTGTTCGTGGCCGCGAGCACGACGACCCCGGAGAGCGGCTGGAGCCCGTCCAGCTCCGTGAGGAGCTGGCTCACGACCCTCTCCGTCACCATCGAATCAGCCGAGAGCCCCCTGACCGGGGCGAGCGCATCTATCTCGTCGAAGAATATGACGCACGGGGAGGCCTGCCTGGCCTTCCTGAACACCTCCCTCACGGCCCTCTCGCTCTCCCCGACCCACTTGCTCAGGAGCTCGGGGCCGCGCACGCTGATGAAGTTGGCCTCGCCCTCCGTGGCGACCGCCTTCGCCAGCAGCGTCTTCCCGGTCCCCGGCGGACCGTAGAGGAGTATCCCCTTGGCCGGCTCGGCCTTCGCCTGATCGAAGAGTTCGCCGTGTTTCAGCGGCCAGACGACGTTCTCGAGGAGCTCCTGCTTGGCGTCCTTCAGATCGCCTATATCATCCCAGCGGACGTTCGGCACCTCTATGTAAACTTCCCTGAGCGCCGACGGGGTTATGCCCTTCAGGGCCTGCTCGAAGTCCGCCATGGTTACCTGTATCTTCTCAAGGATCTCGGCCGGTATCTTCTCGGCCTCGAGGTCCATCTCGGGGAGCACCCTCCTGAGCGCGTTCATCGCCGCCTCCTTGACCAGCGCAGCCATGTCGGCCCCCACGAATCCATGGGTAATGGCCGCCAACTTCTCGAGGCTCACATCGTTTGCGAGCGGCACATTCCTAGTGTGTATCTGCAGTATCTCGAGCCTCCCGTGCTGGTCGGGGACGCCTATCTCTATCTCCCTGTCGAACCTGCCGGGCCTCCTGAGCGCCGGATCCACCGCGTTGGGCCTGTTCGTGGCCGCTATCACTATGACCTTTCCCCTGCTCTCCAGGCCGTCCATGAGGGCCAGCAGCTGCGCTACGACCCTCTTCTCGACCTCCCCCGTGACCTCCTCCCTCTTCGGCG
>JAWDMO010000110.1:0-3139 GCA_046536535.1 Nitrososphaeria archaeon
CACCGAGGAGAGCGTCGGGTACACCCGCAGGGAGTTGATCACCGGGAAGATCTCAACGTATCGGAGCAGGTCCGATCGCCCGGTTTACATCGGGGAGGCGTGCGGGGATCTCTACAGGGTGTGCGACGTGTGCGAGAGGTCCTGCTCGCATAGCGCGCTCAGGATAGATAGGGAGGGCAGGCGCGGGGTCCAGATCGACGGCGAAAAGTGCGTGAACTGCGGCCTGTGCGCCGCCGCGTGCCCCATGGGCGCCATCCAGATGCCGAACTACCCGGATTCATCGTTCGTCAACGCCGGGAGGGTGAAGGGCGACAAGGTCGTCTCGTGCTTCAAATATGAGGGCGAGTCTCTGAAGGTGCCGTGCGTCGGGGAGCTGGGCGCGATAGACCTGCTGTCGCTGAGGGCGGGCGGCGCGGTCACGGTGCACTGCCCGGATCCCGGATGCCCGCTCTCCCAGGACCTCTCGGCAGTCAGGTCCACGGTCGAGGCCCTCGGGAAGCTCTACGGCGGGTTCGCCTTCAGCCAGGGGGCGGCGGCGCAGGTCCCGCAGAGGCCTCAGGGCGAGCCCCAGATATCGGCGCAGCTGTCGTACAGGAGGCCCCAGATCCTGAGGTCGCTCATCGACGCGGGGAACGCCGCGGTCCTAGGGGCGAGGGAGGCGCTGGTCGACGTCGACGCGTGCACGCTGTGCGAGAACTGCGCCAAGTGGTGCCCCACGGCCGCGCTGAAGATCGAGAGGGAGAGGGAATCGGGCCGCACGCGGCTGACCTTTGACCCGCGCGCGTGCGTGGGCTGCGGCGTCTGCGTCAGCGTGTGCCCCGAGTTCAGCTACGAGGGCGGCGCCAGGCGCTCGGCGATCTCGCTGGTCGAGCCGAGGTCCCTCGAGCCGAGGGTCCTCGCGGAGGACTCGAACGTCTACTGCAGGGTCTGCGGCGCGCTGGTGGGCACCCGGAAGTCCCTGGACAGGGTCAGGAGGACCCTGGAGGCCAGGGGCCTTCGCGTCGACGAGGAGTGGCTGGAGAGGTGCCCCAGGCACAGGTTCGAGTACTCCGTGAGGAGCGCGGCCGGCGGGGGATCGGATCAATCGCCCTTCAGGCCCAGGAGGGGATCCCGGTGAGCTACGATGTGGATTACAAGGTGATGTCGCTCCTGATCGGTGGGCCCAGGTACTGCGACAGGGCGAGGGAGCTGCTGGGCGGCGTCAGCGACGGGCTGCTCAGATCCCTCGCGCTCCGCGTCGTCGAGGCGTGCTTCAGCGGGGATTCGGACGCCGTGAGGACCCAGTACACATCGTGCTTCGTGAACGACTACAAGGGCGTGCCGTGTCCGCCGTACGAGTCATGGTATAGGGAGGGCCGGCTCTACGGCAGGGTGGTCCATGAGCTGTCGACCTGGTACAGGAAGCGCGGGGTCTATCCCGCGGCCCTCCCGGAGGATCACGCGTCCGTCATCCTCGAGTTCGCGTCGTTCCTGTACGCCTCGGGATCGCCGGAGGACGCGGATCGCTTCGTCTCCGAGCACGTGATCTCCTGGATGGGGAGGCTGGCGTCGGACGTCCTCGCGAAGTGCGGCGGCGAATACGCGGCGGCTCTCGGGCGGCTGCTGTCCGCGTTCATCGATCGCGAGGCCTCCAGGTTATCCGGCCAATCGATGGATATTGATATGAATTCTAAATAAAATATAAAATAAGTTATGCCTTCCCGGATCCGAAACGCATTAATAAGCTACCATAAGAGTAGCGCGCGTGAGCAGCGGAGCCTCCGGGTCGGGCGGATCCAGGCTCGAGATCGACAGGCGCGATTTCCTCAAGCTCTCCGGGGTCGCCGCGGGATCGGCCGCGCTGCTGTACGCGGCCAAGAAGTTCGGCATGGGCTTCGACTTCCTCTCCCTCACGCCGCAGGGGTACGATACGGAGACCCTGCAGCCGAACTGGACCTACGCGACCGTCCCAAACATATGCAGGATCTGCTCCTCGGCATGCGACATCCTGATCACCGTGGAGAAGTCGCCCGACGGCTCGTACGTCAGGGCGATTGAGATCGACGGCAACCCCCTGTCCCCGTACAACAAGGGCAAGGTGTGCGCGAGGGGCAGGTCGGGCGCGTTCCTCACGTACAACAAGGACAGGATAAAGACCCCGCTGATAAGGACCGGCCCGAAGGGGACGTGGGCGTTCAAGGAGGCGACATGGGAGGAGGCCATACAGTACATACTCAACTTCATGGAGCAGAACAACGTCCAGCCCTACGAGATAATCTTGGGGGGCGGCGCCATCCCGTGCGCCGACTACAGGCCGGAGTTCATCCCCTTCATGTTCGCCTCCCAGATACCCAACATGGCCGGCAGCCCCATGCAGCCGTGCATATACGGGGAGCACCTGGGGATAAACCTCACGTTCGGCACGTTCGACATACACGGTTCCGACCTGATGGACGACTTCACCCACTCCTCCCTGATAGTCGTCTGGGGGGACAACGGGAACCCCGCCGGGATCTTCGTCAACAGGGGGCACAGGCTCGGGGAGGGCCTCGCGAACGGGGCCTTCATGATAACGATAGATCCGAGGCAGAGCGAAGCCGCCTCGAAGTCGGACCTCTGGGTGCCGGTGAAGCCGGGGAGCGACCTAGCGGTCGCCATGTACGTCATCAATTACATAATCAGCAACGGCTACTATGACTCCGACTTCGTCAGGTACCACACGGACCTGCCGTTCCTCCTGGTGGACGAGGGGAACGGCCTCCTGAAGCCCCTCGCCGAGGAGTACCCCGACGGGACCGTGAAGGCGTTCATGGTCTACGACGAGATCAGCGGCTCCATAGTCAGGGTGCCGCCGTTCACCAACACGAACATGTACGACGTGAACGGGAACAGGATAATCCCGGCGCTCAGCCCGCAGGGCGTGACGCACGACGGGCAGCCCGTGTACACGGCGTTCCAGAAGCTCGCCGAGCGCGTCTCCGGCTACACGCTGGACTACGCCTCGAAGGTGGCCGCCGTGGATCCCTCGCTCCTGGAGGAGGTCGCCTACAGGATGGCCACTATGAGGCCCATGGACATAGCCACCGGCCAGAAGGGCCAGTGGGGGAGCTACACGACCCAGTTCAGGAAGGCCGTCGCGACGATAATGGCGCTGACCGGG
>JAWDMO010000111.1:0-3063 GCA_046536535.1 Nitrososphaeria archaeon
TCGATTATCATCAGGCTCGGATCCTCGAGCCTGGACAGCAGCTCCCCCATCGATATCCTATCGGACCAGTCGGGGTCGTCCAGCCTGAAGCGGGAGGCGTCCTTCAACAGCACGAACGCGGAAGGTCGAGGATACGATCCCCTTATCTGGCCAGCATCCCGGGACGGGGCCGAAAAGCGTTTCCGAACGTGCGGCCGCGCGCCCGCCGTGGAGACGGGGCGCGGTGAACGGGGCGTCGTCCTCGCGATCGCGGTCGTGGTCCTCGGCGTGATGATGAGCGCGATAGACACGACCATAGTGATACTCGCGCTCCCCGACATCATGCGCGAGCTGGGGGCTAGCCTGGTCGAGATGATCTGGGTCATCCTGATCTACCTGCTGATAGTCACGGTCCTGGCCACCCAGGTGGGCAGGATAGGGGACAAGTACGGGAGGACCAGGTTCTACAACATAGGGTTCCTAGTATTCACGGTCGGATCGGCGCTCTGCGGCCTCTCCCCCAGCGGCCCCGCGCTCATAGCCTTCCGCGGCGTCCAGGCCCTGGGCGGGGCGTTCATAAGCAGCAACAGCGGGGCCGTGATAGCCGACTACTTCCCCCCGAACAGGAGGGGTACCGCGTACGGGTACACGAACATAGGGTGGAACGTGGGCGCGATCCTGGGAATAATCCTGGGCGGCGTGATAACGACATTCGTGGACTGGAGGTTCATCTTCTTCATCAACGTCCCCGTCGGAATATTCGCCGCCGTCGTGGGATTCCGCTACATGGCGGAGAGGTCGCCGAGGCTCGTGAAGAGGCTCGACGCGGTGGGCGGCGGCCTCCTGGGGGCGGGGCTCGCCCTCGCGCTCCTCGGACTGACCATGGGCGCCGGTTACGGGTTGAGGGGGATTCCGCTGTACTCGCTGGCGGCCGGCGCGGCCGTCATGGGCGCGTTCGCGCTCTGGGAGGTCCGCGCCCCCGACCCCGTGATCAGGCCGGAGCTCTTCTCGAACAGGGTCTTCACAGGATCCGTGCTCGCCGCGCTGTTCCAGGCGCTCGGCAACTACTCCGTCCTCTTCCTGGCTATGATGTACCTGCAGGGGGTCAGGGGGCTCACGCCGTTCCAGGCGTCGCTGCTGGTGGTCCCGGGGTACATAGCCGGGGGGCTCGTGGGGCCGTTCGTCGGCAGGTTATCGGACAGGATAGGGGCGCGCCTGCCCGCGTCGCTGGGGCTCACGGCGCAGGCCGTCGGCATCTACGTGTACTCGATGATATCGATGAACTCGCCGCTCTCCCTGATAACGATCGCCTCCGTGATATCGGGCGTGGGGTCCGGCGCGTTCTACCCGGCGAACAGCAGCGCCGTGATGGCAAACTCGCCGAGGGAGCACTACGGCGCGGCCTCCGGCGTCCTGAGGACGTTCTCCAACGTGGGCATGGTCATGAGCTTCGCGGTGGCCCTCTTCATAGCATCGGCCGCGATGCCGCCGTCGGTGGCCGGCGCGGTCTTCCTGGGCGTGGCGACGATAAGCGGCAGGATCGCTATGGACTTCGTCGCCGGCCTCAGGACGTCGTTCCTGGCGTCGATAACGCTGATCGTCATCGCGGTGGCCTCCTCGATCATGAGGGGGCGCGAGAGGAGGTCCTCCTGAAGGGGGACGGCGCGGATCGCCGCGGGAAATCCCCGCGGCGCAGGTCCCTCGCCCTCCCGGCCTCGTCGGAGGCGAATCCCGGCGGGTTCACGGGCGATGGACTGGGCCGGAAACGCGCGCGATACCGGGAATGGATGCCCTGTTCACTGCGCAGGCTCGGATTTCGGGCCGCTCAGAGGCGTTCCGCGGATGCGGCGAGCGGGATCCTCATATAGATGGATCGGATTATCCGCAAACATTAAATAAAGAAAAATACATCTCTACGTTTCAGGTGATGTGGAAATGGGCGAACGTGGATCCGGGCCGGCGGCCGCCGCGGTGACCGGCGCGCATGGGGCCGGCGCGAAAAGATGGCACGGCGTCGAGAGGTCGATGTACGAATGGTTTCCGATTGTGGACTACGAGGCCTGCACCGGATGCGGGCTCTGCCTCCTGACGTGCGGCAACGGCGTGTTCAGGTGGTCCTCCTCCGGGAACGTGCCGGTCGTCGCCGATCCCGGGAGCTGCGTGCTCGGGTGCACGACGTGCGGGAAGCTCTGCCCGGAGGACGCGATAAAGTTCCCGGACGATCCGAAGCTTTTCCTCGAAAAGGCGATCCGGGAGAACCGGATATATCCCCAGGTGAGGAGGGAGCTCGATGAACGGCTGAGGAAGTACCCGGATCACCGCGTGATCGGGGGGGTGGAAAATGACGGAAAATGACAACGGCTTCGGCGTATGGCACGGCGTGGATAGGAGGAGCATAGACTGGCATCCGACCGTGGATGAGGACAGGTGCGTGGGCTGCGGGCTGTGCGTCGTCACGTGCTCCGAGAGGAGGAACGTGTTCGGGTTCGATCCGGAGAGGAGGAAGGCGGTTGTGATCTACCCGGAAAACTGCATGGTGGGCTGCGACAACTGCAGGGTGGCCTGTCTCTGGGACGCAATCTCGTTCCCGGACCCGTCGCCGCTGAGGGAGCTCGCGCGTTCGCTCGTGGAAAACGGCAGAATCGGGGAGGAGCTGGAAATCAGGCTGAAAAGGGATCCCGCGATGGCGCTGACGTGATGCCCCTACGGCGCGCGAACGCGGGCCCGGGCGCGGTCACCGCGAATCCAGGGGGTGGAAATCCCCGGCACGGTGAAAATGCCCGGGCCCGGAAACATCGCGGGATACCGCGTCCACAGGGCCCTGGGCGCTCCGCCCCCTCATCTCCCCGTTCCCCCGGGCCATCCCGGAGGCTCCGCTGGAGCCGCCGATGGATGTCCGAAAATACAGGAGCCGCGCGCTCCGGCCGGCACATCCGGTGGACGCGCGCGATGGATGCTGCGATCGCCGTCGGTCGGACGCACTACTGCCCCAGCCTTATCTCGGGGAACTTCGACTCCTGCCGCATCGAGATGAACGTCTCCGTGCGCTCCACCCCGTCCAGCATCCCTATGCCCTGGGATACG
>JAWDMO010000112.1:0-2895 GCA_046536535.1 Nitrososphaeria archaeon
TCCCACCCCCGGCGCCAAGTCAGCGCTTCCGCAGCCGCGGGATCGCCGCCGCGCATCCATCGAAGCATCGGGACCGCGCGGAGTGCCGATGCGATCCTGCGGTATTCCTCAACAAGATCCTCCAGCCCCGCGCGGCTGATGGCCCTCGCGGCCATCAGGAGCCCCAGGCCGGCCGCATTGGTGAATGGTTCTGGGAGGGGGAGCGCTACGAGGAGCAGGCCGGCATCCCTCAGGCGCCTGGCATCGCGCCTCCTCAAGGAGGCGACGCTCATCGCCGCCGCGGAGGCGGCCTCCTTCACCGCCTCCGCGGACTCCAGCATCTCCGCGTGCACGCGCGTCAGCGACCTCCCCACGCCTGCCTCCCCCACGCCGTGTGTGGGAGCTCCTGGGACTTTAAACTCGCGTGTTCGGACGAGGGGTTGCGATTGTCAAGCGCGAATTCAGCCGGGACAGCTCGCTCCGAGGCGCGGGCGCGAAAATTGCGGGATTTCGTTGGAAAGGCGCCGTAGCGTCCTGGAAACGCTTTATAGGTTAGGCGGGGAAGCATCGGCGATGAGCAGGGACCAGTACCTCGGGGTGCTGATGCTTGCGCTCGGCATAATCGTTATAATACTATATGGCTGGCTCGACTGGGCATACCCGCTGAGGACCCTGCAGGTGACGGCGTTCATAGCGGTGGCGGCGGTCCTGGGCATAGTCGCGTGGATAGGCTACACGCTGGCCACGACGCCTCCCCCGAAGCCCATATCGGAGGTCGAGAAGGAGCTGGAGGAGGAGCTGAAGAAGATATCGGGGACAGAGGGTGGGGGCGCCTCCCCCGGCGCGTCGTCCGGGGAGGCGCGGAAGCAGTAGGGCCCCGCTGAGCTTTAGTTCCAAACTTTGAACGATTTATATTATCCCTTCAAGGTAAACGCGCCGTGCGCGCGCTCATCATGGCGGGCGGGTTCGCCCGGAGGATGTGGCCGCTCACGGCATCGACCCCCAAGCAGCTCCTCCCCCTCTCGGACGGGTACCTCATACTCGACCTGATCGTGGACGGGCTGCTCGACGTCGACCTCGAGGAGATAATGATCAGCGTGAACGCGCGGTTCTCCGCGGACTTCAGGAAGTGGGCGGAGTCGCGCGGCCTCGGGCTCAGGATCATCGAGGAGGGCGCCATGAGGGAGGAGGAGAAGCCCGGCGCCGTCGCGGCGCTCGCATCAATAGCGGAATCCCAGCCGAGGGACGATTACCTGGTGGTGGCGGGCGACAACATATCGTCGATAGACTACTCCGATCTCATAGATAACATGAGAGCGCGCGGATCTTCGATCGTGGCGATATACGACGTGGGATCCCCCGAGCTGGCCAAGAGGTACGGCGTGGTGTCCGTGGGGCCCGACTGGAGGATACTATCGCTCGTGGAGAAGCCCGAGAATCCGCCCTCCACCCTCGTGTCCACCGCGATCTACGCCATGCCCTGGGAGGCCCTGGGCAGGGCGCGGGAGTATCTGAGCCACGGCGCGCAGCGCGACGCCCTGGGGCACTTCATATCCTGGCTGGCGTCCCGCGAGCCTGTCTACGGGTTCAGGTTCAGCGGGTACTGGTTCGACGTCGGCAGCCTCGACGAGTACGCGCGCGTCAGGGAGCTATTCGAGAGGGGGCTCATAAGAAGGCCGCGCCACATATCCCCCGCTCGCCGAGCCCGCGCGGGGCAGTGGGCGATTCCGCGCCGACTAACGTTTATTAATATCGGGAGTCGGGGGGTGCCTTCGAGGTGGAGGATTCGTGAGGGAGGTCGACTATAAGCCCAAGCCGATAGATCCCGACTTCCTGAAGAAGCCCGACGAATACCCCGTGACGGGGGAGCACAACGGCCACAAGGTGTACGCCGAGGGGAAGCAGAGGATGGACGCCGAGGGGAAGCCCTATCCGACGAAGTTGGGGATCCACGGCACCATAGTCGCGGTGGACTTCGACTGCTGCGTCGCGGACGGCGTCTGCCACGACGTGTGCCCCGTCAACGTGTTCGAGTGGTTCCTCAACCCCGGGAAGAGCGGCAGCGGGAACGATCTGTGGCCGCTACCGCCGGACCTGCACGAGAAGTACAGGACGGACAAGGCCGATCCCGTCAGGGAGAATGATTGCATCTTCTGCATGGCGTGCGAGACTTCCTGCCCGGTGAGCGCGATAAAGATAAACCCGCCCTGATGGGCGGCGGGACACCGGGCGGGCGTGACATATTTATTTTCCATCGGGCGCGCTGCTCCGGCGTGTACCTCAGCGAGGAGGACGAGAGGGCCCTCTCCGGCGAGAGGGGGGAGCCCGTGGCGGCCGCCTACCGCGTGCTGGTCGCGGTCGGGGAATTCCTGGGCGCCAAGAGGCTGATACCAATATCATCCGCGCATCTCTCCGGCGTGAATTACGCTAACATGGGCGAGGAGGGCCTCGAGTTCCTAGAGCGCTTCAGCGCCTCGGCCAAGGTGTCCGTGCACACGACCGTCAATCCCTGCGGGGCGGACCTCTACGATCCCCCCTCCTACGTCCCCCGCGACTTCTTGGAGCGCCAGCGCAGGATACGGGAGGCGTACCTCAGGATGGGGTGCGTCGAGTCCTTCACGTGCGCGCCCTACGAGCTGGAGAACGCGCCGCCGCCGGGCAGCCACGTCAGCTGGGCCGAGAGCTCGGCGGCCATATTCGCCAACTCGGAGCTCGGGCTCTACACTAACAGGGAGAGCGGGCTGAGCGCGCTCGCGGCCGCCGTGGCCGGCAAGACCCCGGAGGGCGGGATGCACTTGGAGGAGAACCGCGTCCCGGGCTACGCGCTCAGGGTGGACCCCTCGGCGGTGGCTGACTACCTCGACTATCAGCTGGCCGCGTACTATGCGGCCTCCAGGACGTCCTCGGACGTGATAG
>JAWDMO010000113.1:0-2869 GCA_046536535.1 Nitrososphaeria archaeon
GGCTGCTCTCGCGGTTCCTAGAGGAGGGCCACATTTACGCGTCCGGGCCGGATCAGGAGGTGCTCCTGGAGCTCCTGAGGAACCTGGGGATGGTGAGGGAGGCGGCGCGCGAATCCTGGTTGAGGGATCCCGGGACGGGCTCCACGTCCTTCTCCCTGAGACCATCCTGCCCCTACTGTGGCTCCGTGGAGATATCGAAGGAGGATCTGATGGAGCACACCGGCTGCGGCTACGTTGGAAGGCTCTCCGACTTCATGCGGGGGAATGAGTGCGTCATCTGCCCCCGGTGCGGGCGGCCCGCGGATCTCAGGAAGCTTGGCTCGTGGTTCTACTGCAGGTCCTGCGGGAGGAGCTTTCACTCCCCCAAGATCGTCGCTTCAACCGGCGACAGGAATATGCAGGTCGAGGACCTGGAGCTCGTCGAGGTGTCGCGCTACGAGTTGAACCCGGGAATGCTCCAGGAGGTGAAGGCGGTCACATCGATATACTCGGCGCTGGCGGATCGCCTGAGTTCCCTGGGGTTCTCGGTCGAGGAACTCTCCGCCGTGAAGGGAATCTCCGGCGTCGATCAACCGTTCGACATCGTCGCCAGATCCCCATCCAGGTCCATATACGCGGACGTGATACTCGGGGAGAGCGAACAAATGCTCTTGGCGAACATGATAGGCCAGCTGGTCAAATACCTTGACGCGCCCCGCGAGTCCGGCCTGCTACTGATCCTCGTGCCGAGGAGCCGGTTGCCGCAGCAGCTCCTTGGGGGGTGCTGCCCCGACCGCATACACGTCGTGGAGGGAGATCTCCTGGAGGACGTGGTCGACGCGATCGGGGATCTTGAGATATGACATCATTGTCTAGCGCGATGGATCTCAAGGCATTGCTAGGGTTCCGCGCCCGACGATCGTGTGATATTATCGGACGTCGAAATCTCCAGGCTCATGGAGTCCGGCCGCCTCGTGGTGAGGCCATTCGAGCAATCCAGCTTGACGCCCAACGGAGTGGATCTGTCGGTGGGCGAGGAGGCCATGGTGATGGACGGGCCATCCGACGGCAGGCGCGTCCGGCTGGAGCCGGGGGTCGAATTCGAGCTGCCGCCGGTATCCCACGTGCTGGTGCTCACGGAGGAGTACCTCGAGCTGCCGTCCGACGTGATAGGGCTCGTCAACCTGAGGAGCACGTACGCTAGGAGGGGGCTCCTGATACCGCCCACGGTGGTGGATGCCGGATACAGGGGGAGGTTGACCCTCGCCGTGAGGGGCGCGCCATATCCCGTGATGATCCGCAGGGGGGAGAGGGTCTGGCACCTGGTGCTCGCGGAGTCGCACCCCGCCGGGAGGCCGTACAGCGGCAGATACCAGGGATCGATGGGCCTCGTACCGGCTCCCTAGGGCACCATGCCCCTGAGCCCGGCGAATCCCTCCCTGTCAGCGGAGCGCGCGATCTCGTAGAGCTCCATCACCGTTCTGTCGTAGAGGTCCCTGTCCACGGGGAACGGTATTCCGTCCTTGCCGCCGTGTGCGAAGCTGAACTTCACTGGATCCCTCCAGCTGGGCCTCTCCCCGTATATCAGGTCGGCGACCAGCGCGAGGGCTCTCACGGTCCCCGGCCCGACGCCGCGCACCAGGAGGAGCTCCTCGTAGTTCCTGGGCCTCACCTCATGGAGCTTCTCGAGCGTCTTCCAGTCCACTTCCCAGTCCATGCCCGCCAAGTAGACATCGGACGACTCCCATCCGAAGAATCCCTCGAGCGAGCGCGTCCCGGTCCTCGCCCTCATGATGGACCTCAGGGCACCTGGATCCCCCGCGGCGTCCACGCTGGCCCTCCTCGCTCCTTCCGATTCCCCCGCCACCATGTTGAGCACGGCTCCCTTCGACCTCAATCCGATTATGCCTGAGTGCGGTTCGTCCACGAAGCTCCTCAACGATCCGCTGAACCAGTGATAGCGCCTAGCCAGCCCCTCCACGGCGGACATCCCCTGCTGCACGATCGCCCAGTCGCCGTCCTCGCTGAATATCACCATGTGGTGATAGAGTTGATATCCGTCTTGGAGGGCTGCTGAATCCACCTTGGCGCTCAGCCTGCTCGTCGTGGCCAGTTCCTCAATCCTTCCATCGTCCAGCCCCAGCTCATCACCGGCGCTCCTCAGTTCATCGATCGTCCTGTGCGCCATCCCCTTTCCGCCGGCGGCGCGCACACCAAGATCCAGCCCCGACAGAGCATCCCTGATCGCGGCCGCCGTGACAGTAGTGAGGCCGGAGCTATTCCAGTCGAACCCCAGGACGCATCCCAGCGCCTGGAACCAGAGCGGATCCGATATCCTCTCCAGCAGTCCCCTCCTGCCCCTCTCCTCCACCAACACCCTGATGATCCCGCCGGCCAGCCGGACCATCCGCGGATAGAGCCATCTGGGGGCCCTTCCCCCGTGGAGCGGCAGATAGACGGTTCCGGTCGGAATCCGCGCCACGCAGTACAGCTGCCGTCCGTACTTAATAAATGAAGGGGCTTGGGAAGTGATATCGGATAGATAAAGTGGATGCCCCTCAACATCGATATCTCTGAGAGTAATATCCCACCCTCTCCGTGAAACATCGTCAATTGCAGTACACGAAACATATAGTCACCGTCCACGGCTGACGGCTCAACATACATATTCCCGGCGCTCACATAGTTGAGGGATGCCCTCGGTCCTCCTCTTCGGACGAGGCAAGGATCTCTCGACCTCTTCCCCATGCGGAACGCCCAGGGGTACGATGAATCCTTTCCATCAGACATCGATACGTTCGTGCAGACGGCAAGCACATAGCTCAGGAAGAGCTGTGCGTCGGGGAGCCCCCGACAGCTCAACCATGAGGCCCCTGACGGCCGGGCAGAT
>JAWDMO010000114.1:0-2858 GCA_046536535.1 Nitrososphaeria archaeon
ATTGACATGAGCGCGCGAATGCGAAGGCGAGCGCCATCATCCGGGCCGCCCGCGCCCGGCGAACTGGTGGAACCTGAGCCCCCGGAGGAGCTCCGGCCTCAACACATGCCTGGTATCCAGCACGAGCGGGCTGTTCCCCGACAGTTCCCTTATCCTGTCGCCGTCCAGGTTGCCGTACATTGAATGATCCGTCGCGATAATAATTAGGTCGGTCCCCGACAGAGCCTCCCCGAGGTCATCGGTCAGCTCCACGGACATTCCCCTTAGGATCTCATCCTCCGCTATCAGCGGATCGTGCACGACGACCCCGGCGCCCCTCCTGAGCAGCTCCAGCACCAGATCGTATGTGGGGCTCAGCCTGCTATCCGCGACGTCACCCCTGAACGCGAGGCCCAGCACGGCGGCCTTCCTCCCCTTCAGGCCGCCCATCTCCCTCTCCGCGAGCGCCGCGAAGAACGACGGCATATCGGCGTTCGTCCTCCTGGCGGCGAGCGTCAGCTCCGGCACTATGCCGACATCCAGAGCATTTTCCACCAGGAACCGCGGATAGATTGGTATGCATGTGCCCCCGACCCCCAGCCCGGGCCTGTGTATGTGCGAGTACGGCTGGCTGTTCGCTGCGTTCCTGATCTCCTCGAAGTCCAATCCCTCCGCGTCCACAACCTTCGCCAGCTCATTTGCGAGCGCTATGTTGACGTCCCTGTAGACGCCCTCGAACATTTTCTCCGCCTCCGCGGCCTCGATGGAACTCATGGGCACTATTCCGGCCTTAGCCACGAGCCCGTACAGGTTCCTCGCGAGCGCGAGGCTCCGCGGCCCGGCCCCCGACACGACCGCCGGATAGTGCTCCTCTATGTCGAGCACTGCCCTCCCAGCCGATATCCTCTCGGGGCTGTAGATGAGCAGTATATCCTCATCCAGCTTCAACCCTGCGCGCTCGGCCGTCGCCGTCGCCAGGCGGCGCGTAGTGCCTATGGGCACCGTCGGCTTCACGACTATGACATCCCCGCCCTTCGCTCCGCTCATCGCTGAGTTCATCGCATCCTCCAGGTAGTCTAGCACGACGCTATTATTCGACCACGTCACGGGCACCGCTAGGAATTTGATGCTAGATACATCAGCCGCCGATGCATCGGATGTAGCCCTGAACCTGCCCTCGGATAATCCGGCTCTGAAGGCCTCCGAGACCAGCGGTTCGCCTGCCGGCCCCATACCCCTCATGGCCCTCTCCACGATCTTCGGGTCCCTGTCGACTCCCGTCACGTGTGCGCCAAACCTGAGCCACACGGCCGCCAGCGCGGATCCGACGAGCCCCAGCCCATAGACGGCTATCCCGATCCTCCCGGCCCTGAGGTTCGTGGAGAGTTCTTCCGGCGCCAAGGCCGACAGATCCAGAGGGCTCACCTCCTCAGGTAGGCTGTCAGGACCTTGACCGTCGCCCCGATGACGTTCTCCACGTCCTCATCGCTCAGCGCGGGATGCGTCGGCAGCGAGAAGACGGTCTTCGCCGCCAGCTCCGAGTTGGGGAGGTCCACCTGGGAATTGAAGATGGGCTGTCTGTGCAGCGGCATCGGATAATAGACCCTAGCGTCCACCCCCTCGGCCCTTATCGCCTCCACTATTCTATCCCTGTCCACCCTGTAGAGCTCCGGCTCCATCCTGACCGTGAACAGGTTGTACGTATGGCGCCTTCCCTGCGGCTCCACCGGCAGGTGGATACCAGGGATCCCCGCCAGCCCCCTCGTCAGCCTCTCGGCGTTCCTCCTCCTGATCCCTATCATGGATTCCAGCTTGGATAGCTGGACCAGCCCTATGGCAGCCTCCATCTCGCCCAGCCTCAGGTTCAATCCCAGGACCTCGTGCAGGTACGGACCCCGCTGTCCGTGATCCTTGACCAGCTTCACCCTCTCCGCCAGCGAATCGTCGTCTGTCGCGACGAGCCCGCCCTCACCGGTCGTTATGTTCTTGCTCGGATAGAAACTATAGCAAGACGCATCCCCGTAGGAGCCCGCCTCCCTTCCGTCCACGAGCGCCCCCAGCGCCTGCGCGGAGTCTATTATGAGCTTCAGTCCATGATCGGTCGCGAACTCCTCGAACGCCTTGACGTCACCGGAGAGCCCGTACAGGTTTACCAGGACTATTGCGCCGGTCCTCCCCGAGAGCCTGTTGGCGGCATCCTCGAGATCAAGCTCGTAGGTGTCGAGCCTTATGTCGGCGAAAACGGGCCTCATGCCAGCTATGGCAGCGGCACTCGCAGTCGCGACGAACGTGAATGCCGGCACAATTACTTCAGAACCCCTCTCGAGGGCCGCCATATATGTAGCGAGAAGCGATGATGTCCCGCTGTTCACAGCCATCGCATGCTTTACCCCTATATACGACGCCATGCGGGATTCGAGTTCCCTCGCCCTCCTGCCCTCCCTCAGGTTCCCCGATAACACGACCTCCCTAACGGCGCTCGCCTCCTCCTCACCCATTGACGGCCTGGAGATCGGCACCGGCTTCCGCGATACCGGCTTACCGCCATCCACCGCAAGCCTGTCCTCCACGCCCGACACACATATGCACTATGTTATAAATGAAGGGGATTGGGCAAGGGCTCCGTTTCATTAGGCGCACCACTAGATCATCAGCATCAGCGCATCTCGTTTAGCCGCTAGACATCTACCTCTTTCAACTCCAGCCAGGGGCATCTTCAGGTCTAGTCGATGAATATCGCGCACACATCCCTCGGGCCCGCGCGGAATGACCCCGGATTTGACCCAACCTCCGCACCCGCCTTCATGCGGGCATATGGATCGTGCAGATGATCGCCTTCAGATCCCCCGGGGCGCGCCTCGGGGAGAGGCCGGAGAAAC
>JAWDMO010000115.1:0-2774 GCA_046536535.1 Nitrososphaeria archaeon
CCGAACGGCGCGGGGAAGTCCACGCTCTTCAAGGTCATATGCGGCGTCGTGAGGCCCGACTCGGGGAGGGTTTACTTCGCCGGGAGGGACATAACGGGGCTGCCCCCCGAGAGGATCTGCGGGATGGGGATGGCCCTGGTGCCCGAGGGCCGGGGCCTCTTCCCGAACATGAGCGTCAGGGAGAACCTGTTGCTGGGCGCGCGCGGCGTCCGCGGGGCGCGCGTCAATGAGAGGCTGAATTTCGTCTACTCGCTGTTCCCCGTCCTGAGGGAGAGGCTGGGCCAGAGGGCCGGCTCGCTGAGCGGGGGTGAGCAGCAGATGCTGGCCGTGGGGAGGGCGCTCATGGGATCCCCGCGGCTCCTGATCCTGGACGAGCCGTCCAGCGGCCTCGCGCCGATCGTGGTCGACAGGCTCTACGAGAGCGTGGGGAAACTGAGGGGGATGATGTCCGTGCTGATCGGGGAGCAGAGCATCAAGCGCCCCATGGAGATTGCCGACAGATGGTACGTGATGGAGAGCGGCAGGATAGCCATGGAGGGCACCGCCAAGCGCCCGACGGACGATGTGAAGGCCGCGTACTTCGGGATCGGCGATGACGATAAAGGCTTATAGTGCGGAGCGCCGGCTTCGCGTCGACGATGGATCCGGCCGTCGCGGCCACCTTGCTGGTGCAGGGCCTGTTCCTCGGGGGGCTCTACGCGCTCATAGGTTACGGCTTCTCGATGTCCCTGGGGATAATAAGGGAGATCAACGTCGCGCACGGGGATCTGGCGATCCTCGCCGCGTACATGGCGCTCGCCGCCCTCGACGCGTGGCGCCTGCCGCCGCTCCTCAGCCTGATATGGGTGGTGCCCGCCATGTTCGCCCTGGGATGGCTCATCCAGAGGCTCCTCCTGAACAGGGCCCTGAGGCGGGGGCCCAGCCACGTCGTCGTGATCACGTTCGCGCTGGGGATAGCGCTGGAGAACCTGCTGCTGATACTCTTCTCCTACGACGACAGGAGCCTCGCGACCGGGTACCTGCTGCGGGGGATCTCGCTGGGGCCCGTGAGGGGGCAGATGGTGATGCCGGTGGACTTCGCGGCCTCCGTGGTCGCGCTCGCGGCACTCTACGCGATCCTGAAATACACGTCGATCGGCAGGGTCATGCGCGCGGTGCCGGCCAACGAGTACGCGGCGCGCATAGTCGGCATAAGGCCCGGGTCCGTGTACTCAATGGCGATGGGCCTCGCCATGGCGGTGAACGCGGTCGCCGGCGTGCTGCTGGGATCGACGTTCATATTCTATCCGAGCGCGGGCCCCGACTACATGCTGATAGCGTTCGGCACCGTGATACTCGGCGGGCTGGGGAGCCTCGTCGGTACATTCATCGGCGGAGTGGTGATCGGCGAGGTGTTCGTGCTCTCCGGGTTCGTCCTCGGGGCCACCTATCAGATGCTCGTGACGCTCCTGGTGATACTGGCGATACTCGTCGTCAGCCCCCGCGGGATACTCAAGGGCGAGGTGTTCTGATCGCATGAACCCCGGAAGGCGGATCATCTACGCGGTCGCGCTCCTGGCCCTGGCGGCATCCGCGCCCGCGTGGGGCGGCAGCCTGCTGGAGGGATTCCTCACCCTGGCGCTGATATACGGATCCGCGGCGCTCCTCTGGGGGTTCCTCGCGGAGTATGCGGGCGTCGTGTCGCTCGGGCAGCAGCTGTTCATAGGCCTGGGCGCCTACGGCCTCGTGATATTCGGGAACATGGGGATCCCGACGCTCCCGGCGATGCTGGCCTCCGCGGCGCTCAGCTCGGCCATGGCGTCCGCGCTCGCCTTCCCCCTGCTGAGGCTAAGGGGCGCGTACTTCGCGCTCGGGACCTGGATCGTCGCGGAGATATTCCAGCTGGCGTTCGAGAACTGGAGCTACGTGGGCGCCGGGGAGGGAGTCACCTACAGGCCGGCGCTCGTCATCCCCGGCTATTATGCGTACTTCGGATCCCTGGCGCTCCTGGCGGCGTCGTCGCTGGCCATCTATTACCTGTACGGGTCCAGGCTGGGGCTCGGCCTGAGGGCCGTCGGGGCGGACGAGGTGGCCGCCGCCGAGTCGGGGGTGAACGTCTTCAGGATCAAGATGTACGCGTTCGTGCTCTCCGCGGCAGTGACGTCGTTCTCCGGTTCCCTGTACGCGCTGTACGCGGCCTACATGATCCCGAAATCGATGTTCAGCATTTCGTGGGTCATCGGCCTGATATTCGTGGCCGTCATAGGCGGAATGGGGAGGATAATGGGCGCGCCCATAGGGTCGATCGCGTTCGTCGCGCTCTCCTACGCGACGTCCGGATACGCGGGGTGGAGCCTCCTGCTCGAGGGGCTGATCACGATAGCGGTGTGGCTCGCGCTGCCGCGCGGAATATGGGGCGAGATCGCGTCCCGCCTGAAGCTCAGGCCGCCCACCTGAATCTCCGCCGCCGGCCATTTATTTACAATAATAATTGACGATGAACCGCTTTATGAGTTCAATTTAAATAATATGCGTGCGCACGTGTACCCCAAAATGAGGACTAAGAGGGCAGTGACGACGGCACAGTACGCGCTGATCGTGCTCGTGATAGTCATCGCGGTGGGGGCGGCGGCCGCATACGTGTGGTGGCCCAGGGCCCCGCCCGCGCCGTCCGAGATAAGGATCGGCGTGGTCGCGCCCCTGACCGGTTCGCTGGCTTCCTTCGGCGCCCCCGACCCGTGGCTCGCCTCCTACATCCAGAACTACATAAATCAGAACATGGGCGGGATCTACAT
>JAWDMO010000116.1:0-2714 GCA_046536535.1 Nitrososphaeria archaeon
GGAGGAGCGGGATCCCGAACCCGTAGATGCGGGGCCGGGCGCGGAGCCGGCCCCGAAAGCGGGAGGCTCCGCCCTTTCGGAGCGAGGTAGTCCGTATAATCCGGGGCGTCGGCGGACATGTGTGCGCGCCGGGATCCCCGGGAAGCTCCCGACATATTCGGTGATATCGAGGATCCTCCGCCTCAACCCTCTGGCGGACGTCGTCGCGGCCGCCGCGCTCGGGCTGGCGGCCATCCCCAGGACTATAGGGGAGGAGGAGCTCAGATCCGTCATCCGGGGGAGGCCGGCCGTGATAGTGGGCGCGGGACCCTCGCTGGATCGCTGGGCCGATCGCATAGCCGGGGGATGGCCGCCGTTTCCGAGCTCGATAGTTGCGGCGGACGACGCGGCCGCCGCGCTCCTGGAGAGGGGGATCGTGCCCGACGTGGTGGTGACGGACCTGGATGGGGACATCGGCGCCATCCGGCGCGCGGCGCGCATGGGCTCCATAGTGGTGGTGCTGGCGCACGGAGACAACATCGCCACCGCGCTCAGGGCGACGAGGATCCTCCCCAGGCTCCTGCCCACGGGCCAGGTGATCACCCTTCCTAACTCGAGGGCGTACGGAGGCTTCACCGACGGCGATCGGGCCGCGTACATCGCGTCGGCGATGGGCGCGACGAAGGCGCTGCTCGTGGGAATGGACCTCGACGGGGAGATAGGGCGCTATTCGCGGAAGAACAAGGGAGGGGAGGCCTGGGAGAGGACTAAGAGGATCAAGCTGAGGATCGCCGGGGCGCTGCTCGAGGCGCTGGCCGACTCAGGATTCGAGCTCGTGAAGCCCGAGGCGGCGGACTATCGGGCCGGCGACGAGCGATGACGCTATTCCGAGGGATGCGCCGCCTATCACGTCGAGCGGGTAGTGGACCTCCACGAGCACCCTGCTCACGGCGATCGCGACGGCGAACGCGAAGAGAAGCCACCTGACGATCCCCCCGGCGTTGAGCGGGATCGAGAACGTCCTCGACGCGTGGCCCGAGGGGTAGGAGTAGCTGTCCACGAGGAGCGGACGATATGGCGCACACGACGCCTCGAGGGGGCGACAGATGGAGAACGAGACCTTGAGGACCCCGTCGACGAGCTCCGCTATCAGGAGCGACGCCAGCAGGGTGACAGGTAGCCTCCTGTGCGCGAGGTACACGTATGCCGCGTAGGCTATGGCGACCGCCCAGACGACCTCCACGCTCCCCAGGATTCCCAGTGCGTCGAACGCGGGCCTGTAGGCGGCGGGCGCCGGGAGCGCTACCCTGACCTGCGGTATGAGCTTTTCAGCGACCCCGAGGACTATCACCGCCGCGTAGAGCGCTATCGGGACCCACCTAGCGGCGCGCAACCGGCTGGCCATGGATCCCGCGTTTAATTATGTTTCGTGCGCCGTTCGTCGGCGGGCGTCCCCCGCGGCGAGCTACCGGGAGCGCCGGATCAGGCCCCGATGACGGTCGCCCTCCCGAACCTGCCCAGCTGGACCTGAGTTCCCGGGGGCTCATCCACGGGTATCAGGCGCACCCCGAGGGGCTTGCGCGCCGAGAGCGCCACGGAACGGGCGTCAAGCAACAGACGACGGAGGACTTCGAGCCCAGCGGAGACGACGGCCATGTCGACGCCGGCGACACAGACCGAGGATAGCCTGAGGAGGTCCGCCACGCGTATAGAGCCATCGCGCGCCATCTCCTTCATCCTTGAGTCCTCCTCCACGGGGAGCATTATCTCGTTGAAGCCGATCGTGGTCGGGCCCGCGGATTCCCTTATGGCGCGGTTGACCTCCGAGATCGCGTGCATGGATCCGGGCCCCACGAGCGCGGAGCCGGAGATGCGCTCCAGGAGGCCGGCGACGCTCTCGTCCATCCACGGGCTCATGGAATAATCTATGGCCGCCCATGGCATCGCGCGCTCAACGTATCTGAAGGCGCGCGCAATGGATCCCCGGAAGTCGGAGGGATCCACGTCGGAGGGATAGAGGATGGATGCCGCGAGGATCTTCTCCCGGGGCCTGGCGGAGGACGCAGGGAAGTAGGGCGTATGCACCAGGCCCCCGCCGGCGCTGACCGCCATCCTCGTGGCGTCCTCCGGGTTCCCGCTCGATACCCGGTACACGGCCCCGGCGACCGGCCCGGCGTCCTCGGGATCCGCCATGGGGAAGTACGCGTAGAGGCCCCGGCGGGCGGCTGCCTCCAGCACCTCGGGCCTCCTGGTGTGTCCGATCGATATGAGCACTTTATCGGGGGCCGCGGACGCCACCCTCTCGATCATCGACGGGTCATCGCCCGGGAGGCCGGGGAGCGAGATGCGCGTCGTCCACACGTCTATACCGCGGGAGGAGAGGGACCTGGCCCTCTCCGATAGCTCCAGCGCCCATCCCTCCATCTCGTCCCTCAGCGCGGGAGGACTCCATGAGGAGGGATCCACGAGCACGGCGAGCGCCCTTATCCTCAACCCCGGGGCCATGGAACACCGGGGTTAAAGGATGTTCAGGGGCCTGGGGAAGCCGCGATCGGTGAATCCCTCCTCAAATGCTTCGGCTACGACGTGCGCCGACATCCGTGGAAGAGGCGGGAAGCTCCGGCCTCGGGAGGGGCGGCCGCCGTGGAGAACGCCGTCGATAGCGCGGCAATCCAAATTAAGGAGCTCCTCCCAGAGTCATCTGTTGAAGGGAAGGAAATACCGCCTCCTCCGCG
>JAWDMO010000117.1:0-2658 GCA_046536535.1 Nitrososphaeria archaeon
GATACTCGGGCCGGGGATAGTTCTGAAGGACGAGATCCCCGATCCGCACAAGCTCAAGATGGAGTTCAGGGTCAACGGGGAGCCCAGGCAGCAGTCGGGGACGTGGAACCTCTCCGTCAAGGTGCCCGAGATAGTGTCGAGATACTCCGTGGTAACGCTGTACCCGGGCGACATGATATCGACGGGCACGGTCTCAGGGGTCGCCGCGTTCAGGGAGGACCCGTTCAAATATTACCTGAAGCCGGGCGACGTGATAGAGTCGGAGATAGAGGGGATAGGCGTCGTCAGGAACACCGTGGTGGCGGGCCCGCCGGGCAGGATAAAGCCGCCCGTGAGCGACTCGAAATAGCGGGATCGAGTTATTTTATAATTATTACAATATAATCATACTATAGTCAGAATTCTGAAATTATCATCGGCTCGCATCGGGCGGCGGAAGGCCGCCCGGGTCTGATCCCTCGCTTCGGGTCGCCGCCCGGGTTTAATTCTTATATCGTTCTACCCCCATCTAGCGCACGATGAATCCTTCCGTGGATGAGCTGATAAATTCGGCGCTCGGGATGAGGATCTACGACCTGAGCCAGTATTACTTCAACGGGATGCCCGTACATCCGGAGGATCCGCCGTTCCACATGTGGATCTACAGGTACCACGAGAACACCGTCAAGATGTTCGAGAATATAGTGCCCGGCCTGGGGTTCGCCGACTCCATGGAGATAATAGTGACCAGCATGCACGCGGGCACGCACTTCGATGCCTTCTGCCACATGTCGAGGAACGGCGGGCTCAAGGACGGCGTTAAGGCGGCCGATATAGAGAGGTTCGACGGCTACACGAAGTACGGGGTTGACGAGGCGCCGATCTTCGTGAGGAGGGGCGTGCTGATAGACGTCCCCGCGTCCAAGGGGCTCGACATACTGCCGGAGCGCTACGCGATAACCCCGGACGATCTGGCCGCGGCGCTCAAGTGGGAGGGCGTCGACGTATCGAAGGGGGACATAGTCCTGATAAGGACCGGGTACTCGAGGTTCTTCCGGAGCGACCCCGACGCTTACCTCCACAAATTCGCCGGCATGTCGCCCGACGCCACCCGCTGGATAGCCGCGAAGGGGCCGGGGCTTGTCGGGATAGACAACCTGGCTTTCGGCGTCCCCAAGCCGTTTGAACAGCACCTGATACTCCTCGTCGACAACGGCATACACCTGATGAAGAGCCTCTACCTGGAGGAGCTGGCCAGGGACGGACAGTACGTATCGCTCACCGTCGTGGCCCCGCTGAAGATAAAGGGCGCCACGGGCAGCCTGATAAGGCCGTTCGCGCTCGCCCCGTCCAGGTGAACCCGGGCGTCACTCCATCTATTTACTCTAATGGAACTACCCATGGGTATCTATACTCAATATTTTTATAACGGGCGCGTCCAATGACCGCAGTGAGCTGGCAAGGCGGCGTCATCCAGGAGCTTGACGTGAGCAAACTCAGATCGATGGAGCCCCCCTTCAGGATCAGCGGCGGGGACGTGGAGGAGCTCGCGGCCTCCATAGCGGAGAGGGGACTCCTCCATCCCCTCATAGTGAGGCCGAGGGACGGCTACTACGAGGTCGTCGCCGGCAACAGGAGGCTGGCGGCGCTGAAGGCGCTCGGCAGGCGGAAGGCCCCGTGCATAATCGTCGACGTGGACGACAGGGCCGCTTTCGAGGTGGCGCTCATGGAGAACCTGCAGAGGAGGAACCTGAACCCGATCGAGGAGGCGACGGCCTTCAAGAAATACATCGAGGAGTACGGCTACGGATCCGAGAGCGAGCTCGCCAGGAGGATAGGGAAGAGCCAAGAATACGTCAGCAGGAGGCTCCAGCTGCTCAGGCTCCCCCAGGACGTCCAGCAGGAGGTTATGCGCCGGCGCATAGCGCCCAGCGTGGCGGCGGAGCTCGCGACCGTGGATGATCCGGAGAGGGTGGAGGAACTGGCCACCATGATAGTGGAGAAGGGCCTCAGGCGCGATCACGTGAGGCGCGCGATAAGGGAGGAGAAGGGGAGCTGGAGGGTGGATGACCACTATGAGCGCAGGAAGAGGGTGGTCGACCGCGTCATGAACAGGTGCGTGACCGCCCTGAAGGTGGCGCTCGTCAACATGGACGACGCGATAGACGACGTCAAGGACGACTGGCTGCTCTACGAGATGCTCATGGAGCACCGCTCGCGCCTCCACGCCCAGATAGACGATCTGATAAGGCTGAGAAAACACGTGACGGAGATGGACCAGGTCACCGCTTAGTATGGAATCAATTAAATCACACCTCATCCATGGTGGACGCAATGAGCTGGGGATCACTGGAGGAGGTTCCGGAGGAGGTTTCTCCGGATGTCCACAGGAGGAATCGGACGCCTCCCTGCAACAGGTTCGCAGGGCAGAAGGTGCTGGTCACCGGCGCCGGCCGCGGCCTCGGGAGCAAGATAGCCACGGCGTTCGCCAGGGACGGCGCCGACGTCGCGGTCCACTACAACACGTCGGCGGAGGGCGCCGAGAAGGTGGCCGACGAGATCAGGGGTATGGGGAGGGACTCGTTCGCGGTCCAGGCCGACGTGGCGAAATGGGACGACGTCAGGAGGATGGCCGACGAGGTCTGGAGGTGATGGGGTAAGGTCGTCATCCTGGTGCTG
>JAWDMO010000118.1:0-2621 GCA_046536535.1 Nitrososphaeria archaeon
CGAACGAGACCGGCACCTGCGAGCCGGGCGGGATGGTGCCGACGCTCACGCTGTCGGTGACAAGGTCTATGGGGCCGGAGGCGGAGATGGACACCGTGGCGTTGTAAGCCGGGCCGGTCCCCGAGTTGCCCACGACCACGGTGAGCGAGGAGCCTTGCATCCCCGGGTAGGCCGCGGCCGGCGAGGACTGGGAGCCCCAGTAGGCGGCGTACGCGGCGGGCGCCGCGTAGAGGGTGACCGGCGCCTGCATGTGCTGCGTGTAATTGTAGACGGTGGAGCCCCTGTACGATACGACCGTGTAGTTGACGAACGCGGAGATGTTGTAGACGCCGTCGGATGCGCCGGGCGCCACGTTCAGGTAGAAGACCGCGGGGACCGTGGCCCCCGGGGGTATGTAGGTGAAATTGATCGCCCGCGCGGCGCCGGGCGAGAAGCTGATCGGATACGTCGGATAAAGCCTTATGGAGGCGTTCTCCGCCGGGTACTGTCCCGCGTTAGTGAGGTACACGGTGTAGGGGACGTACGTGGAGCCCGGCTCGGTGGCCATGGGGGATCCCTGCGATCCCCACGTGGAGCCGGAGATGATGAGGGGCCCGGCGGACGCGGCGACCATCCGCGCGGGCGCCGCGACGATGAGGGATGCGAGTATCAGGGCCACGATCGCGCTGCGCCTCATGGCAGGGGGCCTGAGGCCCTGGGAATATACGCTTTATGTCTACATCGATATCGATATCGACTGCCCGGCGACACCAGGCCGAGGGAACGCGCCCTCCTGACCCCCATCCGGTACCCGGCGAACCCCAGGACAGCGACCGTCGCTATGACCAGCACGAACCCTATGTCTATCGCGTCCAGGTTGGGGATGCCTATGCCGGTGGGCAGCGACAGGTTGAGCACCCATGGGAACGCCATCACGAGCGCGCCCGCCGCCGCGAACACGATGCCGCCGTACGTCAGGACGTAGTACGTTATGGTCTTGCCCACGAGCGCCACTCCCTCCCGGCTCAGGTGCTTCATGGACGTCAGCCACCGCGCGAATCCGGCGCCCCATGCCACCTGCATAGTCATGGTGCCGACCCCGAAGAGCGCCCCGGGCATCCACGCGAGGAGGGGGCTCGGCATCGCGGGCGCCACCGTGGTCATGAGTATGAGCGCGTACGCGCCCACGCCCCATCCGGCGACCAGGCCGTGCAGGAACGCGAGCTTCACCGGCACGGGCTTCGTGAGGTCCCCGGCCTCCGAGAACACGGGGTTCACCTCGTGCTCGAACTCCCTCCTCTGGGCGACGCTCCCCTTCCTGTGGATCCCGAGCGCGACGCCCAGCTTCTCCTCCATGTAGTGCCAGTGGAGGTACTTCCCCCTGCTGGCTATGTAGAGGCCCGCGGCTAGCATGACGATCCCGACGACCACGTATACGAGGCCGAAGAACAGCGCGGTATTCAGGATCGAGGCGAGCGCGAAGTACGCGAGCTCTGTCAGTATGGCGCGCTGCAGCGTGAATCCCGACGAGAAGACGAGGCCGGCCTTCGCCCCTCCCCTCGTTGAGAAGGTCCCCACCGAGTAGGAGAAGGTTATGGGCCACGTGTGCTCGTCCGGCGTCGCCCCGTGCAGCAGGCCCAGTATGTACGATAGAAGTAGGAGGCCTACGAGGCCCATCCCGCTGAGGCTCAGCAGCTGCGCGAGCTCCAACGCCCATCACCCGGACCTGAATCGGGGATCGGCCGCCGCGGGGTCCAGCCCCCGCCGTGCGCTGACGGGTTGCGGCCAGCCGGATTCCCGGCGGCGCCCGATCCTGATTTAGACAATTCCTCCATTTCTTAGTATCGTGCTAAAGGGGTTGTTAATAAGGCGATCGGGGGAACCGACGGGTCGGCTCAGAGCCCCAGGATCCCCGGGGACATTATCCCCCTCGGGTCGAGCGTGGACTTCAGCCTCCTGAGCACCTCGTAGTACTCGCCCATCCTCGGCATCTGATCGCCCCAGATCCCCCCTATGCGATAGGGGACCGCGCCCGACTCGAGCGCCCTGACCTTGACGTCGTTCCAGGCGGCGATTGCCCTGGAGCGGGACTCCGCGCTCCTCGGGTCGAAGTAGATGGCGAGCACGGAGATGAAGCTCCTGTCGGTGAGGAATCCCCCAAGGCCCATCCTGAGGCCGTACTCATCGCTCACGTGGGACGCGAACGACTCGAACGTCCTCATGTAGTCCCCGAGGGACCCCAGGGGCACGTGGACCATGAGCGCCGCGCGCATCCCGGCCTTGTACGCGAACTCCCTCACCCACGCGTCCTTCTCCTTCACGAGCTTCTCGGCCTCCGCGGGCCCCTGATACTCCCCGCCCGGCCCGACGGCCTCCCTCAGCCTCCCCATCTCGATGTCGGCCTGCTCCCGGGTGGGGGCCGCGACTATGACCCTGAGCCTGTGATCCCAGGGCGCCCTGTCCGGATAGAGTATGTCGAGCGTCCACCCGGCGGCGAGGTACGCGTAGATGGTGGATATCCTGGCCCTCCTGATCCTGTAGAGGGCGCGCGACGCCTCCCCCAGGTCCTTGAATGTGTAGACCGCGAGGCCGATCCCGCGGGGCGCCTCCTCCACCTTGAGCGCGAGCTCCACGATTACGCC
>JAWDMO010000119.1:0-2616 GCA_046536535.1 Nitrososphaeria archaeon
CCGCGATATCGGACTACGTGTTCAGCCTATCCGGCATAACCGGGATACCGCCGGATCACGTGCTGACGGCGGCGACCGGCTTCAAGGTCGAGAACTACCTCATGAGGTTCGCGGAGGAGGCGGGGGAGCTCATACCTCCCAGGAGGGAATCCAGGCATATAACGTATCCCGGGGGAATGGTCATCCAGCCGAAGCCGGGACTTCACAGCGGCGTGGCGGTCCTGGACTTCAAGAGCATGTATCCCAGTATTATAATAAAATATAATATGAGCCTGGAGACCGTCGGGGAGGACGGAGCATTGAGGGAGGGGCCGCCCGGCTTCCTGCCCAGGGCGCTGAGGCTCCTCCTGGACGAGAGGGCCAAGGCTAGGGAGGAATGGGGACGTTACCCGGAGGGATCCAGGGAGCGCAAGGTGATGGACGCCAAGCAGAGGGCGTTGAAGAGGATAGCCAACGCAACCTACGGCTACACGGGGTGGTCCGGGGCTAGGTGGTACGCGCCGCATGTGGCAGCCGCCATCACGGCGAAGGGCAGGGAGGTGATATCGGCCGTGATGGAGAGGGCCACGGGGATGGGGCTCGAGGTCATCTACGGCGACACGGATAGCGTCTTCGTGTCGTACGATGAGGCTAAGGTGGAGAATCTCCTGAGCTGGATAGGCGATGAGCTGGGGCTCGAGGTGAAGGTCGAGAAGGTCTACAGGAGCGTCCTCTTTACGGAGGCTAAGAAGAGGTACGCGGGAATCACCGAGGGAGGCGAGCTGGACATCGTGGGGCTCGAGGCCGTGAGGGGCGACTGGAGCGATGCGGCGAAGCGCGCACAGGCTGAGGTCCTGGAGGTTCTCCTCAAGGAGGGAAGCGTCGAGAGGGCCGTCGAGAGGGCGGTGGAGTGGGTGAGGAGGGCCAAGGCCGGTGAGATACCGCTCAAGCAGCTGATAATATGGAGGCAACTGACGAAGCAGCCCGATGAGTACGAGGCGACCGCGCCGCACGCCGTGGTGGCGAGGCATATGAGGGCGGGCGGGTGGGACGTGAGGGTCGGCGACAAGGTGGGATTCATAGTGGTGAAGGGCGCTGGCAAGTTAAACGAGAGGGTTAAGCCGTACTTCGAGGTCACCGCGGATCAGGTCGACTGGGACTATTACGCGGAGAGGCAGATAGCCGCCGCCTGCGGGAGAATATTGGAGGCCGTAGGCGTCGACGAATCGCGGCTGCTGTCGGCGTCCAGGGGCATGAGCTTGGAGGAGTTCTTCGGGAAATGAGCGAGGGCGATGGAGGAAAGGGGAGGGAGGCGTACAACGCCGCGCTGATGGAGGCGGCAGCGGGCGTGAGGACCGCCTCGAGTGCTGTAGTGGTCCATCACGACGATGCGGACGGCCTGGCCGCGGGCGCCATATCCCTCAGGGCGGCGGAGCTGCTGGGCGTGAAGGCGAGGGCCGTGTGCATAGAGAAGATGCATCCGTCGATAGTCCGGATGATACACGCGCTGGACGCCGACCTCTTCATCTACGCCGACATAGGATCCAGCAGGGCCGATCTCATAGCGGAAGCTATGCGCGGGGGGCAGATCATAGTTATACTGGACCACCACGACCCCGCGAAGGTCTCCCGCGGAGGGATATTTCATCTCAACCCGGAGCTCTATGGATACAGCGGGGAGAGCGACGTCAGCGGCTCGACTGCAGCTTACATGTTCCTGAGGGCTGTGTCGCCGACGCCGGCCGAAGCCCGGGAAATTGCGTGGGCAGCAGTCGTGGGCAGCGCAGAGATACCGGGCCCGATGAGGGGGCTGGACGCGGAGGCGCTGGCCGATGCCGAGGAAAACGGCGACGTGGAGAGGAGGACGTCGAGATCCGGAGAGAGATATTACCTGAGGCACCTGCGGGAGTACTGGGACAGGGCGTCGACCGCGTACACCGTGCTGGGAAGCGTCGGCTACTACGACGGGGGGCCTGAGAGGGCGGTGGCCGGGATCATGAGGAGGGAGCTCCCCAGGGAGGAGGTGGATAGGCTCGAGGGGCTACGCGCCGCCAAGTTCGATGAGCTGTTCTCCCGCGTCTACGGGAAGGGCCTCAGGATGATGGAACACATACAATGGATGGACGATGGGGGGATCCTGAAGGGACTGGGGACCAAGGTGATAGGCACGTTCCTCAGCGTCCTGAGCCACAGGAGGATCGTCGACCAAGGCAAATATCTGATCGGAATGATGGAATTCGACCCGAGGATACCGGGGCTCGGGTCCATCGGAGGGAGGTGGATCAAGGCATCGGTGAGGACGCCGGATGGACTGCGCAGGCTCGTGGAATCGGGGCGCGCGCCGCCGGCGTCGAGCCTGCTGGAGGCGGCAATGGAGAGGATTGGCGGCGTGGCCGAGGGACATGCGTTCGCCGCAAGCGGGCTGCTACCCTGGGACGCGCGCGAAGAGTTCCTGTCGCTCATGGATTCGGGCGCTGGCGGTGAAAAAGGATTATCTGAGCCCTGAACGTATACCCACACGTGCCGGAGGGCATCGTGTTCGATGGAAGCGCATTGCTGAGCGGAAGCGCTCAGAGGCTCCTGACGAGCGGAGCGCTCGGGGATGCTAATGTTGTGATAGTTCCCAGGGCCGTGCTG
>JAWDMO010000120.1:0-2589 GCA_046536535.1 Nitrososphaeria archaeon
CCCCGCTACAGGGTGTTCCTCCAGGCGTTGAGCGAGGTGGAGGCGGTCAACATGCTGATGGGGGCGGGCGCGGCGGGGCACCTGGCGATGACCGCCACCTCGGGTCCCGGGCTGAGCCTGATGGCCGAGGGCGTATCCTATTCGGTTGGAACTGAGATTCCGTTCCTGATAGTGGACGTGAACAGGGGAGGGCCGGGGCTGGGGAACGTCGAGCCCGAGCAGAGCGATTTCCTGTTCGTCACCAGGTCGCTCGGGCACGGCGGATCCAGGGCCATTGTGCTCGCGCCGCAGGGCGTCGGGGAGGCCATGGAGCACGTTAACAGGGGATTCCGCCTGGCGTTCGAGTACCGGATACCGGTCGTCGTGCTCACCGACGCAATAGTGGTGCACATGAGGGAGACGGTGGAGGTCCCGGATCTGGGGGAAGTGAAATCCGACGTGGGATGGGCCGTCAGGGGCAGGGCCGGGGGCGCCAGGCACCTGCTGAACTCCATGTATCTGGAACCGCACGACATGCGGATCCACAAGGAGCGGCTGTCCGCCAAGTGGAGGGAGATAGAGTCGCGCGTGAAGGACTTCGAATGCATCGCGTGCGACGGCGCGGACACCGTGCTCGTCGCGTATGGCGTGGCCGCCAGGAAGGCCGAGGGCGCCGCCAGAAAGCTCCGGGAACGCGGGAGGAAGGTCGGCGTGTTCCGCCCGATCACGCTCAGCCCGTTTCCCTGGGAGGAGCTGGAAGCCGCGGCGGAGGGCAGGAGGGTAATCGTGGTTGAGATGAGCGAGGGCCAGCTCCACGAGGAGGTCGCCGCCAGGCTGGGGCCGCTCGTGGAGTCGATCGCGGCGGCCGGAGGGGAGATCGTCGAGCCGGAGGAGGCGATCGCGCGATGGACGCCGGCCGCATATCGTCGATATATCCCGGGGTCCCCACGTCGTACTGTCCGGGGTGCGAGCACGGCATCCTCCTCAAGCTGATAGCGAGGGCGCTCGAGGAGCTGGGCCTCGTCGAGAGGGCCGTCATGGTCGGATCCGTCGGATGCTCATCCCTCGCATACGAGTTCCTGAACGTGGACTACGTGCAGGCGCCGCATGGAAGGGCGCCCGCTCTCATGACCGCGATCAAGCTCCTCGAGCCGGGCCTCGTCGTCTTCTCGGTCCAGGGGGATGGGGATGCAGGCGGCATAGGAATCGGCGAACTGCTGGGAGCAGCCGGCAGGGGGATGCCGGTGACCGTGTTCATGTACAACAACATGGTATTCGGGATGACCGGGGGACAGATGTCCCCGACAACCCCGCAGGGCATGAGGACCACCACGACCCCCAGGGGAAGGGGGGCCGGCGTGGAGGGTCCCCCGACCGATGTCTGCGGAATACTGGCATCCATCGAGGGACCGGCGTACCTGAGGAGGGTCATCATAGCGCCGAAGCCCGTGATGAGAAATGGGAAGGTCATCTACTCGTTCCGGCCCGTGATCGACTCGTACAGGGCCATCTTATCCGCCCTCAGGACACAGCTGATGGGCGGTTTCTCATTCGTGGAATTCATCGGCACGTGCAACGTGAACTGGAAGATGACGGTGGACGAGGCGAAGTTCTACGCGCACGAGGTCGCGGCCAAAGCACATCCCCCGGGACTCTGCAGGGATAGGCTGGGGGTGGACGCTTGATATCCGTGCTACTGTCCGGCAGGGGTGGACAGGGCGTGGTGGAGGCTGGAAATTTGCTGGCCCTCGCGCTCATGCAGGCCGGCATGTACGCTACCGCCGTTCCCACGTATGGCCCGCAGACAAGGGGAGGCCGCGTGGAGAGCGCCGTGGTCGGATCCGAGGATGCTGTGGACGATCCCCTTCCGCATCTGTACCGCGCGGTGCTGCTGGCGGATCCGCTGGCCTCGAGGAGATATCTGCAGCTGGAGCGGAAGGGGATCCTCGTGGTCAACTCGTCCCTTCTGAAGCCGCCGACCGGGCTGGATGCCAGCGTGATCTCCATCGATGCAACTAGAATAGCGGAGGAGGCGGGCCGTGGTCTCAGGGAGCCCAGGATTCTGACCGGCATCGCGCTGCTGGGAGCGCTTTCGGGAGGGCGCGCGCTGCCGCTGGAATGGCTGGTCCGCGCCGCCCGGGCGCGCTTTCAAGAACCGGGGCTCCTGGAGGCTAACCTGGCGGCGCTCAACGGCGGGGCGAGCGCTGTGGAATCCCGGTGAGCATCGCCATCAGATCGCCATCTCCCTCGTGAATCACGCTGTATTCCCCCCAGTAAGCGGCCCTCAGGACCGCCCTTATGTGTTTGCAGGGAGATGGCCGTCCACGCGCTAACCTGAACGAGAAATCGGGGCATGTGCACATCGGAGGATCGAGCGATACTATGTACTCGAGCTCATCGCCGGCAGCCCACACGGAGTAGCCGCTTGGATCGAAGATCAACTTGGCTATCCTCACATCCTCCGGCAACGAACCCCATATGTGCATCTCGTATTTCTGACCTCCTCCCCGCCCTGAAGGGCGAGGGGTTCCCTGAGGTCTCAAGGGTTACACCCCTTTATGGGTGCTACTCTGTTATGGTCTACGACGAAAGATAGAGGCTTCTTTACTG